>NZ_JBFAPO010000111.1:0-21215 GCF_040676755.1 Dactylosporangium sp. NPDC049525 | reverse complement strand
CCGTCACCGATGATCGTCTGGTCGATCGGTCCGGTGCCGGACCCGGAGATGCTGCCGGAGAACAGCGTCTGCGCCGAGGACCAGCCGTTGGCGTTGGTGGGGTCGCTGGAGGTGCGGTAGTTGAACGCCGAGCCGCCCCACTGGTAGGTCAGCACCCAGATGTTCTTCGGGGCGAAGTAGAACAGGGTGGGTGCGACGGCACCGAAGTTCATGCCGTTCTGGCTGGCCGAGCCCATGTCGGACCAGTTGGTGAACAGGCCGAAGTTCATCGACCCCCACGTCGAGCCGGTGTCGTGCGTCGTGGCGTAGACGAGGTGCCGGCCGTTGTAGACGACGTTGGTGAAGTCCTTCAGCGAGACCCACCCGGACTTCGGGTTGGCCAGGGAACCGGTCGACGACCACCGGTAGGACGACGGCAGCGTGCAGCCGGAACCGGTGGTGGTGCCCGGCGTGGTCGGGGTGGTGCCACCGAGGCGGACGAGCTGCCACTGCTGGTTGTTGCCGCCCCAGTCGGCGTACTGCACGATGTTGCCGCCGTCGGCCGTGGAAGCGCCCTGGACTTCGAGGGCCTTGCCGCTGTTGCGGTTGATCAGCCGCACGTAGCCGCCGGACGAGTCCGCCAGGCGCCACTGCTGGTTGGTGCCGTTGAGGTCGGCCCACTGCACGACGGACGCGCTGTCGGCGGTGGAGAAGTTGTACACGTCCAGGACCTTCGAGGACAGCTTCGACTTGAGCCGGTAGTAGCCGCCGCCGGAGTCCACGAACTGCCACTGCTGGTTGTTGGCGTCACTGCGGGCCCACTGGGTGATGCGCGCGCCGTCGTTGGTGGCGAAGTTGTACACGTCCAGGGCCTTGCCGCTGTTGCGGTTGACGAGGACATAGGTCGCGCTGGTGTCCACCGTGGCCGCCGAGGCGGTCGACATGTTGAGGACGGTCACGCCCGCGCCGGCCAATACGGTCGCCACCGCGGCAACGGCGATGCCGAGCCGCCGACGTGTTCGTTGCGTGTTCATTCGGGGTGTGCTCCTTCGAGGGGTGTCTATCAGATGCGGACGAGCTGCCACTGCTGGTTGTTGCCGCCCCAGTCGGCGTACTGCACGATGTTTCCGCCGTCGGCCGTGGAAGCGCCCTGGACCTCCAGGGCCTTGCCGCTGTTGCGGTTGATCAGCCGCACGTAGCCGCCGGAGTCCGCGAGCCGCCACTGCTGGTTGGTGCCGTTGAGGTCGGTCCACTGCACGACGGTGCCGCCGTCGGCGGTGGAGAAGCCGGAGACGTCCAGGACCTTCCCGGAATGCCGCGACCTGAGCCGGTAGTAGCCGCCGCCGGAGTCCACGAACTGCCACTGCTGGTTGTTCGCGCTGGTCCGCGTCCACTGCGTGATGCGCCCGCCGTCGTTGGTGGCGAAGTTGTACACGTCGACGGCCTTGCCGCTGTTGCGGTTCACCAGGACGTACCAGGCGCTGGTGTCGACGCCGCCCGAGGAGCCGGTCGGGCCGGGGTTGGAGCCGGCGTTGAGGGCGTTGAGGGTCGAGGTGTAGGCGGCCTTCTTCGCGCCGGAGGCGTTGAACAGCAACGGGTTCTCGCCGGTACGCCACGAGTCGCTGTCGCGGATGCCCCACACCGTGATGCCGGTGCAGCGGGACACGGCCAGGCAGGCGTTCACCACGTTGGCGTACGCCTGCGCCTGGTTGCTGCCGGAGATGTCGAGCTCGGTGATCTGCACGTCCACGCCGAGGTCGGCGAAGCGCTGCAGGTTGGCCTGGTAGTCCCCGGACGGCAGACCACCCAGGTGCGACTGGAAGCCGACGCAGTCGATCGGCACGCCACGGGACTTGAAGTCCCGCACCATGTTGTAGATGCCGGTGCTCTTGGCGTTGATCCCGTCGGTGTTGTAGTCGTTGTAGCAGAGCTTCGCGCCCGGGTCCGCGGCCCGCGCGGTGCGGAACGCGACCTCGATCCAGTCGTTGCCGGTGCGCTGCAGGTTCGAGTCACGACGCCCGCCGCTGCCACCGTCGGCGAACGCCTCGTTCACCACGTCCCAGGCGTAGATCTTGCCCTTGAAGTGCGTCGCGACCTGGGTGATGTGGTTGACCATCGCGCTGCGCAAGGCGCTGCCGGACATTCCCTGCGCCCAGCCCGGCTGCTGCGAGTGCCAGGCGAGGGTGTGGCCGCGGAGCTTGTGCCCGTTCGCCTGCGCGTGGGCGACGATCCGGTCCGCTCCGGTGTAGGAGAACCGGCCCTGGGACGGCTCGGTGGCGTCCCACTTCATCTCGTTCTCGGGGGTGATCGCGTTGAACTCACGGTTGAGGATGCTGGTGTACGTGCCGTCGCCGAGCTTGCCGGCGGAAACGGCCGCACCGAAGTAGCGGCCCTTCTCAGCGGCGGAGGCGCCGAGGGTGGTACCGGCGCTGGCGGAGCCGGTGAAGAACAGGGCCGCGCCGGCGGCGATCAGCCCGGCGGTCAGCAGCGGCAGGAACACTCGCAGTCTGCGCCGGCGTTTCGGATCGTTCACGATGACGGTGCCTTTCGGGTGAGGGTCAGGGCGTGGTCTGGTCGAAGCGCCGGACGGTGACGGTGCCGCCGAGCGCCTTGGTGGCGTAGTTGAAGACGCCGTAGCGGTAGCCCATGAAGAACTGCCAGGCGTTGTTGAGCGTCAGCGCGTTGCCGAGGGCCGTGAAGTTCGTGCCGTCGGTGCTGTAGGAGAAGCGCGCCTGCCGGCCTGAGCCCGGTCTGATGTCGGCGGTCGCCCGCAGCCAGATCCGGCCGCCGGAGACATTCGCGCCGGCGATCTCGGTGCCGGTGCTCGTGGTGCCCCAGCTGCTGTTCATGGTCAGCCCGTTGGTCATGACGACTCTGGTCGTGCTGCCGTCGCGCCTGACGCCGATCCAGGCGGACGAGTCGCGGAGCATGGCGAGGCCGGCCCGGTCGCCGTCGGCCATCGTGGAGTAGTCCAGTTCGATCGTCGCGGTGGACGTCGGGCCCTGGATGCGGTGGGTGAGCGTGTTGCGCGCCGAGTACAGGTCGCTGGTCACGGTCGCGGTCTGCAGCCGCAGCCCGCTGCCGGTGGAGAACTTCGATGTGTCGGGGTTGTGGTTCCACTCCCACTGCGGCCCGAGGGCCGTGCCGGTGAACGTGTCGGCGCCGATCATCGGCTTGACCGTCTTCGACGTGGTGATGTTCGGGTTGGGATACGTGGCGCCCCAGCCGCCGTTGACGGTCTGCACGCTCGGCCAGCCGTCCGCGCTCCAGCTGATCGGGGCCAGCGCGGGGACGCGGCCGCCCGGGTACGCGTCGACGAAGGACATGTAGTACCAGTCGCCGTTCTGCGTCTGGACGAGACCACCCTGGTGCGGGGTGCCGCCGCCGGAGATCGGGCTGGGCATGTTGAGCAGGACCTGGCGCATCTCGTACGGGCCCCAAGGGCTGCTGGACTTGAGGATGTACTGGCCGTTGGCCGGCCGGGTCACGAAGATGTAGTAGCTGCCGTTGCGCTTGTAGAACCGCGACCCTTCGAGGGTGCCGACGCTCGACGGTGTGGTGAACACCTGCTGGGCGCGGACCTGGCTGAGCCCGTCGGCGGACAGCTGGGCGACGCTCAGGGTGCTGTTGCCGTAGGCCACGTACATCGTGTCGTCGTCGTCGATGAGCAGCCCGGCGTCGTAGTAGCAGTTGCCGATCTGCGACCGCTTCTGCCAGGTGCCGTCCACTGTGGACGACGTGTACACGTAGGTGCGGTTGAACTCGACGCAGCCGAGCCAGTAGTACGTGCTGTTGCTCTTGCGGTAGTTCAGCGTCGACGCCCAGATGCCCTTGACGTATGCCCGCCCGCCACTGAGGTCATAGTTGCTCGAGCCGAAGTCCAGTCTCGGCACCGAGTGCCCGGCGTACTCCCAGTGCACCAGGTCGTAGGAGCGCAGGATCGGCGCGCCCGGCGAGTAGTGCATGGTGGACGCCGAGTAGTAGTAGGCGTCGCCGACCCGGATGATGTCGCCGTCGGCGAAGTCCTGCCACACCACCGGGTTGTTGTACGACCCGGACCCGGTCGGCGGGTTCGACGTCGGGGTGGTCGTACCGACCCGGACGAGCTGCCACTGCTGGTTGGTGCCGCCCCAGTCGGCGTACTGCACGATGTTGCCGCCGTCGGCCGTGGAAGCGCCCTGTACCTCCAGGGCCTTGCCACTGTTGCGGTTGAGCAGGCGCACGTAGCCGTCGGCGGAGTCGGCGAGCCGCCACTGCTGGTTGGTGCCGTTGAGGTCGGCCCATTGCACGACGGTGCCGCCGTCGGCGGTGGAGAAGCCGGAGACGTCCAGGACCTTCCCGGAGTGCTTCGACTTCAGCCGGTAGTAGCCGCCGCCGGAGTCCACGAACTGCCACTGCTGGTTCGCGCCGTCGCCACGCGTCCACTGGGTGATCCGTCCACCGTCGTTCGTGGCGAAGTTGTACACGTCGACGGCCTTGCCGCTGTTGCGGTTGACCAGGACGTACCAGGCGCTGGTGTCGACCGTCGCCGCCGACGCGGTGGTCATGTTCACCGCGACGACCGCACCGCCGACCAGCGCGGTCACGACCGCCGCGATGATGCCCGATCGCCAACCGTGCCGCCGCTTCCGGGCCGGCCGGGCCTGAGTGGGGGCCTCCATGGGTTCTCCTTCAGTCGAGAGCCGCACTGCCGGCGGCCGGGGCGAGGCGGACGCGCCGATCCGGCCCACGCGGGGACGGCGTGTGCGGGTGGCGACGGCCCGGCTCAGTCCTTCTGGCGGGTTGGACCGTGAAATATTCTTGTTAACGCTCACATCAGGCATCTGACGAGGCGCCGTGCAGGTCTCCGATGGCGGGTGGACAGCTTGCAAGCGGGGGCGGGAGCGCTCACATCTAGGCCGCGAGATTGCCAGAACCACGGCAAACATTCAAGTGGAACGTGATACCCGATTTGACCCGCAGCACCGGATGCGCCGCTTTCCCGGGCCCATCACACGAATTTGCGCACCTCATCGCGTATTCATCCGGCGGCCGAGCGGCCGCGGCCTGCCGCTCCTATCCGTACGAAATTTTCACAGATGATTGACTGCGACTTTTCCAGAGGCCCGCCGATAACAGTTTCTTCGGGCCGGATCGAACTTGCCTGACGACGCACCGATCACGGGCTCACCGGGCGCATCGCCGCTGCTCATGACCAGCGCCGCGGCCGTCATGCCGACGACGATACGGGTCACCGAACACATTTTCGTTATTCGCCGCTCGGCGCCGGAGTCGTCACCACCGCTGCTTCGGCAACGGTGCGGACGCCAACATGCGGGGCGTTGGATCCCTTGACTCGATCCTGTGTTTCGCGCACATTGGAGACCCGTGACACGCCAATCCCGACCGACTATTTGGCCGTCGCCGCCGCATCGCCGAAATGACCATGCCGATCGGTTGACGGCGCTTCTTCTGGAAAGTGCGGTGATGATGAGCAAGGACCGAGCCGGCGCGGGCTCCGCCACGGAGCCGACCGACCAGCTCGCCATGCGTCGCGCCAACCTCACCCGGGCCCTGCGATACATCCGCGCCAACGGTCCGCGCTCCCGCGCCGCGATCGCCGCCGCGACCGGCCTGCACAAGACCACGGTGTCCAGCCTCGTCGACGAGCTGTCCGCCCGCCGCCTGGTCCGCGACACCGGCCTCGAATACTCCGGCGCCGCCGGACGCCCCGGTCGCGGTGTGGCGCTGAGCCCGGACGTCGGAGCCGTCGGCATCGAGATCAACGTCGACTACGTGGCGGTGCACGGCAGCGACCTCACCGGGCGCACCGTCATTCAGAAGCGGGTCGGTTTCAACGCCATGCGCGGCGACGTCGAGCGGTGCCTCGACGACCTCACCGCCGTGGCCCGGCGGTCCCTGACGGCGCTGGCCCGCCGCGGGGTGACCCCGATCGGCCTCACCGTCGGGGTGCCGGGCCTGGTGGACACCGCGCGCGGGGTCGTCGTGCTGGCACCGAACCTTGGCTGGCACGACGTGCCGGTCGTCGCGCGGCTTGCCCGCAGTCTCGCACCCGACCTCTGGATCGGCGTGGACAACGACGCCAACCTGGCCGCCCTCGCCGAACACGCCGGGGGCGTCGCCGCCGGCACCGACGACCTCGTGTACCTCACCGGCGAGGTCGGCGTCGGCGGCGGCGTCATCCTCGGCGGCCGGCTCCTGCGCGGCGCGGACGGGTTCTCCGGCGAGATCGGCCACCTGCCCGTGGATCCCGGCGGCGCCCGGTGCGGTTGCGGCCAGGTCGGCTGCTGGGAGACGAAGGTCGGCCTCGCCGAGCTGGTCCGCCGGGCCACCCCGGACGCCGCCTACGACCTCGACCAGGACCCGGTGCCGGACCCGGAGGAACGCGTCCGCGAGGTCGCCCGGCGCATCGCCGCCGGTGACCGGGCCTCGCTCGCCGCCGTCGCCGAGATCGGCAGGTGGCTCGGACACGGCGGTGCCGTCCTGGTCAACCTGTTCAACCCGCGGGTGATCGTCCTCGGTGGCTACTTCGCCGAGCTCGCCGACCATCTCATCCCGGCCGCGCAGGCCGGGCTCGCCGGTCTCGCCGTGGCCTCGACCGCACGCCGCTGCCACTTCGTCGCGTCGCACTTCGGTTTCACCGCCGCGGCGCGCGGCGGTGCCGGTGTCGTGGTCGATCGCATGATCGAGGATCCGACCGGGTTCCCGCTCCCCCGGCCCCGCACGCTGGCGGCGGTATGAGCGAACCGCATGGTGCGCCCACCGCGGCCCTCGCCGACGTCGAGGTGCCGCTACCGGCGCAGCCGGTCGGGGTCCGCGGATCCGCTGCGCCGCACCAGCCAGGCGTCGGTGATGTGCGCGAACATCGCCGTCGCCGCGCCCTCGGCGTCGTGTGCGGCGATGCGCTCGGCGATGCGCCGGTGCCCGCGGTTGGACGCCTCCCGCAGCGCGCGTTCGGTTCTGCCCATGTACCGGTCGATGTTGACGACCTGGTTCTGCAGCGACCGCACCACGGCACGGGCGATCCGGTTTCCGGACGCCTGCATGATGACATCATGAAAGGCGGCGTCGTGCTTGTGGAACGCGTCGGGGTCCTCGACGACCTCGTCCATGAGCTCCACCATCGCGAGCATCCGCTCGACCGCCGGCGGATCGGCCAGCCGGGCGGCGACGTTCGCCATGTCCGACTCCAGGACCCTGCGGGTCGCGACCACGTCGTCGAGCACCGCCAGGTCCTCGTCCACGGCGATGGCCGCGGCCAGGACCAGCTCGTCCAGCAGGTCCCACATCGCCGGCGGGTTCACGACCGTGCCGCTGCCCTGCCGGACCTGCACCAGCCCCTTCTCCTGAAGGATCTTCACGCTCTCCCGAACGACGGTCCGGCTGACGGAATACGTCTCGCACAACACGGGCTCAGGAGGCAACGCGCTGCCAGGCTCATAGGCCCCGCGGACGATGCGGTCCACCAGCTCAGCGGTGAGCGCCTTCGCGAGGCTGGCAGGTCCCCGGACCCAGCCAGGAGGCGGTGAACCGCCCACGGTCGAATGCTGTGATGCCGTCATGTGCCCTCCGCCGACCCGCCGCGGCCAGGTGCTGCGGGTCGGCGGAGAGTCTACCGAGCGACGCGCGCCGGTGTGACGACCCGTTCACCCCAGGGGCGGGACCGCGGAGCCCGCCCGCTCACGACAGGTGCCAGATCTCGTCGAGCGGCTGCCACAGGGCGCCGGGGACCCGTTCCTCCACGATGCGCACCTGGCACGGGTCGGTGTGCGTCCACCACTCGCGCGTCACCGGATCCTCGGCGATCCGGCCCAGGTCAGCCGCGTGATCGTCGCCGACGTACTCGTAGTAGGCGAACAGCGTGTCACCGACGATGAAGATCGAGTAGTTGGTGATGTTCGCGTCGCGGAGGGTCTGCTCGACCTGCGGCCACACGGCGCGGTGCAGGCGCAGGTATTCCTCCCGCAGCTCCGGGCGAACGCCGACGATCAGGGCGTGCCGTTCGACCCGTGGATGCTGGCTCACGTCGTTACCTCCGCTGCGTTCCGGAACGCTCATGATCCCACCCGGTCCGCCGCCACGCCGAGCCGCTCCTCGTGGCGGGCGTCGGGGATGAGCCGCAGCCCGGCACGGGACGGCCGCACGTGCGGTCCGGCGACCGCGACCAGCGGGTTCGCGACCTGCAGGGCGGTGATCTGCGCCTCGTCGACGCGGATGCCGAGGCCCGGCTCGTCGCCGAGCACGATGCCGCCGTCCTGGTACTCCTGGTCGACGGTGAGGCCGATCGGCGACGAGACGTCCTGCACCTCGAAGGCCAGATGGTTCGGCACGGCGGCGGCGGCGTGCGCGGACGGGTTGGCGTGGTACGCCACCGCGCTGACGGGCAGGTCGTGTCCGTGCGCCAGGGCGGCCACCCGCAGGAAGTGGGTGATGCCCCAGACGTTGCCGACCTGGACGATGTCGACGGCGTCGGCGTCCAGCAGCGGCCGGTACTGCTCCAGGCCGGTGAGGTTCTCCCCCGTGGCGACCGCGGCCCGGACGCCGCGACGGACCGCGGCGAGCCCGGCGGTGTCCCAGCGACGGACGGGCTCCTCGACCCAGGTGAGGTCGACGCCGCGTTCCAGCGCCGTCACGAACCGTACTGCCTGCGTCCGGTTCCACGACTCGTTGGCGTCGAACATCAGGGCCGGCTGCGCCGAGTTGCGCCGCAGCACGTCCCGCAGCGCCTCCAGCCGGCGCAGGTCACGCTGGACGTCATGGCCGCCCTTGAGTTTGGCGGCGCTGAAGCCCCGGTCCGCGAAGCCCTCGTACAGGCGCACCAGGGCGTCGTCGTCCAGGGCGATGTCCAGCCCGGACGCGTACCCGGGCACGAACCGGTCCAGCGCGCCGAGCGTGCGCCAGAGGGGCTCACCGGCGGCCTTCGCCTTGAGGTCCCACAGCGCCATGTCGATGGCGCCGATGGCGCCGAACGTCGCGCCCGCGTGCCCGGTCTTGAACACCCAGTCCAGCATCCGGTCGTACAGCGCCGACACGGCCCGCGGGTCTTCGCCCTCGACGGCGCCGAAGACCCGGCCGATGTCGCCGTGCGGGCCGACACCGACGCCTTCCAGGCCGCCGTCGGTCTCCAGGATCAGCACGTGGACGTCGGTGCGGGGCTCGGCCATCACCCCGTTGGCGTCGCCGATCAGCCGCCCCCAGTCGTGCTTGGTCGTCAGGCTGCGGTATCCGGTGACTTTCACAGGTGCTCCTTTGCGGCGTGGTTCGGGTTCACTCCTTGGTGCCTCCCGCCGTCATGCCCGCGACCAGGAAACGCTGCGCGAACACGAAGACGATCAGCACCGGCAGCACGGAGACGACGGTCGCCAGGGCGAGCGTCGGCAGCTGCACCGACTGGGTTCCGGCCGAGCTCGGGTTGAACGCCGGGGTTGAGGCGAGCAGCGACGTGAGACCGACCTGGACCGGGTAGCCGTCGCTGGACGGCAGCATCACGAAGGGCAGGAAGAAGTTGTTCCAGTTCTGCACGAAGCTGAAGAACGCGACGAGGGCGACGATCGGCGTGGCCAGCGGCAGCGCGACCTTCGTGAAGACCTCGAGCTCGGTACATCCGTCGATGCGGGCCGCGGCGAGCAGGTCCCTCGGGACGCTCGTGGAGAAGTAGATGTAGGTGAGGTACACGCCGAACGGGAAGAACGACATGGGCAGGATCACCGACAGCGGGCTGCCGATCAGCCCCACCACGTTGAGCTCGAGGAAGATCGGTAGCACCAGCGCGGTGTTCGGGATGAGCATGACGATCAGCGTCAGGACGAGCAGCGACCGGCGGAACCGGAAGTCCGTCATCGCCATCGCGTAGCCCGCCGGGATGCTCGCGATGAGCGTGATCACCAGCGCACCGACCGCGTAGAGCGCGGAGTTGCCCACCCAGGCGGTCACCGCACCGTCCTGGAAGCTGAACAGCTGCCGCCAGTTGGTCGCCAGGTCGCCCGGCGTGCCGGGCAGGAACGGATGGCCGACGATGAGTTCGTGCGCCGACTTCGTCGTGGCCAGCAGCAGCCAGACGATCGGGATGACGAAGAACAGCACGAAGACGGTGATCACGACCGTGACGAGCGTGCGGCCGGCCCAGCCGCTGGCACCGGCCCGGTCGGCCCCGGAACGCCCGGCCGGCTGGCCGGCCGGGCGTCCCACCGGGCGTCCGGCCGGCCCCCGGTGGTGGCGCCGAGTGTCAGCTGTCGCCATGGCTCAGTCCCTTTCGAACAGGCCACCGCGCGTCACGAAGACGGCCGACAGCGCGAGGGCGATGACCAGCAGCAGCAACGAGATGGCGGCGGCTGCGTTGAAGTCGTTCTGCTGGAACGCGTACAGGTACGCGAGCTGGTTGAGGGAGTAGTCGTTGGGCACGATCGCGTTGCTGGCCTGCGAGAGCAGCTGCGGTTCGACGAACAGCTGCGTGCCGGCGGCCAGCGAC
Source organism: Dactylosporangium sp. NPDC049525 (assembly GCF_040676755.1). Classification (NCBI taxonomy): domain Bacteria; kingdom Bacillati; phylum Actinomycetota; class Actinomycetes; order Micromonosporales; family Micromonosporaceae; genus Dactylosporangium; species Dactylosporangium sp. NPDC049525. The sequence continues at coordinate 10,768 of NZ_JBFAPO010000111.1, read as the reverse complement.
ATGATGCCCATGTATGAGATCCACTTGCGCAGCAGCGGCAGTTGGATGCGCCAGGCGATCTGCACCGGACCGGCGCCGTCGATGCGTGCCGCCTCGATCACGTCGGCGCTGATGTTGTTGAGTGCGCCGTACATGATGACGATCCAGCCGCCCGCGCCGGTCCAGAACGCGATGATGGCGAAGATGGGCGGCAGGTGCCCGGGCGCGATGACCTGGTTGAAGCTCGCGAACCCGAACAGCCGCAGCAGCCCGGCGATCGGGCTGGCGGTCGGATCGAGCACGAACAGCCACAGCAGCACACTGGACGCGCCCGCGATCGCCCCCGGCAGGTAGAAGATCAGCCGCAGCGTGCGGCTCAGCCAGCGGACGCCGATCGCGTGCACCACGATGGCGAGGAAGGTCACCAGCACCACCAGGGACAGCAGCCAGATCACCAGGTACAAGGCGACGTGCTCGACAGCGGGCAGGAAGCGGAAGTCGCCGAGGACCTTGGTGAAGTTGCCGATCCCGGCGAACGTGCCGTCGCCGTTGGTGAACGCCAGGTACACCGCGTAGAGGGCCGGCAGGATGCCGAAGGCGATCGCCAGCACGGCGTAGAGCGCGACGAAGGTGTAGCTGGTCGCGCTGCGCGACGGTGCGGGACGAGGCCGCCCACCCGCTTGGCGGGCGGCCTCACGTGCCATGGTCATGTGACCGTGTAGCCGTCGACCTGGGCCTGGTTCTTGATCGCGGTCTGCCATTCGGGCAGCAGACCGACCAGGCTCTTGCCGGCGACGATCCCGGGGGTGACGGTCTTCGCCCAGATCGCCTCCTGGCTGAAGATCCCCGAGCCCCAGCCGCTCCAGATCTGCGTTCCGGCCTTGATCATCGGCTGGAGGTCGGTGGCGTAGTAGCCGCTCGACTCCTGCTTCTTGATCCACTTCTCGGCGGCGGGCGCGTACGCGGGGTACCCCGGGGCGAGGTTCACCTGGTAGTCGTCGGCCTGGGTGACGAACTCGGCGAACTTCTGGGCCGCCTTGAGGTTCTTCGAATGGCTGCTGATGAACCAGGTGCCGCCGCCGACGTTGCCGGTCGCCGGCTCCTCACCCTTCCACGCCAGCGGTGCGGCGACGCCGAGCTGGCCCTTCGGGACGTTGAGCGATTGCGGGTTGTTGAAGATGGCGCCCGCGTACCACGCCGGGCCCGGCATCAGCAGCACCTTGTTCGCGTAGTTCTTGACGAACTCGGGCGAGAAGACGCTCACGGTCGGCACCGTGCCGTTCTTGATCAGGGTGTCGAGCATGGACGCGACGCGCTTGCACTCCGTGGTGCCGGTGTTGACCGTCACCGACTTGGGGCCAGTGATGCCGTTCGCCTGGCACTTGCTGCTCCAGAAGTAGATCTCCGGCGTGAACGCGTCGCCCGCGGCGCCCACGATGTAGCCGGGGTGCTCGCGGCCCACCTTCTCGCCGAGCGCCTGGTAGTCCTCCCAGGTGGTCGGCACGGTGTAGCCGAACTGGTCCAGCAGGGCCTTGTTGTGCCAGAGCACCACCTGGGCGAGGTCGTTGCGCAGGCAGTACACCTTGCCCTCGACGGTGCACGGGTTCAGGGCGCCGGCGGTGTACTTGTCCAGCGACTCCTTGGCCACCAGGCTCTGGTTGAGCACGGCGGCGAAGGCCTGCTTGCCGTTGCTCTGCTGGCTCGCCCAGGCCGCGTCGTTGTTCTGGGTCGAGAAGACCACGTCCGGCCACCCGCTGCCGGCCCGGTCGAACAACTGCATCTTCGTGCGGAACGAGTTGGAGCCGTTCGCCGATCCGTCGTAGGTGACGGCCTCCAGCTGCACGTCGGGGTTCGCCTTCTTGAACGCGTCGACCGCGCCCGACCGGTCGGCGTCGACCCAGACCGTGATCTTCGCCTTGTCGTCCTGGGCGACCTGTGGGAAACCGTAGGAACCGGAGGATGAACTGCCGTTGTTGCCGCAAGCGGAGACGGTGAGGGTGACGGCTACCGCCGCAACACCGGCCCATCGCCGCAGGTGTCCGTGCCGTGGCTTTCCGACCATATTCGTGTCCCTTGTGTCGAAGAGTGTGACGATCGCCGGTTCATCGGCACGAAATATAAGGGCATACGTATGACGTCTGCAAGACCTAGGCAACATTCGTATTACGTCTGACGTAATTAGTCCCGTATGCTTGGTCACGTCGCGACGCCAGCTCAGGGCGTGGGATCCGGGAGGCGTCATGACGGGACCGCAGGTGGCCGCGGCAGGCGCCGTGGTGCCACCGCCATGGGCACGGCGACCCACGAACCTCGCCAGGGCCATCACCGCCGAACTGGTCAGCCGTATCGTCCGCGGACTGCACCGGCCGGGGACGCCCCTGCCGCCGGAGCCCGCGCTGTGCGAGACGTTCTCGGTGAGCCGGACCGTGGTCCGCGAGGCGGTGAAGCTGTTGCAGGAGAAGGGGCTGGTGCAGGTCCGTCAGGGCAGCGGCACCATCGTCACCCCGCCGACCACCTGGAACATGCTCGACGAGCTCGTGCTCGCCGCGACCATCGCCGAAGACGACACCCTCGCCTTCCTCGACGACCTCGTCGTCACCCGGCGCCTGTTGGAGTCCGACATGGCCAACGTCGCCGCCCGCATGGCCGACGCGGACACGGTCGAGCGGCTCGGTGCGCTCGTGGACCGCATGGATGAGCTCGTCCATGACCACGTCACGTATGAGGAGCACGACCGCGCCTTCCACGACACCGTCATGCGCGCATCCGGCAATCGCATCGCCCGCGGCGTGGTCAAGTCGCTGGAGAGCCAGGTGATCCACACCGCGCGGTACGTGGGCCGCACCGAACGGGCGCTCTGCGTGGCGTCCAATCTGGGTCATCGGCGCGTCTACGAACGCATCGCCGCGCACGACCCGGACGGCGCCGCCGAGGCGATGTTCGCGCACATCACCGACGCCTGGCTGGTGCGCCGCGGCGGGCCGGGCGACGCACTGCGGCTGCAACGCTAGCCCCCGCGACCGGACGTGCCGGTGGCCGGCCGTCGTTTCGACGGCCGACCACCGCAGCTCCCGCGTCACCGGAGGTCAACGCTCAGGACCCGACCCTCGTCCACTGCTGGTTGGTGGCGCCGAGACAGTCCCAGATCTGGACCTTCGTGCCGTTGGCGGTGCCGAAGGCGCTGACGTCCAGGCACTTGTTCGCCCCGACAGCGGTGACGCTGCCGTTGCTGTTCAGCCGGAACTGCTGGTTGGTCTGCCCGTTGCAGTCCCAGATGTCCACCGCGGTGCCGTTGGCGGTGCCACGGCCGAGCACGTCGAGACACTTGCTGCCGTTGTACAGACGCAGCTCCCCGGCCGCGGTCAGGGTGAACTGCTGGTTCGCGCCGCCGTGGCAGTCCCAGATGGTCGCCAGCGCCCCGTTCACCTGGGAGGCACCGGCGATGTCGAGGCACCGGTTCGACGCCTGGCCGCGCAGCGCGAACGTGCCCGTCGGTTGCTGTGTGGACTGCACGCCGGCCGCGGCCATGACCGCCCGGGCCCCGCTCGGCCAGTTGCCGCCGGTCACGACGACCGTTCCCGTGTTGACGTTGCCCCTGGTGCCGTTGGTCACGTTGCTGCCGTTGTTGGTGGTCCAGTTGTTGGTCAGGGTCAGGTTGCCGGTGTTGTTGTTTGCCCACTCCTGCGTGTAGGCCCAGGTGCCGGTGTTGTCGAAGACATTGTTCGCGGCGGACACGTACCGCGAGCCCTCGTCGAAGTACAGGCCGAGCCAGCCGTTGCTGTTGCGGAAGTAGTTCTCGTTGACAGTCGTGCCGGGACTCGCCGAGAGGTGGTAGAACGCACCCGCGTCGGTCATCTGCTGCACCACGTCGTGGACGTAGTTGGCCGTGACGCGGTTGTTCGCCGCGACGGTGGCGGTGGTGTACCGCGGCTGGTAGTTGTAGAGGCCACGGTCGATGTAGTCCTGGCTGCCACCCGCGTCGTTGGCGCCCCAGCCGTAGCCCAGGGCGATCCCGGAGTACGGCAGGTTGTACAGCTCGTTGTGCGCCATCGTCGAGCTGGCCGTGTAGGTCATGAGCAGTCCGACGTGGCTGCGGTACTCGGTCGCCACGTCGTGGATGACGTTGTTGCTGACGTTGATGTTGCTGTTCGTCATCCGGCTGTCGCTGGGGTGGTGCGCGTCGGCCTGGACGCCGCCGACGATGACCGCCCCGGCGGACATGTACTCGAACGTGTTGCCGGTCACCGTGACGTCGCGGGCGCCGAGACCGACGCCGGTGCCGTTCGCGTTGGCGTCGTTACCGATGCCGAGGCCGACCTGGCCGAGGTTGGTGTACCGGTTGTTGGTGAAGGAGATGGTGTTGGCCGCCGACACCTGCACCGCGGCCGGCATCTGCCGCCAGCCGGGACGGGTCGCCTCGAAGAGCTGGCAGCCGGACTGGCACGAGGAGAGCGCGTCGGAGGGCCGGTTCCAGCTGCCGTACATGTACGCGCCGGTCTGCTGGTCGGCGTAGCCCTGGTTGCTGCTGGGCTGCAGCCAGCTGGTGTTGGAGAACTGCAGGCCCGCGAAGGACAGGTGGTGGGCCGGCGTCGCGTAGGTGCCGCCGATGCGCAGCAGCGACTCGAGTCGCGGCAATTGCACGTCGGCGGTGGCCATGTTCTGCCCGGAGAGCGGCTTGTAGTACAGCGCACCGGCGGCCGTGTCGAGGTACCACTCCCCGGCGGCGTCCAGGAACTCACGGGCGTTCACCAGATACATCGGCCCGCCGCGGAACGGCCTGGTGAGCGTGTCGTAGCCCCAGGTGTTGTTGTTCCACGCGGGCTGCTGCATCGTGAGCGTGTTGTTGCCGATCGTCTGCACCGGCACGTAGCGGTCGGTGAACGAGTTGATCGACTCGACCTCGACGCGGCTCTTGTTGGCCAGGTTGTTCAGGTAGGACAGCGCCCCGTTGGTGAAGCTGAGCCCGGTCGTCGACGCGGTGAAGTCCGCGCGGTTGACCTGGGTGCGGGCCCTGGTGGCGATGCGGCCGTCGACGTAGAGCTGGCGGGTGTCGAAGCCGGTGCCGACGTTGGCCCGCCAGACGTTCTGCGCGGAGTCCGCGAGGGTCCATCCGGTGACCTTCTGCGCTCCGGAGATGATCGGGCGGGTGCCGGCCGCCGCCTGCCACAGCACGGTGTAGCCGTTGGCGCCGGAGTCGGCGGCGGTGAACGTCAGCGGCGCGCTGAGTTGGTACGTGCCGCCGGCGAGCTGCACGACGACGTCGCCGGTCATGCTCGGCGCGATCGTCCGGACGCTCGCCTGTGCCTGGGACAGCGAGCACGGCTGGGCGGAGGTGCAGGCGGTGCCGGAGCCGGTCGGCGCGGCGTAGAGCGTCTGCATGACGGCGGCCGTCGCCGGCGGCGGCAGGACCGCGACGCCACCGGCGATGAGGACCGCGGCAGCGGCCCTGGTGACCGAGCGGAACCTGCCCGGTGGCCGCGGTGCGGGGTTGGCGGATCTCGAGGGCACGAGGTGCTCCTTCGGTGGGGTGTGATCGTGCGATGTGGGTGTCAGGGCGCCGCACCCTGACACCGTCAGCTCATCATAGGTATGACGTCTTATCAATAAGGCGATCCGTTACGGCAGCGTCCATTTCTGGTTGGCCGCACCCGAGATGCAGGTCCACAGGTGCACGGCCGTGCCGTCGGCGGAGTTGTTGCCGGACACGTCCAGGCACTTGCCGGACTGCGGGTTGCGCAGCGTGCCGTCCGACTGCGCCGACCAGCTCTGGTTGCCGCCCCCGTTGCACGTCCACAACTGCACCTTCGTGCCGTTCGCGGTGCCGCCGCCGTTGACGTCGAGGCACTTGCCGAACGCCTGCAGCGTCTGACCGGAGCGCGTCCAGGTCTGCGCCGCGTTGCCCAGACACGAGTACAGCTGGATCTGGGTGCCGTTGGCGGAGCTCGCACCGCGCACGTCCAGGCACTTCCCCGCCAGCCCCTTGACCGGGCCGACACCGGAGGGCTGAGTGCCCGAGTCCTTGATCCGGATGTTGCGGAACGCGACCGTGTCCCCGCTGCCGTGGTTCTGGATGCCGATGTACCCGTCGAGGTTGCGGTTAGGATCGGTGTTGGTGAAGTCGTTGATCAGCACGCCGTTGAGATAGACGCGGATCCGCTGGCCCTCGACCAGCACCTCGAAGGTGTTCCACTCCCCCGGCGGGTTCAGCGCCGCGTCCCGGGCGGCGATGTCGGCGGACTTGACCGCGTAGATCGAGCCGGTGGTGCGGTCCGAGCTGTCGGTGGCGTCGATCTGGACCTCGTATCCCTGGTTCATCGCGACGTTCGGGTCGTTGCCGGGGTTGGGGAACCCGACCTGGACGCCGGAGTTGCTGTCCCCGGTCATCCTCCAGTCCGCCTTCAGCGAGTAGGACGTGTACTGCCTGGCGTTGTACCAGAGCAGACCCAGTCCGCCCGTCGAGGTGAGGGTGGCGTCGGAGTTGGTGAAGCTGCCGGGCCCAGCCTGGGACCAGCCGGTGGTCGAGCCGTTGTAGAGCGCGGTGTAGCCGGTCTCGGGCCGGCAGTCGGCGTTGGCCCGCTTGGCGGCGTACCGGATGCCACCGAGCAGCTCGGCGCGCAACGCCGTCTCCGAGTAGGACGCCTGGCTGTGCCCGAGACCCGTGTAGAACGACCGTCCACTGTCGACGGTCTTGCACCAGGTGATCGGGTGGTCGGCGCCCATCGTGCCGCCGGAGTACGACGACTCGTCCAGGGTGGCCAGGACCCGGGCGCTGGTGCGCGGGTTGCTCTGGTAGTTGTACAGCTCATCCGTGCGGGTCCAGGTCTGCGGCAGGTGCGCCGTCGCCGGGTGGGCCCGGTTCTCGACCTTCACGTTCGCCTGCTGGATCGCCGGGTGGGACGCGAAGTACGCCCCGACGAGGGTCCCGTAGAAGGACCAGCCGTACTCGGTGTCGGCCGCCGAGTGGATGCCGACGTAGCCGCCGCCCCCGCGGATGTAGGACTCGAACGCGGTCTGCTGCGTGTCGTTGAGCACGTCGCCCGTGGTGCTCAGGAACACCACGGCCTCGTACTGGGCGAGGTTCGCGCCGGTGAACGCGCCGGCGTCCTCGGTGGCGGTCACCGTGAAGGCGTTCGCCGCACCCAGGTCCCGGATCGCCTGGATGCCGGTGCCGATCGAGTCGTGCCGGAAGCCGGCGGTCTTGGAGAACACGAGGACGTCGTACGGCGCGTCGGCGGCCGCGGCCGGCAGCGATGCGGCGAGGGTGCCGGCGGCGAGGGCGAGAACAGCGCTCGCACCGGCGAGAAGTCTGCGCATGGTTCCTCCGGTTACGGAAGGTGGGAAGGGCGCCCGCGCGGGTGCGCGGGCGCCGGACTCGTCAGGTCAGGGCAGGGTCCACTTCTGGTTGGCCGCGCCCGAGATGCACGTCCACAGGTGCACGACCGTGCCGTCGGCCGAGTTGTTGCCGGACACGTCCAGGCACTTGCCGGACTGCGGGTTGCGCAGCGTGCCGTCCGACTGCGCCGACCAGCTCTGGTTCGCGCCCCCGTTGCACGTCCACAACTGCACCTTCGTGCCGTTCGCGGTGCCGCCGCCGTTGACGTCCAGGCACTTGCCGAACGCCTGCAACGCCTGGCCGGAGCGCGTCCACGTCTGCGCGGCACTCCCGGAGCACGACAGCAACTGGATCTGCGTGCCGTCGGCCGAGCTCCCGCCCCGCACGTCCAGACACTTCCCCGCCAGGCCCTTGACCGGCCCGACACCGGACGGCTGGGTGCCGGTGGAGAAGGTGAAGCTGTCCACGTCGAACAGCACACCCGTGCCGGTGCCGGCGAACGTCACGTACAGCGACGTGGTGCCGGCGGGCGGGCTGGTGATCGCCGCGGTCACCGTCGTGAACGTCTCCCACGAGCCCGTCACCGGGATCGTCGCGGAGCCGATGACCGTGCCGGTCGGCGAGCCGGTGCGGAACTGCACGGTGCCGCCGGTGCCCCCGGACGACGCCCGGACGAGGACCGAGGTCGCGTTGTTCACCTTGTACGGATCGAACTCGATCCAGTCACCGTTGTTGATGTCGCCGACGGTCTTGCCACCCTCGGCGGTCGTCTTGGTGAACGTGTTGATGCCCGAGCTGGTCTTGAAGTGCTCGGCCTGCCGGTGCCGGGGTTGCAGGATGTTCTGCGCGTGGACCGTCAGCCCGCCGTTGTCGGTGTACTGCGCGTCGAACACCGGGAAGATGTTCGCCGCGTCGTCGTGCTCACCGTCGACCGGAACGGTGATCGTGCCGGAGCACCCGGTCTGCGACGTGATCTGGTGCGCGTGCTGGTCGTGGCCGAGCACGTAGGTCATGGTGACCCTGGAGCAGTCGACCGCCCCGTCCTCGGGGTCGCTGACCGTCACGGACCACGGCACGCTGTCGCCGAAGGCCACCAGCTGCCCGGACGACGGCGTGTTGATGGTGACCGTCGGCGCGGTGTTGCCGACGCTGATCTGGACGCCGGCCGAACCGGTGGCACCCTGCGGGTCCCGCACCGTCAGCGTGGCGGTGTAGCTGCCGTTGACGGTGTAGGTCTTCGTGGGGTTCGCCGCGGTCGAGGTGGTGCCGTCACCGAACGCCCACGAGTAGGACAGCGCGCCACCCTCCGGGTCGCTGCTGCCGGCGGAGGAGAAGTTCACCGTCAGCGGTGCCGCACCCGATGTCACGCCGGCGGCGGCGACGGCGGTCGGGGCCCGGTTGTTGCCGCTGCCGACGTAGTCGAAGCGGTACAACGCGGAGTTCGCGTCGCCGTTGCCGAAGCCGGCGCCGTAGTCCAGGACGTACAGCGCGCCGTCCGGGCCGAACTGCATGTCCATGACCTGCTTGCCGACCCACGGGAAGTTGTCGATCGCGCCCCGGGACCCGTCGCTGTTGACGGTGATCGGTTTGATCCAGCCGCGGCCGAACTCGCCGGCGAAGAACATCCCGTCCAGGGTCTGCGGGAACTTCGTCGGCGACGGGTTCGCCGCGTCGTAGCGGTACACCGGACCGGCCATCGGCGACTCGGAGCCGCTGCCGAACTCGGACGGGCTGCCCGCGTCGCCGGCGTAGCGGATCCACGACGCCCGCGCCGGCGGCAGCGTCTGCTGGCCGGTGTTGCGGAACGAGTTGTTCGTCGGCCCGCCGGCGCAGTTGTACTTGGCGCCGGTGCTGTTCGTGGAGAAGTTCCACTCGTTGTAGGTCTCGGTGCTGGTGTTGGTGCCGGTGCAGTACGGCCAGCCGTAGTTGCCGGGCGACGTGATCCGGTTGAACTCGACCTGCCCGGACGGGCCCCGGGTGGCACTGGTGCTGCCCGCATCGGGACCGTAGTCGCCGACGTAGACCACCCCGGTGGCCTTGTCGACGCTCATCCGGAAGGGGTTGCGGAAGCCCATGGCGTAGATCTCGGCCCGCGTGTTCGCCGTGCCCGGCGCGAACAGGTTCCCCGACGGGATCGAGTAGGTGCCATTGGCGTTGACCTTGATCCGCAGGATCTTGCCCCGCAGGTCGTTGGTGTTGCCCGCGGACCGCTGCGCGTCATACGCCGGGTTCCGGTTCGTCCGCTCGTCCAGCGGCGAGTAACCCGCGGAGTCGAACGGGTTGGAGTCGTCACCGGTCGACAGGTACAGGTTGCCGGCCGCGTCGAAGTCGATGTCACCACCGACGTGGCAGCAGATGCCCCGGCTGGTGGGCACCTCCAGGATGTTGACCTGGCTGCTCATGTCGACGGTGAAGTTCGCGTTGAGCGTGAACCGGGACAGCCGGTTGACCCCGGTCCAGGTCGTCCAGTCCGTCCCGGTGGCCGGCGCGTCACCGCTGGGGGTGCTCAGCGGCGGCGCGTGATACAGGTAGATGTACCGGTTGGTGGCGAAGTTCGGGTCGGCCGCGACGCCCTGCAGACCCTCCTCGTCATGGGTGTAGACGGGGATGTTGCCGATCACGGTGGTGGTGCCGCTGGCGTCGGTGCGCCGCAGCGTGCCGTTGCGGGCGGTGTGCAGCACCGAGCGGTCGGGCAGCACGGAGATGGTCAGCGGCTCACCGACCTCGGCAAGCCCCTTCGCGAGGGTGACCTGCTGGAAGTCGGCCGCGTTGATGGCCGCCGCGGCCGGTGTTGCCGGCGGGATGGCGACGGCCGTGAAACTTCCACCGGCCAGCGCGAGCATCACCGCCGCTGAGACTCGTCGATACGCGGGTCGTTTTCGGTGCATGGAGAACCCTCCTGACAGTGCGGGTCAGTTGGGCGCGCGCCGCCGCGCCGGTTGCAGTGCACCGATGGGTGCCGGAGTCCCGGCTCCATCGATACATCGAAGCACGGTACAGGATTGACGACATACGTCATATGTTTGTAGCTTGGCGGAAACACCGGTCCGTCACGTTGCGGTGACCGGCGAGATTGTTCTGCGATTCCCGTTATCCACGGCACGGTCAAATGGTCGTGAGGTCTCAAACCGGGTCGCTGCTTGACGTGGCGGCCGGTTGTCGGTGACAGTCAACGACCATGCCAGGGCCCTGCGGGGCCGGATGGTGCTGGGAAGGCAGCCGGCCGTCACCGGCGGCTGGATGTTGGTTCTGTGACTGCGAAGTGACGATGCGAACTACCGGCACGAACGAAACGGACCTTGTGCTCGCGGCCCAGGCCGGGGACCGGCGGGCCATGGACGAGCTCGTCGCGGGCGGCCTCCCGCTGGCCTACACCATCGTGCGCCGCGCGCTGGACGGGCACCCCGACACCGACGACGTCGTGCAGGACACCATGCTGCGCGCCGTACGACAACT
>NZ_JBFAPO010000110.1:0-21671 GCF_040676755.1 Dactylosporangium sp. NPDC049525 | reverse complement strand
CGGCGACCCGCGGGCCTCAGGTCCGGCCGCGAACCCTGACGCCACGAACCAGGCCGCCGCGGCGGCCGGCCTCACCGCGGTCCCCGGCGTGACGAGCGCCCCGGGGGTCACCCGCGCCGCAAGCCCGACGGCGGGCGCCGGCGCCACGGGCTCGGCCCGCGCCGACAGCACCGTGGTCCCGTCGGTGCCGGCCAACCTGACCGCGACACCGGTCAGCGCCACCACCATCCGCCTGCAGTGGACGGACACGTCCAGCAACGAGAGCGGCTTCACCGTCATCAACGGATCCACGTCGAAGAACGCCGGCGCCAACGCGACCACGCTCAACTGGGACGGCCTGGCACCGGACACGCGGATGTGTTTCAAGGTGCGCGCACACAACGCCGCGGGCGTCTCGGCGTACTTCCCGGCCGCGCAGCAGGACTGGGTCTGCGCCGTCAGCCTGCCCGGGACGGGACCGGCGGCGCCGGCCGACCTGACCGCGACGGCGGTCAGTGCCACCGCCATCCGCCTGCAGTGGACGGACACGTCCGGCAACGAGAGCGGCTTCACCGTCATCAACGGATCCACGTCGAAGAACACCGGCGCCAACGCGACGTCGTACACCTGGGACGGCCTCACCGCGGGCACCTACATGTGCTTCAAGGTCCGCGCGTACAACACCTCCGGCGTCTCGGCGTACTCCCCGCCCGGGCAGCAGGACTGGGCCTGCGCCACGACCCCCAGCACCTGACGAAGGCGGGTGTCACCGGTACGGACGCCGTGTCAGCGGCGTGACAGGCACGTGACAGGCGGGGCGCCGATCTTCATCGCATGACAAGTTCAGCGATTGAAGTTTCGGGCCTGCGGAAGGCCTTCAAGGACAAGGTCGTGCTCGACGGCATCGACCTGGAGGTGCCGGCCGGCACGGTGTTCTCGCTGCTCGGCCCGAACGGGGCGGGCAAGACCACCACGGTGAACGTGCTGACCACGCTGATGAGCGCCGACGGCGGGACGGTGCGGGTCGCCGGGCACGACGTCGCCACCGAGGCCAAGGCGGTGCGGGCGGCGATCGGGGTCACCGGCCAGTTCGCGGCGGTGGACGAGCTGCTCACCGGGCAGGAGAACCTGCAGCTGATGGTGGACCTGAACCGGTCGGTGTCCGGCGACGGCCGGCGGGTCGTCGCCGAGCTGCTGGAGCGCTTCGACCTGGTCGAGTCGGCGAAGAAGCCCGCGTCGACCTACTCCGGCGGCATGCGCCGCAAGCTCGACCTGGCGATGACGCTCATCGGCGGGCCGCGCATCATCTTCCTGGACGAGCCGACGACGGGACTGGACCCGCGCAGCCGGCGCACGATGTGGTCGATCATCCGCGACCTGGTCGCCGACGGCGTGACCATCTTCCTCACCACCCAGTACCTCGAGGAAGCCGACCAGCTCGCCGCCCGGATCGCGGTGCTCGACCAGGGCCGCCTGGTCGCCCAGGGCACACCCGACGACCTCAAGCGGCAGATCCCCGGGACGCACGTCCGGTTCCGGTTCAGCACCGTCGACGAGCTCGACGCGGCCGCGCGGATCTTCCCCGGTTCGACGCGCGACGACGACGCCCTCGCGCTGCGGGTTCCCAGCGACGGCGGGACGACGTCGCTGCGGGCGCTGCTGGACCGGCTCGACGAGCACTCGCTCAGCGCGGAGGAGTTCTCCGTGCACACCCCTGACCTTGATGACGTCTTCCTTGCCCTGACGGGCCACTCCACGGAGGTTGCGAAATGAGCGCCAAGTCCCAGTCGATCGTCATGCTGCGCCGCGACTTCAAGCACATCGCCCGCAACCCGACGTCGGTGTTCAATGCGGTACTGATGCCGATCGTGATGATGTTGATGTTCGTCTACGTGTTCGGCGACGCGTTCAGCGTCGGTGTCGACTACATCGACTACGCGACGCCCGGCCTGATGCTCCTCGCGGTCTGCTACGGGCTCGGGGCCACCGCGACAGCAGTGAACTCCGACATGACCAAGGGCATCATCAACCGGTTCAAGGTCATGGACGTCTCCCGCAATGCGGTGCTGTCCGGTCACGTCGTCGCCAGTGTCCTGACCAACCTGATCGCCATCGCCGCCCTTGTCGGCGTCGCGTTCCTGCTCGGGTTCAGCCCGTCGGCGAGCTTCCTGGACTGGCTCGGCGTGGCCGGTGTCGTCGTGCTGCTCGGGGTCGCGGCCGCCTGGCTCACCGTTGCCCTGGGGCTGGCGGCGAAGTCTCCGGAGACGGCCGGCATGGCCGCGGTGCCGCTGGTCATGCTGCCGTTCTTCAGCAGCGCGATCGTGCCGGCGGACAAGATGGGGCCGGGGGTCCGGCAGTTCGCCCAGTACCAGCCGTTCACGCCGATCATCGAGACCCTGCGCGGGCTGCTCAACGGCACCCCGTCGGCCGGTGACGTCATCCCCGCCGTCGCCTGGTGCGCCGGCATCGCCCTGGTCGGCTACCTGTGGGCGTCCTCCACCTTCAAGAAGCGGGCCTGACGGTCCCCGATCCGAGCCTGCGACAAGGAAAGAGAGCTGTCATGCCCACGTTCGCCACCCCCGGACCCATCGCCGCCACCGTGCAGGTCGCCGGAGCCCTGGTACGGGTCACCGCCGGCGACCGGACCGACACCGTCGTGCTGGTCGAGCCCGCCGACAAGGCCAACCGGTCCGACGTCAAGGTCGCCGACAAGACCAGGGTCGACTTCGCCGGCGGCCGGCTGTCGGTCAAGACCACCACCTCGGGCGGCAAGGACGGCTCGGTCGTCATCACGATCGACCTGCCCACCGGCTCCAGCCTGGTCGCGTACCTGGCGCACTCGACCGTGCAGGCCGACGGATCATTCGGCGAGTGCGAGCTGCACATGGCGAAGGGCCGGGTCCAGCTCGACCGCGTCAACGCGTTGCAGGCGAACATCGCGGCCGGTGAGGTCGCGGTCGGCCACATCGCCGGGCGCGCCGACATCGAAGGCAGCGTGGTCGCGGCGCGGATCAACGAGGTCACGGGCGCCGTCGGGCTCTCGACCTCGGGTGGGCAGCTCTGGATCGGGCACGCCGCGGCCGACCTCGAGCTCAGCAGCGGCAGCGGCGGGTTCGACATCGACCGCGCCGACGGCAGCGTCACCGCCCGGACGGGCGACGGCGCCATCCGGATCGGCCGGTTGACCCGCGGTCACGCGGAGCTGCTGAACCACGCGGGGAACATCGAGGTCGGCATCGGCGAGGGCAGCGCCGCCCGGGTGGACGCCGACAGCAAGCGCGGGTCGGTGCGCAACTCCGTCGCGTCGCAGGCGAACCCCGACGTCCAGGTCCACGCCCGCACGCGGCACGGCGACATCATCGTGCGGCGTGCAGCGTGACCTCGGCCAGTTGAGACCAGCTCGTCTGGGTCCCCTCCGCAGCCGCCTCGGCGAACCGCGCGTCGCCGAGGCGGCTTCGCGCTGCCCGCTCGATGCGGGCCGCGTCCCAGTGGGACCGGTCCTGCAGTCCGCGCACGGCGGTGCTCGCCGCGAGCAGCCGCGCGGCCTGCTCGGGCTGCTCGCACCGCAGGGCCAGGTCCGCGACGCCGATGAGGACCTGCGCGACCCCGGCCGCATGGCCCGCCTCGGCCGCCGCCTCGCAGGCCGCCGCCCGGTACGCACGGGCCTCGGCGAGGTCGTCGGCGAGGTAGCCCAGCAGGTCCTGCGTGACGGCGCGGATGTACGGCAGATCCGCGTCGTCGCCCAGGACGGTGCTCGCGACGCCGACCTGGCGGCGGGCCTCGGCGGTGTCGCCGGCCCAGCGCGCCAGCTCCGCCTTCGCGAGCGCCAGCTCGAACAGCGCGTCCGGCCAGGTGACCCGGTCCGCGTACCGTTGCGCCTCGGCGATGGCGGCCGCGCTGCGCTCCGCGTCGCCGAGCAGCCAGAACAGCTGAGCCTGCCGCGACCGCGTCCGGATGACGTCCTCGACGGCGCCGACCTCGGTGAGGACCACGATCGCCTGCTCGTAGTGCTCGCACGCGCCGGCGAGCTCGCCGCGGCCGGCGATGCGTTCGGCCAGCTCGGTCAGTGCCAGCGACATGCCGAACCGTTCACCGAGCGCCCGGAACTCGGCGAGCGACGACTCGAGGTACCTGTCCGCCTCCAGCCCGCCCTGGCCGAACGCGATCCGCATCTTGCCGAGGTGGAACCGGGCCAGCGCGCGTACCCACGGATCCTCGCTGTCCAGCAGCGGTTCCCACGCCGGCTGGAACTCCTGCGGCGCCTTCAGCATGCGCTCCAGCGGCGCGACCAGCTCCACCAGCGGGTAGCGGCGCCGGCCGGGCGCGCCGAGCTGGTACGCCTTGTGGATCCAGTCCTCCGCCTGGCGTTCGTCGCCCCGGCCGGAGCTCTCGAACAGCACGACCAGCGCGTACACCATGCCGCGGATCTCGTCGAGCACCTCGCCGGGCGTCGAGGTCGCCGCGGTGATCAGCTCGATGCCTTCGGCCTTGTGCCCGCCGAGCCACCAGTACCAGCCGGCGGACGCCGCGAGCCGCATCGCCGCCTGCGCCTCGCCGGCCGCGAGCGCACCACGCATCGCGGCGCCGATGTTGTCGTGCTCGGCCCCGAGGGTGGCGAGCCACCGCAGTTGTTCGGCGCGGCGCAGCTGGGGTTCGGCCGTCTCGGCGAGGTCGGTGAAGTAGGCGAGGTGCGCCTGGCGCGCCAGTTCCGTCTCGTCCGCTTCCGCGAGCCGGTGCCCGGCGTACTCCTTGATCGTGCCGAGCATCCGGTACCGCGGTGCGCCGTCGCCGTCGGTGCGCAGCAGCGACTTCTCGGCCAGCGAGGTCAGCAGCTCGAGCACCTCGTCCGGCTCGACCGCGTCGCCGGCGCAGACCCATTCCGCCGCTTCCAGGCTCGCCCCGTTGGAGAACACCGCGAGCCGCCGCAGGACCATCCGTTCGGCGTCGCTGAGCAGCTCCCAGCTCCAGTCGACCACGGCCCGCAGCGTCTTGTGCCGCGGCAGCGCGGTGCGGCTGCCGCCGGTCAGCAGGCGGAACCGGTCGTCGAGGCGGTGGGCGAGCTGGTCGAGGGACATGGTGCGCAACCGGGCCGCGGCCAGCTCGATCGCGAGGGGCATCCCGTCCAGCGCCCGGCAGACGCGCAGCATCGTCGACAGGGCGTGCGCGTCGACCGTGAGGTCCTTGCGCACCGCGCCCGCCCGGTCCCGCAGCAGCTGGACGGCCGGCGAGGACTCGATCTCGCCGGCGTGGGCCTCCTGCTCCGGCAGGGCCAGGGGTTCGACCAGCCACATTGCCTCGCCGGTGATGCCGAGCGGTTCCCTGCTGGTCGCCAGGATCCGCAGCCGCCGGCACTCGCCGAGCACCCGGTGGGCGAGTGCCGCCGCCGCCTCGATCACGTGCTCGCAGTTGTCCAGGATCAGCAGCGCCTCGCGCTCGCGGACGGCGGCGATGAGCCGGTCCGCCGGCTCCGCGTTCGGGGATCCGCCGAGCAGCGTGTCCCGCAGGCCGAGCCCGGCCAGCGTCGCCTGCGCCACGTCACCGTCGGCGCCGATGGCGGCGAGCTCCACCAGCCAGACCCCGTCGGGCAGGTCGTCGAGCAGCGTGCGCGCGGTCTCCGTGGCCAGCCGGGTCTTGCCGGAGCCGCCGGGCCCGATCAGGGTGGTCAGCCGGTGGTCGGCGACGAGCTCGCGGACCACGGCAACGTCGGCGTCCTTGCCGACGAAGCTGGTCAGCTCCGCGCGCAGGTTGGTCTTGCGGCGCTCCTCCCGCCGGCTCAGCTCGCCCCGCAGCAGCGCGACGTGCACCGCGGACAGCTCCGGTGACGGGTCGACGCCCAGCGCGTCGGCCAGTGCCTCTTTCGTGCGCTCGTAGGTCAGCAGTGCCTCGGTGTCCCGGCCGGCGGCGGCGAGGGCACGCATCAGCGCGGCGACGAGCCGCTCCCGCATCGGGTGCGCGGTCACCAGGTCGGTCAGCTCGGTGACGAGGTCCGCGCCGTGGCCGGCGCCGACCTCCGCGTCGAACCGGTCCTCCAGCGCCCTCAGGCGCAGCCCGTCGAGCCGGGTGACCGCCGCGTTGGACGCGGCGCTGTCCGGCATGGCGGCGTCCTGCATGGCGGCACCGCGCCACAGTGCGAGGGCATCGCGCAGCAGCCGCACCCGCTGCGGGTCGTCGTCGCCGTGGACCTGGCTCGCGGTGATGAGCCGCTCGAACCGGACGGCGTCGACGGCGTCGGGTGCCAAGGTCAACCGGTAGCCGTCGGTGTGGCCCTCGATCGATCCTTCCGGCAGCACCTTCCGCAGCCGGGAAACCAGGCGGTGCAGGGCATTCGTGGCGTCGGCCGGCGGTTGTTCACCCCAGATCCAGTCGACGAGCGTCGCCTTCGGGACCACCCGGCCGGTCTCGAGCGCGAGGGCGATCAGCAGCCCGCGCAGCCGCGCGCCCGGCACGTCGGCGAGGGCTCCGTCGTCCGTGCGTACCTCGAACGATCCGAGCATCCCGATCTGCACCCGGCAGATTCTGCCACGGGCGATGAGCAGCCAACCAACGCCTGCGTTACGGCTCCTGGCGGTCGACGAGCGGGAAGACCCGTCGCAGCTCGGCGAGGAACGCCGCGCGCCGCGTGGTGTGGGCGGTGGCCGCCGCCCACACCGCCTCCAGCGCGGCCTGCAAGGGATCCGGTGCGGCGGCCGCCGTCAGCGCCGGCAACGCCATCGCCACCGGGTCGACCCGGGCGCCGAGGCCGGTGCCGAGCGGCCCGGTCCCGCGCCGGCCCGCCGGGCGCAGGGCGGTGATGGAGAAGCTGACCGCCCGCTCGCCCCCGATCCGGGTCAGCAGCGCCGTCAGGTCCGTGAATTCGGCCGGGAGCGGTTCGCCGCGGTCCAGGGCCGCCCACGCGGGCGCCAGCCAGGCGAGGTCCGCGATGCCGGCGACGGTGAACGCCTGCCGCGCCGCCCAGACCGCGATCCGCCGTTGCGTGGCGGCGTCGACCTCCGCGACCCCGTCGACCAGGTCCCGGTCCATCAGGGCGATGCCGTGCACGTTGCCACGGACGCGCCGGAGCCGCTCCGACGGCGCGCGCCCGCCCCATCGTCGCGTTTCCTCGCGCTGCCGGTGCTCCTCGTCGCGGCGTTCGCGGGCCAGCCGGACGCGGAGCTCGGCCTCGACCTGTTCCCACAGCGCCGGCGGTACGGCCAGCCCGGCGGCCCAGTCGTGCCAATGGGCGGCGCTGCGGCTGGTCTGCCGCTGGATCGCGTCGGCGCGAGCGCCGGCGGTGTCGGCGGTGTCGGCGGGGCGCATCGGCCAGAAGCACAGCAGGTAGCGGTCCGGCCGGTGATCCAGGTAGCTGTGGTCGCCGTCGACGAACCCGGCAGGGTCGTGCCCGCCGTACCGGTCCCGCCCCTCGTCCATGCCGGCGGCGCAGTACCGCACCCTGAAGACCGGCAACGGGCCGGTGTCGTGCCCGTCGGGGATCAGCGGCAGCTGGGCGAGCGGACCGCTGCCCCACGGGACCAGGCCGACGGCCGGGCCTCTCGGCAGGAGCGACACCTCCACCACGTCCTGCCATTCCGGCGCGGCGGGTGGCGGCTCGGCGTCGTGCAGCTCGACCGTGAACCGGACCCGCCCGTAGTGCGTGCCCGTCATCAGGAACAGCGCGCCCGGCTCACCGGCCCCGCAGATGCCGTTGACCTGCCCGGCGAACGCCGCCTGCATGTCGGGCAGTTCACGGCTGGTCACGTAGATCTGGCCGTAGTCGACCGGGGCCGCGCCGTCGAAGAGCACCCGCATCGCCCGATCCTGCCATCGACCGCCCGCCGCGCGCTGTCCGTGCCGCGGACCGTGTCGGCCCGGCGCAGCGGTCACTCCGTCGAGCCGCGGGTCAGCCTGGAGAGCTGCTCGTGGTCGATGGAGTGCACCAGCGGGTCGGCGTGCCGGTGGACCAGCGCCCATTCGTCGCCCTGCCGGCGGAAGACCAGCGTGACCCGCAGCGACCAGTCCTGCTCCGGCAGGCCGCCGACGACACCGTGCTGCCGCTCGATCGCCACGATCACCGCCAGGTCATCGGACCGGTCCGCCCGCACGACCTCCAGCTCCGCCTCGCCGCCCTGGAACCAGCGCGCCGTCGCGTCGAGGGACGCGTCGGAGTGGTCGAAGCCGTGCCGCGCGCCACCGTAGGGCGGCATGAGCGTGTAGTCCTCGGCGTGCGGGAGAAGCTCGATGTAGGTGCGGATGTCGCCGCGGATGAATGCCGACGCCGCCGCCGCGGTGCGCCGCACGAGCGCCGAGAGCTCCTCGTCCCTGCCGTCTGTCACCGTCATGCCTCAGTACCACGCGGCGAAGCGCCGGCACGTTCAGTCGTCCAGCAGCCAGTCGACGACCTCGGCCGCGGTGCCGGGCTGATCGGCGTCGCACGCCGCGGCCCGGATGTCGATCTCCTGGGCGCGTGCCTGCGTGCGGGCCCGGGCGTCGCGGTCGCGGTCCAGGAACGCCGAGTGGTCCGGGGCCAGGCGCAGCAGCACGGCGTCGTCGCTCCAGTCGGCGGTCACCGTCACCAGCCCGTGCTCACCGGCCGCCAGGAAGCCGGCGATCCCGCGGAGCACCGTGCACGCCCACACCGTCGACGGCAGCCGGAAGTCGACCCGGGTGGAGAAGTCGACGGCGAGGGACCCGGTGGCCTCGTCGAACCGGAACAGCAGCTCGTCGTCGTCGGCCAGGTCGCGGAACACGGTCGCGTAGTCGCCGTCGATCCAGCGGTCGCACTCCTGGATCGCGGCTGGCAGCTCGTCGCGATCCAGGAGTGCCTGCGTCTGCGTCTGCGTCTCGGTGAGGCCGGTCCACTGCTGGTGCGACCACCCTGACGCGGGGGTGACGGGTGCGCGCAGGTACGCCCGCAGGCGCGGCCTCGCCACGACGACCGCCGCGGTCAGGAACAGTGATTCGGACACCGGACGTCCTCCTGTGCGGCGGCTGCTGGAACGCGTTCGGTCAGGGGGTCGCGTTCGGTTAGAGGGTCGCGTTCGGTCAGAGGGTAAGGGCGGGTTCGCGGCGGGCGGCGCGGCGGGTGGTGCGGTCCTCGACGCGGAAGCTGATCGCGGCGAGCGCGAGCCCGACGACCCCGAGGGCGACGCCGACCCAGGCGGGCGCGACGTATCCCCAGCCGCGGGCGATGACGAGACCGCCGAGGGCGGCGCCGAGACTGTTGGCGACGTTCATCGCGGACTGGTTGACCGCGGCGCCCATCAGCTGCGCGGTCGGCGCGACGCTGATCAGGCGGGACTGCATGGCCGGGCCGAGGAAGAGGCCGCTGGCGCCGAGCAGGAACGCGCCGGCGAACAGGCCGACGGCTGATCCGGCGACCAGCGCGAAGACGACCATGGCCGCGATGAACACGGCGAAGCCGCCGAGGATGCTGCGGCGCAGGTCGCGGTCGGAGAAGTAGCCGCCGGCGGCGTTGCCGACGGTCATGCCGAGGCCCACGGCGACGAGGACCCAGGGCACGGCGCCGGTGGACAGGCCCGCGACGTGGGTGGTGACGGGCGCGATGTAGCTGTCGATGGCGAAGAACCCGGCGAAGCCCAGCGCCGCGACCGCGGCGACGAGCCACACCTGCGGCGCGCGGAACGCGGCGAGCTCGGCGCGCGGCGAGCCGTCGACGGCCGCGGCGACGGCCGGGACGGTGGCGAGGACCGCGAGGAGCGTCAGCAGGAACATGATGGCGATCACCATGTACGCGGTGCGCCAGCCGGCGGTCTGGCCGAGCCTGGTGATGGCGGGAACGCCGATGAGGTTGGCCGCGGTGAGCCCGCCGAGGACGACCGCGAAGCCCTTCGCCTGGTTGCCGGGGCCCATGATCGCGGCGGCGAGGAGCCCGGCGGCGCCGAAGTAGGCGCCGTGGGGCAGCGCGGCGACGAACCGGGCGACGAGGACGAGCTCGAACGTCGGCGCGAGCGCGGAGGCGACGGTGCCGGCGACGAACAGCCCGAGCAGGCCGATGACCAGTTGCTTGCGGGGCACGCGGGCGGTCAGCGCGGCGATCGTCGGGGCGCCGACCACCACACCGAGGGCGTAGACGGTGATCATCCAGCCGCCGTGGGCGACGGCCTTGGCGCTGGAGCGCTCGTACAGCGACGGCAGCAGGTTGCGGGCGATGTCCGGCAGGAGCCCCATCGCGACGAACTCGGTGAGCCCGATGGCGAAGCCGCCCAGGGCAAGGGCGAGCAACGCCGTCCAGCGCCGGGACGCGGTGAGGTGGTCCATGCAGGCAGTTTAGCAACGCTGTTGCGTAATAGACTGTGGGGATGGACACGCCCGGCGCTCACCTGGAGCACCTGCGGGACTACAACGAGTCCCTCGTCGTCGCGCTCGCCCGGAGCAGGGCCGAGTTCGACCGCTCAGGCGTCGCCGAGGCGACCGGGCTGACCCCGCAGGCGGTGTCGAAGGTCCTCGGTCGCCTTGTCGAGCACGGCCTGGTCGAGATCTGCGGGGTCCGCCGGCAGGGCGTCGGCAAGCCGGCCAGCATCTACCGCCTCGTGCCGGGCAGCCGGCACGCGGTCGGGATCCACGTGGCCCGCCGGACGCTGCGCACCGTCCTGACCGACCTCGCCGGCACGGTGCTCTCCTCGAGGGTCACCCCGCTGCCGCCCGACTTCACCCCCGGCCAGCTCCTGGACGCGATCCGCGCCGGCGTCCGGGACGCGGCCGGTCCGGGCGTCGGTTCTGGCCCTGGTTCTGGTTTTGGTGCTGGTTCTGGCGTCGGTCTGGTCGGTGTCGGCATCGGTATGGTCGGGCCGCTCGACCACGCCGCCGGCATCGTCCGCGACGCCCACCGGCTGCGGCACTGGCACGACGTGCCACTGCGGGAGCTGGCGCAGGAGGCGCTGGCGGTGCCCGTACACCTGGACAAGGACGTCACGGCGGGCGTGACCGCGGAGGCCTGGCGGCGCGGACCCACCTTTCGCGACGGCGCCCTCATCATGGTCGAGTCCGGCATCGGCGCGGGCCTGTGGCTCGGCGGCGCCGCATACCGGGGCGCGCACACCAACGCCGGCGAGTTCGGGCACACGGTCCTGCAGCTGGACGGCCCCCGGTGCGTCTGCGGCCGGTCCGGCTGCCTGGAGATCCTGCACGACACGGCGGTGGCGGACGGTCGCGTCGACGCCGCCGCACGGGTGCTCGCCACGGGCATCGTCAACCTGCTGCAGACCACCGACGTCAACCATGTGGTGCTCGCCGGCGCCGACTTGTTGCGTTCTCCCGAGGTGTACGAGTCAGCCACCCGCGCCGCGATCCCCCGTTCGCACTGGCTGGACGTGTCGGTGACCCTCGCCGAACTGGGCGCGGACGTGATCGCGGCCGGGGCGGCGATGCAGGTGCTCGACGCCGCGTACGGCATCCCTTCAAAAATGGGTGTTCGTTCATTATTCTGAGGGCGTGATCGATCGCAGCAGCCGCACCGCCGAGCACGTCGCCTTGTTCCGCGCCCTGGAGACGGTCCGTCCCGGCGGCGGGCTGTTCCGCGACCCGCCCGCCCGCCGGCTGCTGCCCCGCCGGCACCGCGCCGTCGTCGCCCTGAGCCGGCTGCCGGGCGTGCACGACGCGCTGGTGCGATACATCGACCGGCGCTGGTCCGGCGGGCCGCGCGCCTCCGCGGTCGTGCGGACCCGGCTGATCGACGAGTGGCTCGCGTCGTCCCTGGCCGGCGGCGCCCGCCAGGTGGTGCTGCTCGGCGCCGGCTTCGACAGCCGCGCCCACCGCGCCGTCGCGACGCCTTCCAACGCTGGCGCGTCGCCTTCCGATTGCGGCGTGGTGCCTTCCGGTGGCGGCGCAGCGTTCTCGGCCGGCGCGGCGGCTCCGGCCGGTGCGGCGGCTCCGGTCGGCGTGGTGCCTTCCGGTGGCGGCGCGGTGCCTTCGACCGGCGCGGCGACCCCGGCCGGCGTGGTGCCTTCCGGCGGTGGTGCGGCGCCCTCGACAGGTGCGGCGGCTCCGGTCGGCGTGGTGCCTTCCGGTGGCGGCGTGGCGCCTTCGACCGGCGCGGTGACCCCGACCGGCGCGGCGCACTTCGGTGGCGGCGTCGCGTATTTCGAGGTGGATCATCCGGCGACGCAGGCGACCAAGCGGCGGCGCCTCGGCCGCGACGCCCGGCCGGGCGTGGTGTTCGCACCCGCCGACCTCACCGTCGACGACCTCGGCGCGGTGCTGCGCGCCGCCGGCTTCGACCCTGCGCTGCGCACGGTCGTGATCTGGGAGGGCGTCACCAACTACCTGGACGACGCCTCCGTCGACGCGACGCTGCGCGGCCTGGTGGCGCTGTGCCCGCCGGGCAGCACCGTCATCTTCACCTACGTCGACCGGGGCGTCCTGGACGGCACGGCCACCTTCGCCGGCGCCGCGGAATGGCACGACGCGGTGCGGCGCGAGGGCGAGCCGTGGACGTTCGGCCTCGACCCGGCCGAGGTGCCCGGCTATCTGCGCGAGCGCGGGCTCGCCCTGACCGAGGACCTGTCGACCCGGGCCGCGGCACAACAACTCCTGCCGGCGTCCCGCCGCGCCGAGCCGACCGCCGAGTTCTACCGCGTCGCCCGCGCCGTGGTGCCCGGCGGGACCACCGACCCCACCGAGGTCCGCTGATGCCGAAGGTCGACGACGCACACCTCGCCGCGCGGCGCCGGCAGATCCTCGACGCGGCCGCGGCGTGCTTCGCCCGCGAAGGCTTCCACCGCACGTCGGTGCAGGACATCGTGCGCGAGTCGGGCGTCAGCGCCGGCCTCGTCTACCGGTACTTCACCGGCAAGGACGACATGATCGCCGCCATCGTCGCCGAGCGGCACGAGCAGCGCGAACGCCGCCTGCGCGAGGACCCGGTCGTGGCGTACGCGGACCTGCTACGCGGCCTCGGCGACCCGGCCGGCCGCGACGACCTGCGGCTCGCGCTGCAGGTCTGGGCCGAGACGGTGCGCTCCGAGCCGATCCGCGACCTGGTCCGCTCCGGCGTCGATCGCCCCGCCCGGCACGCCGCCGACCTCCTCAAGGACACCGAGTTGCCGCCCGGGGTCGACGTGGACGCCGTGATCAGGATCTTCATCGCCGTGTACCAGGGCCTGCTGCTGCAGACCGTCCTGGACGACACCCTCGACCACGAACGGCTCGCCACCGCCGCCGAGCACTTGCTCCGCGCCGCACTCGACTGACGGGCCGCCCCCGATCGCCGCGCCGCCCAGCGGCGCGGGGGTGTCAGGTGTCAGTGGGTGGGCTGGGTGGATGGGGTGGTGGCCAGGCGGCGGGGTGGTTCCGGTGTGCCGGCCAGGCGCTGCTGCTCCTCGGCCACGATCATCCGGGCCAGCTGCACCTCGGAGATGTCCACGGCGCCCGGGGCGGCCTGGGCGATGGTGCTGTGCCGGACGTAGGCGTCGAAGAGCTTCGCCTTCGAGCCGAGGATCTCGATCATGCGCTCGTCGACCGAGTCCGCGATCAGCAGGCGGTGCACCTGGACGGTGCGGACCTGGCCCATGCGGTGTGCCCGGGCGATCGCCTGGGCCTCGATCGACGGCTTGACCTGGGGCTCGCAGAGGATCACCACGGAGGCCGCCTGGATGTTCACGCCGACCCCGGCCGCTTCGATCTGGCACACCAGCACGGCCGGTTTCCGCGAGGCGGTGAACTCGTCCACGATGCGCTGGCGGTGGGCGACGGGCGTCGAGCCGGTGATCGGGCCGCGGGCGTCGTCGCCGAGCGCGGCGCTCACCACGGCCAGCACGTCGCGGAAGTAGGAGAAGACCACGACCTTGCGCTTGGCCGCGAGGGCCTCCTGGGCCAGTTCGAGCAGGCGGGTCAGCTTCGCCGAGTCGTCCTGCCGGCGCACGGCGAACGCGGCGCGGCGCATGGCCATGAAGTTGCCGTCGCGGACCGCGGCCCGGTAGGCGGCCCCGTCCTCGGCGCCGAACTCCTCCCACTCGTCGACCTGCTCCAGCTCTGGCAGCTCGGTGAGCACGTCGGGCTGGTTGCGGCGCAGGTAGACCGGTGCCGCCGCGCGACGGAACGCCTCGACGCTGATCGCCGCGTGCTCGGGGCCCATGTCGGCGGCGATCTCCGGCCGCAGGTGCTCGATCAGGGCCCGGAACTCGTCGATGCGGTTCTCCATCGGCGTGCCGCTGAGGAACAGCACCCGGTCGGACTCGGCCGCGATCCGGTTGACCGCCTGCGACCGCTTCGCGTCGGGGTTCTTCACGTAGTGTGCCTCGTCGACGACCAGCAGCGCGGGCTTCGACGGGGGGAGCCGGAGCGAGCCGAGCGAGCCGAACGTGATCACGCCGACGCCGCCCTCCTCCCGCCACCGGGCCGCGGCGCGTTCGCGGGCGTTGCCGTGCAGGGTGATGACCGGGATCGTGGAGTGCCGGACGATCTCGCGACCCCAGTTGATCAGCACACTGGCCGGGCAGACGACGAGGAAGTGGGTGGCGCCACGGGCGGCCAGGTGCGCCATCGCGGCGATCGCCTGCACCGTCTTGCCGAGCCCCATTTCGTCGCCGAGCACGACGCGCCGCTGTACCAGTGCGAACCGGGCACCGAAGGACTGGTAGCCGCGCAGCCGGAGGGTGTCGCTGAGCCGGGACGTGTCCAGCTGCTGCGCGCCGACCCGCTCGACGATGTCGGCGGGCAGGAAGCCCTCGCTCGCCGCGACGTCGCCGCCGAGGCCGACGACCTGGCTGAGCAGGCCGTAGTAGTCGGCCGAGCGCTGCTCGAAGTCGCGCCAGACGTGCCGGTCGGTGGGCCTGCGGACCTCGCTTGCCTCCTGGGCGGCCGGCGGCAGGCCGCTCGCGTCGGCGGCGTCCACCGTCGCGCGCACCCGCCGCGCCGCGTCGTCGGCGACGGCCTTGTCCGCGCGGCGCATGAACAGCCGGCGCAGCGGCCCGGCCCCGGCCGGCTCGGCGACCGGGCGCGCGGCGGCGAGCTCCTCGGCGAACCGCCCGGCGTCGGCCTCGTGCGTCCCGGCCGCGTGCGCCACCGCGCCCCACCTGGCCAGGGCGTGCAGCAGCCGGGTCATGTCGGGGTGCTTCGGGTCGAACTCGATCCGGAACTGCAGCGAGTCCCGCGCCGCCCGTTTGAGCTGCTCGGCGGCGTGGATGGTCTTGCGTGCCGTGCCCTCGCCGATGCCGGGCACGTCGGTCAGCCGGTCCGGTCCGGCGCGCAGCACGTCCGCGACCGAGGTGATGCCGTGCGCCGGCAGCTCGTCCAGCCTGGCCCGGCCGTCCACGGTGTCCTTGACCGTCTCGATCGACATCTTGCCGAGCGCGGCCCACACCTGGGGTTCGCTTGCGATCTGGTACGCCTCGACGACCTCCGCACGAGCCGACCCGAGGATCTCGACGATCGTTTCGGCGGCGGTCTGCACCTCGGCTGCCCGGGCCAGCAGCGCACGCGTCTCCCGGCGGGTCGGGGCCGTCATCGTGCCGGCGGTTGGTGCACCGTGGGATACCGCAGAGACATGCCCTTCAACGTACCGACAGACCGGCTGCGGCGCTCGCCGGGCATCGATGCGCCGGCGCGCGGGCATCCTCACCCGGCCGGGGTCGCCGGTGTGACGGTCCGCGCTGCCGGGACGGCGCCGCGCCGCCGCCACCGGTCCGTGCCGGGCGAATGATCGCGCTCGAAGTCTGCCCGCACGGCCGACGGTCGGACACGTTCGACGGGAGCTGGGCCGCGGGTCGTGGCCATACGGTGAGGCGGTCCCCGACGGGAAGGCCACGCGATGCAGCCCGATCCGCGAGATCCGCAGCAGACGATGCCGTCGATGGCGCTCTGGGTCGGCCCGCCGCTGCCGGTGCTTGCAGCCGGCCCGGCCGGGCCCGTCGATCCGGTCGCGCCGCGGGAGCCGCAGCGGGCCGGGGTGGGGCGGCGGGCGCTGGGATGGTTCATCGACTACCTGATCGTGATGGTCCCGGGGCTGTTCCTGATCGGGTTCGCGGTGCAGGCCATCGTGCATGGACTCCCCGCGTACGCGGGTGAGGTGGCCGCCGAGGTCGGCGTGCCCCGCCTGATCGGGCTCATCACCAGTGGCGGGAAGATCGACGGCGGGATCGGCGCGGTCGTCGCCGAGTCGTGGGTGGGTCTCGTCCGGCCGCTGCTGCTGGCGCTGCTGGCGGTGCCGCTGCTGCAGTTCCTGTACCACCTGTCGCTGCTGGCCTGGCGGGGCCGGACCATCGGCAAGATGATCGCCGACACCCAGGTGGTGCCGGCCCGGCCGGAGGCGTCGGCACGGTTTGCGGTGAAGCGGGCGGCGGCCGCGACCCTCGTGGAGACCGGACCGGTCGGGGTCGGCCTGGCCGTCGTGGTGTACGGCGAGCTCACCGCCGGCGCGCTCGTGCTGACGGTGGCGGTCGCCGTGTGGTGGGTGAACCTGCTGCCCGTGTTCGGGGCCCGGCACCGCACGCTCGTCGACCGGGTGTCGGGCACGGTCGTGCTGCGGCGGGCCCTGTACGCCCAGGTCGCGGCGCGGACTGCGGAGCTGGCCCGGCGGACGTCCGGCGCCGCGGTCGTCGCCGGCCAGCGCGGGACCGTGCTCGCCGTCGAGACGGGCCGGCGGACCAGCGACGCGGCCGCGGTGGCGGCCCGGATGAGCGCGGACGCGGCGGTCGTGGCCGCGCAGGTGGCCGGTCAGGCCGCGGCCGCCGCGCGCCGCCGCAGCGCCGAGCACCTGCCGGCGGCGGCCCGGCGCACGACGGACGCCGCGGTGGCCGCGGCCCGGGTCACCGCGACGGCGGCCGCGGATGCCGCCGCGGTCGCGGGTCACGCCGCGAGGCACGGCGCCGGGAAGGTGTTCCAGGCGGCGCCGGTCCAGCAGGCGCTGAACTCGAAGGTCGGCCAGCAGTCGCAGGCGTTGGGCGCGGCCGGGGCGCAGCGGGCCCGGCGGCTCGGCGGCCGCACGGCCGGGCTGGCCCGCACCGTCGGCGACCGCACCCAGCAGCTGTGGCAGGAACGCCAGGCCGCCCGCGCGGGCCAGCCGGACCAGCCACCGGCGGAACCGCCGGCCGGCCCGCAACCGGCGCTGCCCGCCACGTCAGCGGACCTGACCCCGGCGTCGGAGTACCTCCCGCCGCAGCCCGAACCCTGGCGGCACCCCCTGCCGTAACCGCCGGCGCTTACCGGGGGAGCCGCCACACCGTGGTGGTCGACGTCTCGTCGGCGGTCCACAGCTCGCCGGCGAACAGGTCCTGGTCCAGCGCGGCCACGGTGACGAGCTCGGCGTCGTCGCCGAGCGCCGGGTGGGGCAGCGCGACGCGGGCCTGCGGGCGCAGGGCGGCGTCGCACAGCACGAAACCGTGCTCGTAGGTCTTGAGCATGATCCGGTGGTCGCCGAGGAAGAAGCCGTCGAGGCGCACCTGCGGGCGTTCGACCACGAGTTCCGCAACCACGCTGCGCACGCCGTACATGCTGCCGGCCGGGAGCTCGCCGCGCTTCAGCGGGCCGGGGAGAGCGCGGGAGCGCGGCGCGGGGTGGCGGCGGGCGGCACCGGCGCGGAGGGGGCACGGGTGCCGGCGACGACGGCGGCGAGCACCGCGGTGGCGCCCAGCAGCTGGCCGGGGGAGAGCGACTGGTCCAGCACCACCCAGCCGAGCAGCGCCGCGACCACCGGGCTCAGCAGGGCGAGCAGCGTGACCCGGGCGGGGGCGAGGGATGTCACGCCCCGGAACCACAGGAAGTAGGCGCCAGCGGTGCCGACCAGGGACAGGTAGCCGAAGCCGCCGAGGTTCGTCCAGGTCAGGGCCGGCGGCAGGCCCTCCACGAGGAGCATCACCGGGGCGAGCAGCAGCCCGCCGACCGTCAGCTGCCAGCCGGTCAGCGCCAGCAGTGCCGTGCGCCGGTCCGGCAGGCCGGGTGGGGTGCCCCAGCGGCGGCCCAGCACGGTGCCGAACGACATCGACACCATCCCGGCGGCCGCGGCGGCCAGGCCGAGCGGGTCCAGTGCCGCGTCCGAGCGCAGCACCAGCAGGGCGACGCCGGCCAGCCCGGCGGCGCCGGCCAGCAGCACGCGCAGCCCGGGGCGCTGGCCGAGCAGCGCGAACGCCAGCGCCGCCACGACGAACGGGCCGAGGGCGCCGAGCACCGCCGCGATGCCGCCCGGCAGCCGGTAGGCGGCGACGAACAGCAGCGCGAAGAATAGGCCGATGTTGAGGAAGCCGAGCACCGCGGCGCGCCACCACCAGGTGCCTGCGGGCAGCGCGCGGCGGCCGGCGAGAGCGGCGACGACCGCGACCAGCAGCAGTCCGGCCGGCAGCGCCCGCAGCGTCCCGGCGAGCAGGGGACGGCCGTCGGGCAGCAGCTCGGTGGTGACGAGATAGGTGGTGCCCCACAGTGCGGGCGCAACGGCGGTCGACACGGCTAGGTTCCTCATGACTAAGTAGCTTAGCACTAAGCTACTTAGAAGCAAGATATGCGAGGATGGGTACGTGGCAGACGACGTCGACCGGATCGTCCAGCAGTGGGCGCGCGAACGACCGGACCTGGAGACCGACGCGATGGCGGTGTTCGGCCGCATCTACCGGCTGGCGCGCGTCGTCGGCGACCGGCAGGAGCGGGTCTACGGGGCACTCGGCATCAACCGCGGCGAGTTCGACGTGCTGGCGACCCTGCGCCGCGCGGGCGAGCCGTTCCAGCTGTCGCCGAAGGCGCTGACCGCGTCGCTGATGCTCACCTCCGGCGGCATGACCGGCCGGCTCGACCGCCTCGAACGGGCCGGGCTGGTCGCCCGCTCGCCCGACCCGGCGGACCGCCGCGGCCTCGTCATCACGCTGACCGCCGCCGGTCTGGCGCTCATCGACGAGGCCGTCACGGTCGGCCTGGACGCGCAGCGGGAGGTCCTCGACCGGCTGCCGGAGCCGCGCCGCCGCCAGCTCGCCACGCTCCTGCGCGAGCTGCTGGCCGCGGCCGAGCTGACCGTCTCGGAAGGCTGACGCCACGGATCGACGGCGAAGGTGATGTTTGGACGTCGATCCGTGCGGCAACGACAGAGGGGAGCCCTCAGCTCCCGTACTGCCCTATCGACTGCGGAAGCGAGCGGCGACACCGACGGCGGGTCCCGGCACACGAAGCCAGGGCCCGCCGTCGTCGGCACCCCCGGCGGTCACCTCGTAGCGCGTACATTGCCTACGACCGTGATCGAGGAGGTGCCGTGCTCCGTTTGGTGCTGGGTGCGCTGCGGGCGCGCACCGCGCAGGCATGGACGGTGTTCGCTCTCGCCGTCCTGCTCGTCACGGCCGCGAGCGCCGGACCCTGGTATGCGGCCGCCGCCGAACGCCGGGCCGTCGCCGCCGACGTCGCCGTCGCGCCCGCCACGCAACGCATGCTCTCCGTGCGGCGCCAGACCGACACGGACGGCGACGCGCGGGTCGCGCTCGCCACGTTCCGCGCCGCCGTCGAGCGCCTCCTGACCGTCCGCGACAACGCGCCGGTCCTCGGCGTGAGCGTGTCCATGGCCTACGGCAAGGGCGGCGAGGGCAGCGTCACCGTCGCCTACCGCGACGGCGCCTGCGAACACCTGCGGATCGAGGGCAGCTGCCCGCAGGCGGCCGGCGAGACGATCGTCAGCGGTGCCACCGCCGAGGCGCTCGGCCTGGACATCGGCGACACCGTGGTGTTCAGCTCGCAGCCGGGCGCCCCGCAGGAACAGGTCCGCGTCGTCGGCCGGTACGAGCTCGCCGACCCCGCCGGCGTCTACTGGGCGAACCCGCTCTTCCGCCGGGACGTGTCCGGCAACATCGACCCGTTCTTCCTCGCCGTGGACGCGTTCGCCAGCAACCGGTTCGTCGACCCGACGTTCGACTACACCACGATGGTGCCGCCGCAGGCCCTCGCCGGCGCCGCGTCCGCCGACTTCGCCGACCAGCTACGCCGGGCCGAGTACACGCTGCGCACCGCCGGGTACTACCTCATCGCGCCGACCCAGGACCTCCTGGACCGCATCGCCGCCGACCGGGCCGCGATCCGCCGCGGCGTACTCACCGGCGCCCTGCAGGCGGTCATCCTGTGCTGGTTCGCGCTCGGGCTCGCCGGCCGGCACACCGCGGGCGACCGGCGCGGCGACGTCGCCCTGCTGAAGCTGCGCGGCAGCACCCGGCGGCGGGTGCTGCGCCTGGCCGCCGGGCAGCACCTCGTGCCGCTGCTCGCCGCCGTGCCCGCCGGGTACGCGCTCGGCCGGCTCCTCGCCCACGTCCTCGCCGGGGCGCCACCGTCCGCGGACACCGGCGCGGTGCTGCGCGCCAGCCTCATCGCGACCGGCGCGGCCCTGCTCGGCGGGCTCGGCGCCGTGCTGAGCGCCGAACTGCCGGTGCTGCGGGCGCCGGTCGCGCTGCTGCTGCGCGAGGTGCCGGGCCGCCGGCACGGCTGGCGGCGCGGCGCGCTCGACGCGGTGCTCGTGGTCCTCGCCGCCGTCGGCGCGTTCCAGCTCGGCCGCAACGGGTTCGCCGCGGCCGTGCCCGTCCTCGTCGCGGTCGTCCTCGCCGTCCCCCTCGCCCGGCTGCTCGGCGCCGCCGCCGACCGCGTCGGCGCGGGCGCACTGCGCGCCGGCCGGCTGCGGCTCGGGCTCACCGCGGTGCAGGTGTCCCGGCGGCCCGGCGCCGACCGGGTCTTCGCCCTCGTCGCCGTCGCCGTCGCCGGACTCACCGCCGCCACCGCCGCCCAGGCCGCCGGCGACACCGCCCGCGCCGACCGCAGCGGCCAGGAGCTCGGCGCGGACCGGGTGCTCAGCGTGCAGGTCGCCAACCCGACGGCGCTGCTGCGCGCGGTCCGCCAGGCCGACCCCGACGGCCGGTACGCGATGGCCGCCGTCGTCGAGGACCGCATCGTGGCCGTGGACGCGGCCAGGCTCGCCGCCGTCGCCCGGTGGCGACCCGAGTACGGGCCGCTGCCGTCGCTCCTCGCCGCGCCGCCCGCCGGGGACAGCCCGCCGGCCGCCGTCACCGCCGGGGCGCTCGTCCTGCGGGCCCGCAACGCCGGCGATCGGCCGATGTCGCTGGCCGTACACCTCCAGGACACGGCGACCGGGTCACTGCAGACCGTCACGCTCGGGCCGGTCCCCACCGGCGACCACGAGGTCACCACGGCCGTCGACGGCTGCGCCGACGGCTGCCGCGTCACCCGGCTCGACCTGCTGCAGGCGGCCGCCGGCGACGCGCTCACCGTCGAAGCACTGCGGCAGGCGGACCGGGCCGTGTTCGACAGCGCCGCGCTCGGCGACCCGAGACTGTGGCGCGGCTCGGCGAAAGGACCGGCGATGTCCGTGGTCGCCCGGCAGGGCACCCTCACCCTCGCGCAGGCGCCGCCACCGTACCGGGGGGACAGCAGCGCCTTCCCGATGACGGCGGGCCTGCCACTGCCCGTCGTCGTCGCCGGCGAGGCACCCGACGCGTGGCGGCTCGGCGACCCGTCGATCGACGTGTTCGACAGCGGCGCCGTCCCCGTCCGGGTCGCCGGCACCGTCGGCGTGCTGCCCGCCGTCGGCGCCGCCGGCATCCTGCTCGACCTCGACGCCGCCCAGCGGCTCGGCACCGGCGGCGGTGCCGGGCGGACCGAGGTGTGGCTGGCGCCCGGCGCCCCGGCGTCCGTCGTCAACGCCCTCACCGCCGCCGGGCTCGTCATCCTCGGCGACGACACCGCCACCGCCCGCGCCGACCGGCTCGCCGGCCAGGGGCCCGCCGTCGCCA
>NZ_JBFAPO010000109.1:19959-21833 GCF_040676755.1 Dactylosporangium sp. NPDC049525 | reverse complement strand
GCACGGCGCGGCACGGCGCAGCACGGCACGGCGCGGCACGGCGCGGCACGGCACGGCGCGGCACGGCGCGGCACGGCGCGGCACGAAGCGCGGCGGGCTCCACGCGGCGCCATCCGGCGCGGACGATCCTGCGGTGTGTCGGACGGTGCGGGCGTGTCGGACCAGGAACTGGTTGGCTTTTCGCTTTTTTCGCAAAGCGGAACGGTATTCCGCAGGCCCGGAATACCGTTCCGGTTCGGAAACACCGAAAATCGAACGCGTTCGGCGGGCGGCACGCCCGGGCCCGGCAAGCCGGCGGCGGCGCGGCGCCTGCGCGGTCAGTAGCGGGCGGCGTAGGTGGTCGGGGGTTCGCCGAACATGGCGGCGAAGTCCCTGCTCAGGTGGGCCTGGTCGACGTAGCCGAGGTCGGCGGCGAGGCCGGCCCAGTCGACCGGGGCGCCGGGCGCGGCGGCGAGGGTGTCGGTCACCTCCTGCAGCCGGAAGCGGCGCAGCAGCCACTTCGGGCTCACTCCGACGTGGTCGGCGAAGAGGCGTTGGAGCCGGCGTACGCCCACCCCGCACAGGACGGCCAGGTCGTCGACGCGCCGCAGGTCGGGGGTGGCGGATGCGCGCCGGACCCAGTCCGCGACCTCGTCGCCGGCCGGGTCGGCGGGCGCCCGCGCGGCCAGGAAGGCGTCGACGGCCGCCATGCCGGTGATGGGCAGGTCGGGGCCGAAGATCGTGGCTGCGGGGACGGTACGGTCGGTCAGGGAGCTGGCGGGGGCGTCCAGGAAGCGGCGGAACGTGCCGGGCACGAACGCGACCCCGAGGACGCCGCCGGCGCCGGACAGGACGCGGTGGAAGTGCCGCCGGTGTACGCCGCGCAGCAGTGGCTCGCCGTCGCTGGGGAACGTCAGGTGGACGCTCGGCGTCGGTGGGAGCAGCTGCCGGTAGGGCGGCTGGTCGCGCAGGTCCCAGGTCACCCACCAGTAGTGGCTGACGACGCCGGCGAGGGCAGGGCTCGGCGGGGCGGAGCCGTGGTGCTGGAACGCCGACCACGCCCCGGACAGCTCCCTCGGGTCGCGCACGAGGTCACAGCCTAGTCGTCGCGTTTGTCCAAGACCGGCCGCGGCGCGGGCCCTACCGTCGGGGTGATGGACGGACATCTGCTCATCGGTATCGCCGCCCCGGTGACCTTGAAGATCGTGGACGAGATCGACGCCCTGGACGCACCGACACCGTGTACGGGGTGGGACGTGCGGGCGCTGGTGAACCACCTGCTGCACTGGGGACCGTCGCTGGTGGCGGCGGCCCGGAAGGAGTCGCTCGCCCCGGGGCCGGAGATCGACCACACGGACGGCGACTGGCGGACGCTGCTGCGGGCGCAGGTCGACGCGACCGCCGCCGCGTGGGGCGACCCGGCGGCGTGGGAGGGCAGCACCCGGATGGGCGGGCCGATGGAAATGCCCGCGGACCTGGTCGGTGGCATGGTCCTCGGCGAGCTGGTGCTGCACGGCTGGGACCTGGCCAGCGCCTCGGGCCTCGACCCGCAGTGGGACGACACGCTGGTGCTGCGGGTGTACGAGGAGGTCGCCCGCTCCGCGGACCTGGGCCGCCAGATGGGCGTGTACGCCGCCGAGGTCCCCGCGCCGCCCGACGCGCCGCCGCTGGCCAGGGTGCTCGGCCTCAGCGGCCGCGACCCGTCCTGGACTCCCTGACGCGAACCGCCCCGCCCCGACCGCCGAACACAAGCCCCGCCCCGAGCACGGACGTCCGAGCGCCTGGGGCGCCAAGGCACAGTGCCGGGCGCGGGAGACAGCGGGCGCAGGCCGGGGCGAACTCGGCCAAGCGGGCGCGAGACAGGCGGGCGCGGGCCGGAGCGAAGTCGCCAGGCG
>NZ_JBFAPO010000109.1:0-19862 GCF_040676755.1 Dactylosporangium sp. NPDC049525 | reverse complement strand
GCGAAGTCGGCCAAGCGAAGTCGGCCAAGCGAAGTCGGCCAAGCGAAGTCGGCCAAGCGAAGTCGGCCAAGCGAAGTCGGCCAAGCGAAGTCGGCCAAGCGAAGTCGGCCAAGCGAAGTCGGCCAGGCGGGCGCGGGAGAGGCGGACGCGAGACCGGGCGGGGGACTACTGGTCGGCTGGGGATGCCGCCGGGGAGGCGCTCGCGGAGGCGGTGGCCGACTCCGACGGTGACGCCGACGGCGATGCCGAGCCGGACGGTGACGCGGAGGCCGACGCCGAGGGAGATGCCGAAGCGGACGCCGACGCGGACGCGCTCGCCGGTGCCGACGTCGCCGGCCGGGTGGAGCTCGGGCGGGTCGCCGGCGGGCGCGTCGTCGCCTGGGTGTGCGGGGTGGTTGTCGCCACCGGCGGCGGCGGGGCCGGGGCCTGCGTCGTCGCGTCGGCCGGGACGGCGCTCGCCCCGGTGGTCGCGGTCTGCAGCGATCCACCCGACGGTGGCCGCCCCTCCGCCTGCGGCTGGCCGAGGGCGGCGACCGCGGCGAGGGACACGATCCCGGCGATGACGGAGCCGACGGCGGCCCGGATCGCCCAGCGCCGGCCGCTGCCCCGCGCGGGCGCGGGAGGGCGCGGCGGCGGGGTGGTGCGGGAGGAGCGCAGGTCGACGAGGGTCACGTCGTTGAGGGCCGCGCCGGACCGAGTGCCGCGGGCGTGCGCCCCGAACGGCAGCTTCGCCAGCACGATCCTGGTGTGCGCGGCCGACCGGGCGCCGAGCTGGGCGGCGGGCCGAATCCACGGCCTGGCCGCGCCGAGGTCACCGCCCGCGCCGGCCGGCAAGCCGCCCCCGCCGGCTGGCGAGGCGACCGCACCGGCAGGCGAGGCGACCACCCCGAGCGGCAGGACGCCGGCGGGCGAGACGTCCGCGCCAGAGGACGCACCAGAGGACGCACCGCTGTCGCGGCGCAGTCGCACCGGCGGGAACGCGCGTGGCAGCACCGACGGGCGGCGGGCCGAGAACGGGCGGCCCGCGGAGAGCCGGACCGCGGCCAGGCGGACCGCGGTCAGCCGGGCGGCGGACTGCCGGGCCGAGGTCGGCTGGACCGCCGGCGCGGCGAGGTCTTCGGCGGTGGCGGACAGCGTGTACCAGGCGGGCAGGTCGACCCGGGTGCCGGCGATGCGGGCGAAGGCGAGGGCCGCCTCGTCGCTGCCGGGGCGCAGGACCGGGTCGGGGTCCAGGCACCGGCCGATGACGGTGGCCAGGCCGGCGGGGGCGACGAGGTCGAGCGCCGCGGGGGCGGGGTCCGCGCCGTCGGCCGGGGTGGTGAGGGCTGCGTGCAGGAGGGTGCCCAGTGCGTACACGTCGAGGCTGACGTCGTGCGGGTCGGCGCCGCGGCGGTCGGTGAAGCCGAAGACCTTCGCGCCGACGTCGGTGAGGGCGACCTTCGCGGTGGTGAGCGCGCCGTGGGTGACCCACTGGCCGTGGGCGTGGGCGAGGGCGGCGCCGACCTCCGCGCCGACCTGGGCGACCTCGTCGGGGGTCAGGGGGCCGTGGCGGAGCCGGTCGGCGACGGTGCCGCCGTCGACGAACTCCATCACCACATACGGCACGTCGCCGCGGGCCGGCAGTTCGACGGTCCCGACGTCGTAGACGGCGGCGACGTTGGCGTGGGTGAGCCGGGCGGCGGCGCGGCCTTCGGCGAGGAACGACTCGGCGGACTCGGCGCGGTCGGCGCGCAGCAGACGGACCGCCACCTGGCGGCGCAGGAGTTCGTCGTGGCCCTGCCAGACCTCGCTGGTGGTGCCCGCACCGATCAGCCGCTCGAGCCGATACCGGCGTTGCAGCATCATCGCGACCCGACGTTCCTTACTGCTCGCCCAGTGGTCCGCCCCAAGTATGCCGACCTCACGACCTCAGACGCGCCGATGAGACCAGAACGTTGTCAGACACGCCGAAGCGTGACATCTAGGACCTGCGGCGGCGGGTTCTGGCCGTGGGTGGGTCGTCGGTGAGCTCCCCGACGACGGTGCAGGCGTCGGTGACGGGGTCGTGCTCGTCGACGCGGGTGGCGACCTTGCGCAGCAGGTCGCGGAAGAGCGCGCGTTCGGGCTCGGCGAGGGCGCTCAGGACGCGGCTCTCGACGTGGGCGAGCTTGCCCTGCAGCTCGCACATCGTGGCGCGGCCGGCCTCGGTGGCGACGATGCGCCGGGCCCGGCGGTCGGCGGGGTCGGGCTGGCGTTCGATGAGGCCGGCCTGCTCGAGGTCGTCCAGGAGGTAGGTCATGACGGTGCGGTCGACGCCGAGCTTGTTGGCCAGGGCCAGCTGGGTGCCCTCGGCGCCGGATGCGGCGGCGGCGAGGACCTGGTAGCCGCGGGGGCCGCCGGGGACGCCGGCGATGACCTGGCCGGCGCCCTTGGCGTAGGCGCGCAGCACGACGCCCAGTGCCCAGCCGAGGTCCGACTGGAGCTCGTCGCGTACCTCCGGCGCCTGCGTCATGCCGTAATGATAAGCGGCTCACTCACTCTTGCGGGAAGATGTTCTGCCGTGCAGACTATCTACGCAACAGCCGAACTCTGTGGGGGTACCGCACCATGCACCTGTTCCGTCTCGACGCCAGCATCCGTACCGCGGGATCGGTGAGCCGCGCCCTCGCGGACACCGCCGAGCAGGCGTGGCTCGCCGAGCACCACGACGCCGTCGTCACCCGGCGCGACCTCGGGATCCAGCCACTGCCCGCGGACGCGTGGGGCGCCCTCGCCCGCGCCGCCGTCGACCCGACCGCACCGCCGGCCGACGAGGCCCGTCAGCTCGTCGACCAGCTCGGCGCGGAACTGCTCGGCGCCGACGCGTTCCTGTTCGCCGTGCCGCTGTACAACTGGAACCTCCCGGCACAGGTCAAGTCCTGGATCGACCTGGTCGTGATGCACCCCAGGCTGGGGCTCAACGGTGACCGGCCGCTCGAAGGCAAGCCGGCGGTCCTGGCGCTGAGCCGGGGCGGCGGCTACGGGCCCGGCACCCCGAAGGAGGGCTGGGACCACGTCACGCCCTACCTGCGCAGGGTCCTGGGCGAGGTCTTCGGCCTCGACCTGCACATCGCCGAGGCGGAGCTGACGCTCGCGGACGTGACGCCGGCGATGGCGCCGCTGCGGGGCCTGGCCGCCGAGTCGCTGAAGGCCGGGCACGAGAAGGCCGCCGAGCACGGGCTGCGGGTCGCCGAGCTGATCAGGGCCTGACCCTCACATCGGGGGCAGGCTGCCGGTGACCTCGATGGCGGTGGCGATCAGCGACTGCAGGCGAGCGGTGAGAGCGAGCAGCAACTGGTGGGCGGCCGGGCCGGAGTGCGCGGCCGCCTCCCGCAGCGTGTCGAGGTCGACCTGGAGCTGGGTCAGCTGGCCCGGCAGGTCGCCCTTGCCGGGGACGAGGGCGACCGCCATGTCGGCGAGGCTGACCCCGTTGGCCTCCAGGGCCCTGATCGCGGCGATGCGGTCGATGCAGTCGGCGCTGTAGAGCCGGAAGTTGCCGGCGGTGCGCTCAGCAGGCTCGATCAGACCGAGCCCGGTGTAGAAGTCGACGGTGCGGGTGGACACTCCCGCAAGGTTCGCGAGCTCCCCGATCCGCAGCAGTCTGGACACCAGTCAACCCTACAGTGTTGCGTGTTAGTCTCCGCGAATGGTCTTCAAGAGCCTGCGTCGTGCACTCGGTGTTGGTGGTCCGACCGTGGACACTGTCCTTGACGGTCCCGACGTCCAGCCGGGTGGGTATGTGTCGGGTCAGGTCCGCTTCGCCGGCGGTGAGCACGAGGTCGAGGTCGAGCGGATCGTCGTCGCGCTGCAGACCCGCGTCGAGGTCGAGGGCAGCGACAGCGAGTATGACGCGACCGTGGAGTTCCAGCGGCAGCAGCTGACCGGCGGGTTCCGGCTCGCGCCCGGCCAGCAGCACGCAGTGCCGTTCCAGCTGCCGGTGCCGTGGGAGACCCCGATCACGCACATGTACGGACAGCGCCTGCCCGGCATGACGATGGGCGTGCGCACCGAGCTCGAGGTCGCCAGGGCGCTCGACAAGGGCGACCTGGACGCGATCAACGTGCACCCGCTGCCGGTGCAGGCCGCCATCCTCGACGCGTTCGTGCAGCTCGGCTTCCGGTTCAAGGCCGCCGACCTGGAGCGCGGGCACATCCACGGCGTGCACCAGACGCTGCCGTTCTACCAGGAGATCGAGTTCTACGCCGCGCACCAGTACGCTGGCAAGATCAACGAGGTCGAGGTGACCTTCGTGACCGACCCGCACGGCACGCAGGTGGTCATCGAGTTCGACAAGCGCGGCGGATTCATCACCGAGGGACACGACTCGGTCAGCCGGTTCCAGGTCGGTCACGCGCAGGCCGCAGGGGTCAACTGGCCCGCACAGGTCGACGGCTGGGTGCGCCAGGCGACGGAACGACGGGGCTGGCATTTCTGAAAGCAAGCCCCCGCCCGGTACCGTTAGCGCCACATCAACGTTGACCGTCGGACACGGGAGGCCCGGGCATGCGAGAGCTCGTCGTCGTAGGTGTGCGGGCTCAGACCTGGCAGAGCCGTCCGATGGTGCTGCTCAAGGACGAGCAGACCGGCCGCCACCTGCAGTTCGCCGTCGAAGGCGGGCCGCGTGACCTGGTCGAGCCGGTCAGCGCCGAGCTGTTCCAGCGGGCGCTGACCGCGCTGCGCGCCCCGCTGCGCGCGATCGAGGTCACCGCCGCGCACGGGCCGTTCCAGCTCGTCCTCGGCGACGGCATCCGGGTGCCGGCCGCGCCCCTGGAGGCGATCGCGCTCGCCCGGCACTGGCACGTGCCGATCGTGACCAGCGAGGAGCTCCTCGCCCAGGCGTCGGTCGCGGCGCCGGAAGGCGCGACGCAGCCGCTCGACCTGACCGCGCACATGGAGAAGCTGCCGTCCGGCCGGGCGACGCTGCTGATCCGCAAGGGCGCGGAGGCCGGCGCCGAGTTCGCGCTCGACGGCGACATCTGCCGCTGCGGCCGCGACTCCGCCAACCAGATCGTCCTGGACGACAACACCGTGTCGCGCAAGCACGTCGAGTTCCACCGCAACCCGAGCGGCTTCGGCTATTCGACGCTGGACCTGGGCAGCCTCAACGGCACCTATGTCAACGGCGAGCGGGTCAAGAGCGCCACGCTCAAGGACGGCGACGAGGTCCAGGTCGGCAAGTTCACGCTGTCGTATCAGATGCGCTGACCGCGCCGGCCTACCAGGCCGACGGGTTGTAGTCCTTCAGGAAGCAGCCGTAGAGGTCCTCGCCCTGCTCGCCGCGCACGATCGGGTCGTAGACCCGGGCCGCGCCGTCGGTGAGGTCGAGCGGGGCGTGGAAGCCCTCCTCGTGCAGCCGCATCTTCGTCGGGTGCGGGCGCTCGTCGGTGATCCAGCCGGTGTCCACGGCCGTCATCAGGATGCCGTCGGTGAGCATCTCCTCGGCGCTGGTGCGGGTCAGCATGTTCAGCGCCGCCTTGGCCATGTTCGTGTGCGGGTGGCCGGGCCCCTTGTACCGGCGGCTGAACTGGCCCTCCATCGCGGACACGTTGACCACGTACTTGCGGCGGGCCGGTGCCGCGGCCAGGGCCGGACGCAGCCGGCTGACCAGGATGAACGGCGCGGTCACGTTGCAGAGCTGGACCTCGAGCAGCTCCAGGGGGTCGACCTCGTTCACCCGCTGGGTCCAGCTGTTGATCGAGGCGAGGTCCGGCACCAGGCCGCCGGCGTCGATGGCGGTGAGCGCCGCGATCCGCTCCGGGGTGGCGGAGCCGGTGGTCAGCGCGAGCGCGGCGAGCGCGTGCGGCGGGATCAGTGCAGCCGGGCCGGCCTCGAGGGTCAGCTCGGCGTGCGGGTCCGCCTTGTGGAAGGTCAGCATCTCCGGCGCCGGCCCGTCCAGCTCGACCGGGACCGACTCGGCGGCGACCAGGTGCGAGTAGGAACCGGCGGCCCGCTTCACCGTCTGCGCCGCGTTGTTGATGAGGATGTCGAGGGTGCCCTGCGCGGCGACGTCGTCGGCGAGGGCGACGACCTGGGCGGGGTCGCGCAGGTCGAGGCCGATGATCCGCAGCCGGTGCAGCCAGTCGGCGCTGTCGGGCATCGCGGCGAAGCGGCGCACCGCGTCGTTGGGGAACCGGGTGGTGATCGTCGTGTGGGCGCCATCGCGCAGCAGCCGCAGCGCGATGTACATGCCGATCTTCGCCCGCCCGCCGGTGAGCAGGGCCCGCCGGCCGGTGAGGTCGGTGCGGGCGTCGCGGCGCTGCCGGTTGAGCCGGGCGCAGGACGGGCAGAGCTGGTGGTAGAACGCGTCGACGTCGACGTAGCGGTCCTTGCACGTGTAGCAGGACCTGGCCCGCTGCAGCCGGCCCGCGGTCGCGCCGATCGTGGGCGACACCAGCGCGATGCCCTGCGTCTCGTCGTCGATGCGGCCGGGCGCGCCGGTGGCGGTCGCGGCGGTGACGGTGCGGTCCGCCTCGGTGATGGCGGCCCGCCGGTCGCTGCGCCGTTGCCGTTTGACGCTCTTGTACAGGTGGGACGTCGCCCGCCGCACGCGCTGCACGTCGGGGTGGTCGGGCGGCAGGTCCTGCAGCTCGTCGAACACGGCGAGGCAGATCGCGAGGCGCTCCGGGTCGACGCCGGGCCCGAACGGCACCCCGTCGCTGTCAAGACCGGCACCGGCCACGTCACCGTCACGACCGTCGGCGGCGGCGTCGGATGCCAGAGCGTCGGCGAAGGCGCCCGTCAGCGCGTCACCGGCGGCGCCGTCCAGATCGACAGCGGCGCCGTGGAGGTCGCCGGACGCGCCGTGCGGATCGGCGGCGGAGGACTGGCCGGCCCGGGGAGCAGGGGCGGAGACGAGGGTGGGGTCGTGCGGAGTCACCCCGGAACTGTACGCGAAACGCCGAACGGGTCCGGGTGGCGCCATTGCCGCCCCGGACCCGCCGCTGCCGCGACGTCCACCGTCCCCCGTTGTTCTGCCGGTGGCCGTCGCGCTGCTTTCGACACTATCCAGTAAACCCGATTTTCCGGTTATTTCGGACAAATCAGTTCATCGCCGCTCGAACGTGTTTTGCGAGGGGTACCAGCAGCGGCGCGGCGAGCACGATCACCAGCGGTGACAGCAGGAACCCGATTCGCGGCCCGGTGGTCGCGTCGAGAATCGCGCCGGCTGCGGCGGCCCCGGTGGCGGCGCCGACCGAGAACGCCGTCGCCACCCATGCGAACGCCTCCGCCGCGGTCCCCGCCGGGGCGATCCGGTCGACCGTGACGAACGTCGCGGCCAGGAACGGCGGCAGGAACAGGCCCGACACCACCGCGAGCAGCAACAGCAGGACCGGCGCCGACGGCGTCAGCAGCAGCGGCGCGTACCCGAGACCCAGGCACAGCGCGAGCAGCGGCAGCCGCCGCCCGTCGACCTTCACCCGGGTGTTGATCAGGCCGCCGATGAGCGCGCCGGTCGCCTGCGCCGCCAGGATCCAGCTCGACCAGCCGCGGCTGCCGACCGACTCGGCGTAGTCGATCACCGCGACGGGCAGGCTGCCCACGCCGGTGCCGACGAGGACGACCGCGACGAGGAGCAGCCGCAGCCGCCCCGAGCGCAGCGCGCCGGCCCAGTGCCGCTCCGCGTGCTCGCCCCGCCAGCCGCGCACCACCGGCGTGGTGACGAACCACACGGTGCCGAGCAGCTGCAACCCGGCGGTGACGTAGAGGCCCGCGACGGGACCGCCGAGCGTGACGGACGCCCCGGCGACGAGGGGGCCGAAGATGAAGATCAGCTCCTGCACCGCGATGTCCAGGGTGTACGCGGTGGGCACCTGCTCCTCGTCCAGCAGCGTCCGCCACAGCACCCGCAGCCCGGCCTCGAACGGCGGCGCGCCGAGCCCGGCCAGGAGGACGGCGAGCAGCGCCGCCCACAGCGGCACCCCGGAGGCGAGCAGCACGAATCCGGCCGTGGACACGGCGGCGCCGGCGAGCATCACCGGCGGCTGGCGCAGCCGGTCGGCGACGCGGGCGAGGACCGGCCCGCCCACCGCGACCCCGGCCGTGTACACCCCGACGAGCGCCCCGGCCGCCCCGATCGACAGCGTCTCCCGGGCGAACAGCAGCAGCGCGACGGGCGCGGCACCGAGCGGCAGGCGGCCGAGGGTGCTGGCGGCGAGGACCCGGGCGACCTGAGCGGTCCGCAGCACGACGGTGAGCATGCCCGCGATCATGCGCGGCCGGCGTGAGGGGGCTCAACACGGGTACGGGCGGCGTGACGCTCATGACCTGAACCTGGAGGCGAAGATGGCACCGCACATCGTGGTGGTCGGTGGCGGGTTCGCGGGATTCCACGCGGCCCGGCGGCTGGTCCGGATGTCCCGCGGGCGCGCGCGGATCACGCTGCTCAACCCGACGGACTACTTCCTGTACCTGCCGCTGCTGCCGGAGGTGGCGGCCGGGGTCCTGGAGCCGCGCCGGGTGACGGTGTCGCTGCCGGCGTCGCTGCCCGGAGTGCAGGTCGTGCTCGGCGAGGCGGAGCACGTCGACCCGGAGCGGGCCGAGGTCCGCTACCACGACGCCGACGGGCGGGTCGAGCGGCTCGGCTACGACCGGGTCGTCCTGGCCGCCGGCAGCGTCAACAAGCTGCTGCCGATCCCGGGCCTGGCCGAACACGCGCACGGGTTCCGCGGGGTACCGGAGGCGCTGTACCTGCGCGACCACCTGATCCGGCAGGTCGAGCTGGCCGCCGCGGCCGACGACCCGCAGGAGCGGGCGGCCCGGCTGACGTTCGTGGTCGTCGGCGCCGGCTACACCGGCACGGAGGTCGCCGCGCACTGCCAGCTCGCCGTCAGCGACCTGCTGAGCCACCAGCCGGCGCTCGCCGGCGCGCAGGTCCGCTGGCTGCTGCTGGACACCGCACCGCGGGTGCTGCCGGAGCTGTCGCCGCGGCTGTCCCGCACGGCGGACCGGGTGCTGCGCGAACGCGGCGTCGAGGTGCTCACCGGCTGCTCCGTGGCCGAGGCCCTCGCCGACCGGGTGCGCCTCACCGACGGCCGCGTCCTGCCGACCCGCACCCTCATCTGGTGCGTCGGGGTGCGACCGGACCCGCTCGTGGAGGACCTGGGGCTGCGCACCGAACGGGGCCGGCTCGTCGTCGACGAGTACCTGACCGTGCCCGGGTATCCGGACGTGTTCGCCTGCGGCGACGCCGCCGCCGTGCCCGACCTGACCCGCCCCGGCATGCTGACCCCGATGACGGCACAGCACGCCGTGCGGCAGGGTGTCCTCGCCGCGCACAACGTGGCCGCGTCGTTCGGGATCGGGCGGCGCAAGCGGTACAAGCACCGGGACCTCGGGTTCCTGGTCGACCTCGGCGGCGCCGACGCCGCGGCGGACCCGCTGCGCGTGCCGCTGTCCGGCCTGCCGGCCAAGGTGGTCACCCGGGCCTACCACCTGATCTCGCTGCCGGGGAACCGCACGCGGGTCCTCGCCGACTGGGCCCTGGACGCCGTCTCCGGGCGCCCCGCCGTCGGGCTCGGACTGGTCCCCGGTGCCGACGTGCCCCTCGACGCCGCCACCCCGGAACAGGTTTCCGTGCCGTCTTAACGCCGCCATAAATACGCGTTAGGCGGGATTTGCAAATTGCAGAAGGGCTCGTTAAGCGCCCTTCATATACGTTTTCCACACCCGCGAACAATGGTGTGGAAGGTAGTTCTCCAATGCGTAGATCCGTGCTCTATCCGCTGGTCGCCCTGGGTGCGGCGGCCAGCACCCTGGTGTTCGGCTCGCCCGCGTCGGCGCACGGATACGTGTCGTCCCCGCCGAGCCGACAGGCACTGTGCGCGCAGGGAAAGGTGGCCGACTGCGGCGCCATCCAATATGAGCCGCAGAGCGTCGAAGGACCGAAAGGCCTCAAGACGTGCAACGCGAACAAACCCGAGTTCGCGGTGCTCAACGACAACAGCCGCAACTGGCCCGCCACCGCGGTCGGCACGTCGGTCACGTTCAACTGGGTGCTGACGGCCCGGCACTCCACCAGCACCTGGGACTACTTCATCGGCAACACCCGCATCGCGCAGTTCAACGACGGCGGCAAGCAGCCGAACGCGACCGTGGCGCACCAGGTGAGCCTCGCCGGGTACTCGGGCCGCCAGACGGTCCTCGCGGTGTGGAACATCGCCGACACCGCGAACGCCTTCTACAACTGCGTCGACCTGCAGATCGGCGGCGGGACGAGCACGCCGACCCCGAAACCGAGCGCGACCACGTCGTCGCCGAAGCCCACCGCGACCGCGACGGCCACCCCGACGAAGACCGCGACGCCGACCAAGGCGCCGACGACGACGAAGCCGCCCGCGCCGAGCGGCACCGCGTGGGCCGCCGGCGCCACGTACCACACCGGCGACGTCGTCACCTACGACGGCCGTCGGTATCAGTGCCGCCAGTCGCACACCTCCATCTACACGTGGGAGCCGATCTACACCCTCGCGCTCTGGCTGCCGGTGTGACCGCCGTGACGCGCATCCGCACCGCCGCCGTGCTGATCCCCGGGCTGCTCGTCGCGGTCGTCCTGCTGACCGGCTGCAAGGACGTCAACAAGCCGGT
Organism: Dactylosporangium sp. NPDC049525; assembly: GCF_040676755.1. Classification (NCBI taxonomy): domain Bacteria; kingdom Bacillati; phylum Actinomycetota; class Actinomycetes; order Micromonosporales; family Micromonosporaceae; genus Dactylosporangium; species Dactylosporangium sp. NPDC049525. The sequence continues at coordinate 9,260 of NZ_JBFAPO010000109.1, read as the reverse complement.
CGCCGCCACCCCGCAGGGCGTCGCGGCCGTCGCCGAGGGGCCGCACAACGCCTACGACGTGCTGTTCCTGCAGATGATGATCGGCCACCAGCGGCAGGGCCTGGAGATGCTGAAGCTCGGCAAGGACAAGGGCGTCCGCGAGGACGTCGTCAACCTCGCCGGCGCCATCGACGTCACCGAGGCCGAGGAGGTCGACCGGATGGCCGGCTGGCTCACCGGCTGGCACGAGCCGGCCACCGGCTCCGACGACCACAGCAGCCACGCCGCGCACGGCGGCCAGCCCGCCACCGGCGAGGAGCAGCTCGCGGCGCTGCGCAGCGCGTCCGGCGCCGACTTCGAGATGAAGTTCCTCAACCTGCTCATCGCGCACCAGCACAATGCGGTCGAGATGGCGCAGCAGCTGAAGACCAACGGCCAGAACACGACCGTGAAGCAGTTCGCGGAACGCATCGAGCTGTCGCGCACCCAGCAGATCAAGCAGATGCTGGTGCTCGTCAGCGGCTGACGGGTTGCTGACCGGTTGCTGACGGGTTCAGGAGGGCCGGATGAGGGAAACAGTCCCTGGTCCGGTCTTTTCCTGTTGTGAGGTGTACGAGATGTCCTCGGAAGCCATGAGCCGCTGCCCGGTCTGCGGCGCGCGCGTCCACGTCAACGCCGGCTCTCCCACCCCGGCGCACCAGCCCGACGGCGTCACGGGCGCCGCGACCCAATGCGACGGCACCGGCAAGCCCTCCCGCTGACCGCCGCCGGGTGATCCGCTGCACGCAGGGATTTCACCCGTTTTGCGCAGCGTTCGGCGGCGGTACCGGCGGCACGATCGTCGGCATGTTGCACCTCGACCCTGACAGCGTCCTCGTCACCACCGCCGCCGAACTCCAGACCCGCCACCTCGAGCGGGACCCCGACGACCCGGCCCGCTGCGGTGCCTGCGGCGCCCTGCTCCCCTGCCCCGTCGAGGCCGCCGCCGCGCTGGTCTGCCGCGCGGGCGGTCTCTGGCTGGAGGGCGACACGATCGTCGACGCCCTCGAACCCCCGACGCAGCTGATCGCGATCCTGCCGGCCCCCGTCTGACGCCGGCGCCGGCACCCCTCCGACACCCCGCCGACCCCCCTTCGCGGCCCTCGCTCGTCCGTGAAGACGCAGGTCGGCAGGGGGTTCGCCGAGTAAGTTTCAGAGACGTTACGGCTGGCACCCGAGGTGAGCGGCATGCTCGCCGGTGGCCTCCTTGACGCAATGCCCTGCCTGTACGGACGGTGATTAGGTCGTTAATTGCAGTTCGTCAATGTAGGGAGACTCGATGAGGCGCAAGTTCGCCCTCATATCGGCCGCCGCACTCGTGGCGACCGCCGGGGTCGTCGTGGTCGCAAACCAGGCGTTCGCGGCGGCCGGGTGTTCGGCCAAGTACACGATCACCAACCAGTGGCCCGGCGGTTTCGGTGCCCAGGTCGACGTCACGAACCTCGGCGACCCGCTCACCAGCTGGAACGTCGGCTGGGACTTCGGCAACGCAGGGCAGTCGATCACCCAGATCTGGAACGCCAACAAGACGCAGTCGGGCGTGCACGTCAACGCCACGAACCTGAGCTACAACGGCACCGTCGCCACCAACGGCACGATCTCGTTCGGGTTCAACGGCGCCTGGACCAGCGCCAACCCGGCCGGCACCAACTTCACGGTGAACGGCACGGCGTGCACCGGCGGCACCACCACGTCCCCGACGCCGTCGTCGGCGTCGCCGTCCACGTCGACGAACCCGACGGCGCCGACCGTGGCGCTGACGAGCCCGTCGTCCGGCTCCTCGTTCACCGCCCCCGCCACCGTGAGCCTGGCCGCGTCCGCGACCGCTCCCGGCAGCTCGGTCAGCAAGGTCGACTTCTACAACGGCACGACGCTGCTGGGCACCGACACCAGCTCGCCGTACACCTACAGCTGGACGAACGTCGCCGCCGGCTCGTACTCGCTGACCGCCAAGGTGACCAGCGCCGCCAACGCGACGGCCACCAGCACCTCGGTGCCGATCACGGTCACCACCGGTGGCGGTAACAACGGCACCCACGTCGACAACCCGTACGTGGGCGCCAAGGTCTACGTGAACCCGGACTGGTCGTCCAAGGCCGCCGCGGAGTCCGGCGGCAGCCGGATCGCCAACCAGCCGACCGGCGTCTGGCTCGACTCGATCGCGGCCATCGCCGCGCCGTCCGGCTCGGGCTACACCACGAGCATGCGCAAGCACCTCGACAACGCCCTCGCTCAGGGTGCGACGCTTGCCCAGTTCGTGATCTACAACCTGCCCGGCCGGGACTGCGCGGCTCTCGCCTCCAACGGTGAGCTCGGCCCGACAGAGATCGACCGGTACAAGACCGAGTACATCGACGCGATCGCCGCGATCGAGGCCGACGCGAAGTACGCGTCGATCCGGATCGTCAACATCGTCGAGATCGACTCCCTGCCGAACATCGTCACCAACGCGGGCGGCGAGGCCGGCGCGACCGCGGCCTGCGCGACCATGAAGGCCAACGGCAACTACGTCACGGGCATCCAGTACGCCCTGAGCAAGCTGCACGCGGCCGGCACCAACACCTACAACTACATCGACGCCGCCCACCACGGCTGGCTCGGCTGGGACAGCAACTTCGGCCCCGCCGCGGACCTGTTCGCCAGCACGGTCCGGGGTGCCACCGGTGGCTTCGCCACGGTTGACGGCTTCATCACCAACACCGCGAACTACTCGGCGCTGACCGAGCCGTTCGTCACCATCGGCGCCACCGTCGGTGGCCAGTCGATCCGCCAGTCCAAGTGGGTCGACTGGAACCAGTACACCGACGAGCTCACCTTCGCCCAGGCGTTCCGCACCAAGCTGGTGTCGCTGGGCTTCGCGTCGAACATCGGCATGCTGATCGACACCTCCCGCAACGGCTGGGGCGGCCCCGCCCGGCCCACCGCGGCGAGCACCTCGACCGACATCAACACCTGGGTCAACGCCTCTCGCATCGACCGGCGCATCCACGCCGGCAACTGGTGCAACCAGAGCGGCGCCGGCCTCGGCGAGCGGCCGCGGGCGACCCCGGCCACCGGTATCGACGCGTACGTGTGGATCAAGCCCCCGGGCGAGTCCGACGGTTCCAGCACGCTGATCCCGACCGGCCCGAACAACCCGGCCGGCAAGGGCCTCGACGGAATGTGCGACCCGTCGTACACCGGCAACGGCCGTAACGGCAACAGCATGAGTGGCGCGCTGCCCAACGCCCCGGTCTCCGGTGCTTGGTTCTCCGCGCAGTTCCAGCAGCTCATGACGAACGCGTACCCGGCCCTGTAACAGGCCGGCCGCACGACGGAGGGTCCCCGATGCACATCGGGGGCCCTCCGGTCGTTTCTACCTGCACCCGAGCCTCAGCGGGCGGGCATCCGGTTTCCCAGCTCGGCACGGGCGAATCATGCCGCTCGTCATCTGCCTCCTGCGTGTGGGCATTGCTGCCCGGGGCAAGCGCCTACCGGTCAGATGGCACGAAGCGGAGGTCGTTGGTGACCGAATTCAAGCCCATGCCCGCGTTTGCTCTGGGCCCGGACATTCCGGCGGCCGGGTTCGTCGTGACTGATCTGGGCAGCGGTGTCTACGGCGTCACCCAAGGCATGGTCAACACGATGTTCCTGGAGACCAGGAACGGTGTCGTCCTCGTGGACGCCCCGCTGCACCTGGGGGGTGACAAGCTGCTGGCGGCGATCGAATCGGTCACCCCCAAGCCGCTCACGCACCTGATCTACAGCCACGCACACGCCGATCACCTCGGTGCGGCGCACGAGCTCAAACGGAACGGTCTGCAGATCGTCGCTCACGAGATCACCGGCCGGTTCATCGCGGAAGCGCACGACGACCGCCGTCCGCTGCCGAACGTAACCTTCGGCGGTCCACATGAGGCGCTGGACATCGACGGGACGCGGTTCGTCCTGGATTACACAGGTGACTGGCACATGGCGGGCAACCTGTTCATCCACGTCCCGGAGCGGAAGCTGCTCACGGCGATCGACAGCTTCACGCCGAAGAATCCGCCGTTCTTCCGTCTGGTGTTCTCCTCCCACGTGCCTGCCTACTTCGCGGCCATGGATCAGCTGATCGAGTACGACTTCGAGACCATCGTGACCGGTCACATGGCGCTGTACGGCACGCCTGAGGACGTGGCGACAAACCGCGAGTACATCAATGACCTGCGCAGGTCCGCGACCGAGGCGATGCGGACGGTCGACCTGAAAGAGGCCGCGGCCGCCGCCAAGGTGCCGGCAAACAACAAACAGGCCGAGCTGAAGGTGTGGATGGACGCGGTCGTCGCCCGCGCAGCAGAGCTGATGCCGTCCTGGGACAAGCGGCTCGGAGGGACCGACATCTTCCTCGCCGACAATCTCAACGCCGTCGCGTGGAGCGTCGCCACCGACTGATTCCCTATCGGGGATCGGCCGATCCCCGACCCCGCCGCACAGATTGAAGACGCGAGGCTGACCCAGACGAGACGACTCGCCCCCGCCTCCTGCAACCCGGCGACGAGGCTCTCAGCCGCCGCCCGGAAGAACACAGCGGGATCGGCGGCGTCAGCCACAGCCGCGATCGCCACATCGTGCCCCGCCGCTCCTCTAGCCACGGCCGCAGGATCCGTGACATCCGCCGCGGACCGCACGAGCGGCGTGACCTCATGACCCCGCGTCCTCGCCTCAACAACAGCGGCGCCACCAGCTTTGCCGCCGGCTCCGAAAACAACGACCTTCAACATGGCGCCGACCATAGGCCAGGTCATGGTTACCAATCGGGTATCTATCCTCGGTCCATGAGCCGCCCGGAGTCCGACATGTTCGATGAGCTGTGCCCTTCCTCGTTCCTGCCGGTACGGATGGATCACAAGTGGGCGCCCCTTGTCATGCGGTTGCTGGAAGCAGCGCCCCTCCGTTTCGGCGAACTGCACGCCGTGCTGCACCGGACAAGCCCCAAGGAACTCACCCGCGCCCTGCGCATTCTGGAACGCGACGGCTTCGTGTCACGCGCTGCGGCCGGCCGCACCGTCACCTACGAGCTGACGCCGCTCGGGCGGAGCCTGCTCGGCCCCCTCAAGGTGGTCTACGAGTGGACAGCGGACCACTGGGACGAACTTCTCGACGCTCGTGATCCCGTTGAGGCATGAACACGTCTCGCATTGACGCACGACGGTCATGGTGCGACCGTCGGCGCTCAACCGGCATCCGCTCATGCCACGCTCGGCCAAACCAACCCGCACCACCGCAAGAGCGGACTCCACGAGCCTGCCATGTACAACAGAGGCATGGATGCGAAGCGGGCACAGGGGATCGGCTTCTCCGCCGCGATGGGCGCCGCGGCCGGGGCGGCTCTCGCCGCGCACCGCGGTCCACGCGGTGCGATCAAGGGTGCGTTGCTCGGCGCTGGTGTGATGGCCGTTGTCGACGCGACCGCCAGAGCGGTGCAGAAGCCGAATGAGGTCCCCGCCGTCTGGTCCAGGATCGCGGCCAGCGGGGCGATCGCGGCGCCCATCGGATGGGCGGCCGGCAAACGAGGCGCGAGCCCACTGGCCGTGGGCGTCGCGAGCGGCGCGATTGCCGGCGCGATGGGGATCCGGCCGCACAAGGTCGCGCTCGGCCCCGTGGTCGGACTCGCCGTCGGCGCGGCAATGCGAGGGCGGCCGCCGGCGCAGGTTGCCGCGGCGAGCGTGGTCGCGTTCCGCACCCTGTCACAACTGGTGTTCCGCGACCCGCAGGTGACGCTCGTGGCGGACAAGGCACCGGCCGAGCGGCTGCCGTTCGTGGTGCCGCTCGGCGGACGTATCGGCCGACAGTGCTGATAGAACCGCTAACCCCTTGACCCCCAGGGGGTATCGCAACGATTCTGTTACGGGGTGCCGTCCCGTGTTCCACACTGCCACTGACCTGGCGATTCAACCACTCCCCCATGCCACCTCATTCCGCCCAGTACCGACGCGTGACGCCGCAATCGATCTTCACGGTTACCACCACCGTTACCACGAACAGTTAATTTAAGTGCCGGCCGTGCCACATCATCCGCGAACAGCGTCTCCAAGGCGGTCCGAACTGACAGCCAAGGCTCACCGCGATCGGATCGCAGGTCCAAGGCGGACGCCGCCGCTTCTCCCGCCGAGAATCGACAAGACGTGCCGAGCGCGCAACGGTCCTCTTGACGGCGGGTCATATCCGTCCAATGGTGGCCCCGATTCAGGACGAGCACGACGTACACGACGCAGACGGGTGACCAAGTCGTCGAACGCCGAACAACCGATTGAAAGTCCGAAGTAGACGATCAACTGGCTCAAGTTCCAAGCGCAGCAAGGAAAATCCCGGGAAGCAGCTCGCGTTCTGTGTGATCCGGCCCCGCCCGCGTTGGTCAGCGGGCTCCAATCGCCGGAACACCGCAGCCATCACTTGGCGCTACGACGGAAGTCCCTGAACCGTCCGGCCCTTTCCATGCCGGGTAGCGAATATCCGAGCAACCACCGAGCAACCCAACGTCTTCCGCGTTGTACTCGGCCCCGACGCGGGCCACCTCGGCGTCAGAAGGCCGCAGCGTCGAACAGCGTCGTGCGCCGCTTGCCGTCCCACGCTGCGCCGCGCCGGCCCCACTCCCAGCGCACGGCGTCACCCTCGCGGCGGATGCGCGCCTCGACGGCGAAGCACTCCGGGCCGCAGCTTGGACAGCAGGCAATCGTCGCGGTCGTGGGCTCGCCGGTGGCCGCGAAGCGGTTCACCGGCACGAGCGGATTCCGGCTGGGGGTGATGGTGCGGCTGTTGAGGTGCGGGTGCGGCGGCTGGTGTGCCGGACCGTCGGCTGTCACTGCTCATGCAGGGACCACCGTCTCCGCGCCAGAGCCGAAAGCTTGACAGGTCCGTCCGTAGCCCGACGGCTCAGCCCGCCGCGCGTGATAGCGTGACTTGCTTAGTAGGATGAAAATCCTGAGAAGCAGGACGAGTTGACTAGTAGGTGAGGTCTGTGATGACTCGTATTGCGCGGTTCGCCGAGAGGTACGCTCGCTGGATTTTCGCTGTCAGCCTGATACTCGTCGTCGTCGGCGGTCTCGCCGCCACTCGGCTCACGGACCATCTGACACAGTCGTTTTCGCTGCCCGGTCAGAAGGGATACGAAACGAATCAACGCATCGTCATGGAGTACGGCGGCGGGGGACAGGCGCCGCCAACGGTGATCGTGGTCAAGGTCCCAGCCGAGCACCGGATCACGGACCGAGCGACAGTCGATTCGCTGAGCCGCGGAGCTGATGCTCTCTCGGCCGCCGGCCCTGCGTCCATGCGGGTGGCGTCCTACGGTGGGCCGGATGACAAGGCTCTTCTGGCCGCAGATGGTCGGACGACGTTCGTCCTCGCCTTCCCGCCGCCAGTGGGTGGAATCGACGGTTCCGGTCTCGGGCAATCGGCAGCCGACGAGTTCGTGCGAGCGGCGGGACTTCCGGCCGGGACGCAGGCCTACACCACGGGAATCGATGCGCTGTCGGAGTCCGGCGGTGGGGAAGCGTCCGTCGTCACGGAAACCGCGATCGGCGCCGCAGGCGCTCTCATCATCCTGATATTCGTGTTCGGCTCGTTCCTCGCGATCGTTCCGCTGCTGGTCGCGGCTGTCTCGATTTTGACCACCCTACTTCTTGTACTCGGCCTGACCGCCTTCACCGAGGTCTCGTTCATCGTCGAGTTCCTCGTTGCGCTGATCGGACTCGGCATCGCGATCGACTACTCGTTGATCATCGTCACGCGGTGGCGAGAGGAGAGGGCCCGAGGACGGTCGAACGCGGACGCGGTGTCGGAGGCGGTCCGGACCGCTGGGCATGCGGTGATCTTCTCGGGCGTCACCGTTGCGGTCGGGCTGCTCGCTCTCGTGGCTCTGCCGGTCCCGTTCCTGCGATCCGTGGGCTACGGCGGCGTCCTGATTCCGCTGGTCAGCATCGCCGTGAATCTCACGCTGCTGCCGGCGCTTTTGGTCAAGGCGGGACCGTTCTTGGATCGGCCTCGGCGGAAAGCCGGTGCCAACGCCTCCGCGCCCTCCCGGCTGTGGACCGGGTGGGCCCGGACAGTCGTTCGGCGCCGATGGTGGGCGGCCGCAGTCGGCCTGGCGATGCTGGGACTGCTCCTGGTGCCGGCTTCGTCGTTGCGAGTGGGAGACCCCGACACGGCCGCCCTGGCGTCCAGCGGGCCGGCGACGGTCGGCCTCCGCACGCTGCAGGCCGCCGGCATCGAGAGCGGTGTCCTGACGCCGATCGAGGTCGTCGCCGAAAGTGCGAATGCCGACGAGGTGGAGTCGCGGATCGCGGCCTTGCCAGGGATCCACGGCGTGGTCGTGACCGGGCAGAAGAACGACTCGGTCATCCTTGATGCACTGCCCACAGCGGAGACGAGTTCCGCAGCTGGGAAACAGGTGCTGGATCGGCTCACCGAGGCGGTCGAGCCGTTGGGCGCCTCGGTCGGCGGCGTGGGGGCCAACTCGGAAGCGTTCAACAATGCGATCTACGGGTCGTTCCCGTTGATGCTGGCCATCATTGTTGTCGTCACCTTCCTGCTGCTGGTGCGCGCCTTCCGGTCGGTCCTGCTTCCCCTGAAGGCTGTCGCACTCAACCTGCTCAGCGTCGGGGCGACGTACGGATTACTCGTCCTCGTGTGGCAGGACGGCTACGGGTCCGACCTGATCTGGGGTATCCAGGCCACGGGCGCCATCACGAACTTCGTGCCCTTGATGGTCTTTGCCTATCTGTTCGGGCTCTCCATGGACTACGAGGTCTTCATCCTCGCCCGGATGAGAGAAGAGTACGACGCGACGCAGGATACGAACCATGCGGTGATTGCCGGAATCGGCTACACGGGTCGCCTGGTGACCAGCGCGGCTTTGATTCTCTTCCTGGCCTTCTCGTCGCTTTCGCAGGCGTCGGAGGTCGCGATCAAGGTGTTCGCCACGGGGCTGGGTGCGGGTATCCTGCTCGACGCTACCGTGGTGCGCGCTCTGCTGGTGCCGGCACTGGTCTCGCTGTTCGGCAGAGCGAACTGGGTGCTGCCGCGATGGCTGGCACGGATCCTGTTCATTCGCGACGAGCCTTACCGCGATGCGAACCGACTGGACCACCCGGCAGCCGCCGTGGCAGGAAAGCGGTGATGACAGGTCGTGGGCGGGGCCGGTGGGCCCCGCCCCCACCAGCGGCGCGGGGGGGTGGGCGGGCGCGTGGGGCACCCCCACCGCGGATCAAGAGAAAGCCGGC
>NZ_JBFAPO010000108.1:0-21997 GCF_040676755.1 Dactylosporangium sp. NPDC049525 | reverse complement strand
CGCCGCGAAGCGCGCCGCCCCGGCGACGGTGCCGGCGGCGGCGAGACCCGCGGCGAGCAGGCCGAGGGCCCACAGCGCGCCGCGGTGCGTATTCACGCCGCCGGTCACGTCCAGCATCCACCGCTCGCCGTCGCGGCCGATCTCGCCGATCACGGCCCGCAGGTCCCGGCCGGGCGGCAACGCCTGCGCCGCCGCGGCGCACGCGGCGATCGGCTCGGTGAGGGCGTCCGCGGACGTGAGCAGCATCGGCAGGGTCATGTCGCGGTGCGCGCCGCTGCCCCGCCGGTCGACGAGCCCGGGTTTCGGCGTGTGCAGCGCCTCCTCGCGCAGCGCCCGGCCCGCGAGCCGGCCGAGCAGCGCCGGCGGCACGGTGGTGACCGTGTCAATGGCCATGGGAATCCCCTGTTCACCAGTTCCGGAACTGGGCCGGTGGTTCGTACAGGCCTCTGGACCAGGCGACCAGGTCGCCGATGCTGCGGGCGGCCAGCAGCGACCGGTCGGCCAGGGACGGGTCGACCTTCAGGTCCTGCGGGAGCGCGACGAGCCCGTCGCGGCGCAGCTTCTCGACCTCGGCCGGGTCCGAGCGGCGCCCGAGCGGCGTCACCCCGGCGATGGCCGCGAGGGCGGCCTTGCGGTCCTCCAGCGACGGCGCCTTGTACAGGTACGCGACGCCCTCCTCGGTGACGACGTGACTGACGTCGTCGCCGTAGATCATCACCGGTGGCACCGGCATCCCCGCGCCCTCGCCGACCTCGACGGCGTCCAGCGACTCCACGAACGTCGGCGTGCCACTGGACTGGAACGTCTCGGCGATCTGCACGACGAGCTTGCGGCCGCGCAGGTCGGCGCCGTCGCCGTGCTGCAGGTCCAGCCATGCCGGGGTGGCGTGCCGGCGGCCGTGCGGGTCGTGGCCCATGTTCGGTGCCCCGCCGAACCCGGACAGCCGGCCCTCGGTCACCGTGGACGAGTTCGCGTGCGCGTCCATCTGCAGCGTCGAACCGATGAACATGTCGATCGCGTACTGCCCGGCGAGCTGGCACAGCACCCGGTTGGAGCGCAGCGAGCCGTCGGCGCCGGTGAAGAAGACGTCGGGTCGTTCGGCCACGTACCGGTTCATCCCGGACTCGCCGCCGAAGCAGTGCACCGACTCGACCCAGCCGGACTCGATCGCCGGGATGAGCGTCGGGTGCGGGTTCAGGGTCCAGTTGCGGCAGATCCTGCCCTTCAGCCCGAGCTGCTCGCCGTACGTGGGCAGGATGAGCTCGATCGCGGCGGTGCTGAACCCGACGCCGTGGTTGAGCGACACGACGTGATGCCGTTCGTAGACGCCGCGCAGCGCGATCATCGCCTGCAGGATCTGCACCGGGCCGATCGCCTTCGGGTCGCGGGTGAACAGCGGCTCCAGGAAGAACGGGCGGTCGGCCCGCACCACCAGGTCGACCCAGTCACCCGGGATGTCCACCCGCGGCAGCGCCCCGGCCGGCACGACCTCGTCGGCCTGCACGATCACGACCCCGTCGTGGAACGCGGTCGCCTCGGCGATGGTCGGCGTGTCCTCGGTGTTCGGGCCGGTGTACAGGTTGCCGTGCTGGTCCGCCGCCGACGCGCACAGCAGCGCCACGTCCGGCCGCAGGTCCACGAGCATCCGCGCGTACAGCTCCACGTACGTGTGGATCGCGCCGATGGCCACCGTGCCGTCCTCGACCAGCTGCGCCATCCGCACGCTCTGCGGCCCCGCGTACGCCAGGTCCAGCTTCGAAGCCAGGCCCTGCTCGAACAGGTCGAGGTGCTCGGTGCGCGACACCGACCCGATCAGCATGTGCAGGTCGTGCAGCCGGCCCGGGTCGCAGCCGGCCAGCGTCCTGGACAGGAAGTCCGCCTGTTTCTGATTGTCACCCTCCAGCGCGACCGTGTCGCCCGGGTGGATGACGGTCTCCAGCACCTGCCGCAGCGCGTCGGACCGGATCAGCTTGCCGTCGGTGTGCGGTGCGGCGCCCGCGAGCCGCTGGTGCTTCGCGGTGCGGCGCTTGTCCCAGACTGTCTCGCTCATCGGCTTCCCACCCATCAGGGAACTCCGTGCGTCGGTCTCCCACCGTACTGCGCGGATCCTGTTGCGCCACAACGCTTCCGCCGGCGTTTGACGACGTTGATCCGGGGCAGCGGCCGGGGGTGGCTCAGGACACCCACACGGTGAGCGTCCGCGACGCGTTCTACGACGTGCTGCGCACCCACGGGATCACCACCATCTTCGGCAACCCCGGCTCGAACGAGCTGCCCCTGCTCAAACAGGTGCCCGACGACTTCCGGTATGTCCTCGCCCTGCAGGAGGGCGTCGCGGTCGGCATCGCCGACGGGTTCGCGCAGGCGTCCGGCGTCCCGTCGGTGGTGAACCTGCACGCCGCCGCCGGCACCGGCAACGCCATGGGCAACCTCACCAACACCCAGTCCGGTCACGTCCCCGTCGTCGTCACGTCAGGGCAGCAGTCCCGCCGGTACTCGGCGCTGAACGCGTTGCTCACCAACGTCGACGCCCCGCAGCTCGCCCGGCCGCTGGTGAAGTGGAGCACGGAACCGCTGCGCGCGTCGGACGTACCCCTCGCGCTGTCGAAGGGCATCCTGCTCGCTTCCGCCGCACCCGCCGGGCCGGTCTACGTGTCGATCCCGCTCGACGACTGGGACCACCCCGCGGACCCGGCCACCACCCGCCTGCTCACCCGCCGCGGCCTGCACGGCGCCCCGGTCGCCGCCGACCCGCCGCTGCGCCAGCTGGCCGGGCGCCTCGAAGCGGCCGGCAACCCCGTGCTGGTGCTCGGCCCCGACGTCGACGACCCGGTCGGGTGGGCGGGCGCGGTGCGGCTCGCGGACCGGCTGCGGCTGCCGGTGTGGGTCGCGCCGAGCCCGTCGCGCTGCCCGTTCCCCACCCGGCACCCCGCGTTCCAGGGCCTGCTGCCCGCCGGCGTCGGCACCGTCGCCGACCGGCTCGCCGGCCACGACCTGGTCGCCGTCTTCGGCGCCGCCGTCTTCCGCTACCACGAGACGGTCGACGGCGAGTACCTCGCCGCCGGAGCCGACCTGTGGTCGGTCACCTCGGATCCCGACGAGGCGGCCCGCGCCCCGATGGGCCACGCCGTCATCGGCGACCCGTCCGACGCCCTCACCCGCGTCGCGGGCCTCGTCCCGTCCCGCGCGGTGGCCGGCCCGCCGACTGTCGACCATGCGCCGCCGGCCGCCGCGGACGGTCCTCCGTTCGCGGCCGAGGCGATCCTTGACGCGGTCAACGCCGCCAAGGACGACGCCACCGTCATCGTCCTGGAGTGGACGTCCGCGGACATGATCTGGGACCGCCTCGACCTCACCCGCCCGGGCAGCCTGTACTTCCCGGCGTCCGGCGGGCTCGGCTGGGGGCTGCCCGCCGCGATCGGCATCCAGCTGGCCGACCCGGCCCGCCGCGTCATCGCCCTCATCGGCGACGGCGCCCTGCAGTACACCGTCAGCGGCCTGTGGACCGCGGCGCAGCACCGCATTCCCGTGGTGTTCGTCGTGCCCCGCAACGACGAGTACGCCGCCCTCAAACAGTTCACGGAACTCATGGACGCACCCGACACCCCGGGCCTGGAACTGCCGGCGCTGGACGTCGTCGGCCTCGCCACCGCCTACGGCGTCCCCGCCGTGCGCGCCGACACCCTGGACGCCTTCACCACCGAGCTGCGCCGCGCCCTCGCCGCGACCGACGGGCCGCGGCTCATCGAGATCCCACAACGCCGATTCGCGGGAGACCAGCCATGAGCCCATCCACCATCGGGGACTTCCTCCTGCGCCGCCTGCGGGAAGCCGGCCTCGGACACGTGTTCGGCGTGCCCGGCGACTACAACCTGGAACTGCTGCAACAACTGGAGGACGGCAAGGAACTCGCCTGGATCGGCACCTGCAACGAACTCAACGCGGCCTACGCCGCGGACGGCTCCGCGCGGCTCGACGGCCTTGCCTCGATCGTCGTCACCAACGGCGTCGGCGCGCTCAGCGCCATCAACGGCATCGCCGGCGCGTACGCCGAACACGTCCCGGTCATCTGCATCTGCGGATCGCTGCCGATGCGCTCCACCGGGCAGGGCCGCCGCATGCACCACACGCTCGCCGACGGCGGTGACCCCGACACGTTCCTGCGGTGCTTCGCGGAGGTCACGACCGCGCAGGCGCAGCTGACCCCGCAGAACGCGGCCGCCGAGATCGACCGGGTCATCCAGGCCGCGTGGCACCGCAAGCTCCCGGTCTACCTGGAGCTGCCCTCCGACATCGCCTACCTCACGATCGAGGTCCCCGACGAGCCGTTGACGCGCACCACCCCGGCTAGCGACCCGGAACGCCTCGAAGCGTGCGCCACCGCCCTGGCCGACCGCCTCCGCGCCGCGCATGCCCCGGCGATCCTCGCCGACCTCGACACGGACCGCTTCGGCGTGGCCGGCGACGTCACCGCCCTCGCCGAACGGCTGCAGGCACCCGTCGCCGTGCTCAACACCGCGAAGTCCGTCATCGACGAGCATCATCCGCTGTTCGCCGGCGTGTACACCGGCGCCGGCAGCGATCCCGACGTCCGCACCGTCGTCGAACACAGCGACTGCCTGCTGACCGTCGGGTACCGCCGGATCGACAGCACCTCCGGCTTCTTCACCGACGCACTGCCGCCGGACACCATCCACCTGCACGGCTGGTCCACCGACACCGGCGACGCCAACTTCCAGGCCGTCGCGCTCACCGACCTGCTGCCGGCACTGGTCAAACGCCTGCCCGACCGCCCTCGGGCGTCGTTTTCGCATCCGGTACCACAGCAGGACCGGCCCGCGGGCGAGCTGACGCAGGCCGGCTACTGGCAGACGATCCAGCGGTTCCTGCGCCCCGGCGACGTGCTGCTCGCCGAGGACGGGACGTCCAGCGCCGGCGCGACCGGCCTGCGACTGCCACCGGACTGCACCTTCGTCACCCAGGCCGTCTGGGGATCGATCGGTTACACGCTGGGCGCGCTGCTGGGGACGCTCACCGCCGCCCCGCACCGCCGCCAGCTGCTGTTCATCGGCGACGGCTCGTTCCAGCTCACCGCCCAGGAACTGTCCACGATCCTGCGCCACGACCACAAGCCGTACATCTTCCTGATCAACAACGCCGGCTACACGATCGAACGCGCGATCCTCGGCCGGCACGCCGCGTACAACGACATCGCGAACTGGTCGTACGCCGACCTGCCGAAGGTCCTCGCGCCGGACACACCCTCCACGTCGTTCGTCGTGCGCACCGTGGAGGAGCTCGACGCCGCCCTCGCCGGCGAGCACGACGGCCTGGTCTTCATCGAGGCGGTCATGGCAGCCGACGACGCACCGCCGAGCCTGATCGACGGCGGCCACGCGTTCGCCGACATCGACTACGGACCGCGCGGCCCACAACACCGCCACAACGCACAACTCTGACCCCCACCGCCGCTGCGCGGGGGTCAGGGTGTGCTGTCGCCGGTCTCTTGGTGGCGGGCGTGCGGTGCGGTCCAGTGCCGGAGCATGGCGGTGACGCGGAACGCGAAGACCAGCGCCGCCGCACCCACCGCGAAACCCGGGATCGGCAGGCCGGTCCGGTCGGCGACGGCAATGATGACGGCACCCGCAGCCGCCGGGATCGCGTACAGGTCGGTGTCGACCTGCACGAGGGCCGGCGTCTCACGGGCGGTGATGTCGCGCAGGACCCCGCCGCCGACCGCGGTGGTGACGCCGAGCAGCACCGCCTGCAGCGGGCCGAGCTGGAACTCGAGGGCCTTGAGGGTGCCGGTGACGCAGAACAGGCCGAGCCCGGCCGCGTCGAAGACCAGCATGGTGAACGTCAGCCGGCGCACCAGCCGGTGGGCGAAGAACGTCACGGCGGCAGCGACCAGCGGCACCACCAGATAGGTCACGTCGGTGAACGCCGCCGGTGGCGTCGCGCCGATGATCAGGTCGCGGAGGATGCCACCGCCGAGGGCCGTGAGCATGGCAAGCACCACGATGCCCACGACGTCGAAGCCCTTGGAGACGGCCATCAGCGCGCCGGACGTGGCGAACACATACAGTCCGGCCAACTCCAGCATGTTCACAACCGCGCCGCCGGGCACTCGATACTGCCTCTCCGCTTCTGAGTCACCCATCCGTGTTTGGCGCAGGCCGGAACTAGACTGTGATAGCCGTCAATTCATAGCATGGCCTCGTGGCTGCGGTAACGAAGGGTGCCGATGGACCGATCCCCATGTTCACTGCTCAAGATCGTATCGCCTGGCTCTTGCGCGTCAACCGAATGTGTTCGCCCCTGCCACGGTTGAGGTCGGCGCGGCAATTCGCGAAGGAATTCGCACTGCCGGGTATGCCGGAGCTGGCACCGTCTCAGGTATCGCGCTGGGAGTCTGGAGCCAGCAGCGTCAGTGTCGCGGCTCTGCGACGATACGAGGAGGTCCTGGGACTGCCGGGCGCCTCGTTGCGCCATGTCCGCGACGCTGTGCTGCGCTGGTTCGATCCACGGCCAATGCGGGCAGAGACGACCGATGGCGCTGATGTGCATCACGTTCTCGATCGGGTGCGCGGAACCGGTTCGGTCGACGAGGCAACGTGGTTGGCGTTCTGCAACGTGCTCCGGTCTCATCCCGGATTGGTGCTGCATCCTCGCGATCTATGGGACGGTGTCGCGTATAGGTTACTGACGGAAATGGTCTCGGCCGAGGGCGGCGCGTGGATGGTCCGTCAGGAGGCCATCAGCCGGATGCTCGAGCATGCGGACGCCATGACTGCGACTGCCATCGTCTGCATCGACGTCGCCGTCGACCCCGGCATCCCGTCATACGTCGAACCGATCTCGCTGTTGGACGGCACACCCGACTCGGTCGCATCAATGTTCCTGGCCCGCCAACTGGGCGAGCCGCTGAACATCCGGGCGCGACAGGCCGCGTTGCAGACGGTCATCCGAAAGGCGCGGGCTGGCCACTTCCGCGAACCCTTTACGGTGGGGCTTCTTGCCCAAGCCGCCCGTGAGCTGCTCGCCATGGACGATCACGACCTTCGAACCATGCCGATGACCGTGGACTTCGTGCGACTGGCACCGCGCTGGGGTGTACCTGTCACGCCGCGCTGGAGCCGTCGGATCGTCGAGGACCCAATGGTGAGGTCCGTCTGGTTGGACGGTCTGACCCTCCCGGTCGCACAGACCGGGCCGCTGTGCAGGCGGCTGGCCCTGTCCGCGCAGTCTCGCCTGGAGGTGGAGTTGCCGGCAGGCGACGCCATGCTGGCGCAGCTTCTCCAGGAGATGCTGTTCGCCGCCGACTCGGACACCAGGCTCTATGCGACGCTGACAGTCTCGGCGACGCCATACCGGAGACCGGTGGCCGAGCTCCTCGCGGCCGAGCTGCACAACGCGCTACGCCTCCAATTCGATCCCATGACAGCGACGACAATGCAGGCGATCACCATTCTCGGCGAGGCCGGTCACCGCAGCTTACTGATCGATCTTCTCGCCGACCCGAATCTCGGCCGCCCGATCCGACTTTCCGCCGCCAATGCTGCCCCACACTGCTCGGGTGATCAGAGCGTTGACAACTGGCGTCGAGCCTTCGACGTACAGCGGTCCGCATGGCTCCATAATTGCGATGATGCCGAAGCCCAGGTGATGGATGCGATCACGGCCGCCATCGGCACCGCTGGCAACGTGAAACTCCTGCAAGAGATGTCGGTCGACGCGCTCCTGCCGAGTTCGACCCGGATGGCCGCCGCGTGGTGGCTGGCCAATCAGCCTGACAGATGCGCGCCGGAGCCGTGATGCGATACCGACCGCAGGTCAAGGCTGCATGGTGGCTGACGCTCTGTTCAGGCTGATGCAGAGCAAAACCTTCATGCAACACGGCCGAACCGCCGACCTATCCGCTGGAAGCCTTGCGTCCGTGAAGCTCGTCGACAAAAAAGATCGTGGCGACGCAGACATGGAGGAGGATCAGTGGCACGTTTCTCGCGGAAGGCACGGGGCCGGCGCACCGCTGTCGCCGTGCTCGTCGTCCCAATGCTAGTTCTACTCGGTCCTGCTGGTGTCGCGGCAGCGAATGACCCGGGCGCCGACGGCCGCGACCCATATCAGTACCCGAGCACCGGTAACTCGTGTGCTAAGAACGCGTCGATCGTCGCGTCCGGATCGGTCTTCGGCGGGAGCGGACGAAAGCTCGGCACAGGCTACCTCTGGTACAGCTGGACCTGCGGAACCAATTGGTCCGAGGTCCGAACCAGCGTCAGCGCAGGCGGTAGCTCAGGCTGGCTCTACACGGACGCGGTCACGGGGCCGCCCTTCGAACAGCAGATCTACCAGTGGGACGGGAACTTCCCCGTTGGCGCCAGGAGCTGGAGCGACATGGTTTATGCGCCCACCACCTGTGCCAGCGGCAGCGTGGGTATCGGCCTTGCCAACCTGGGCGATTCGGGCATGGCCACCCTCCAGGATCCGACCTGCTGAAGCTGCTCGGTATCACCGCGATCCTGCCTCATACGGCAGCCCCGCGTATCCGATACAGACCCGATATCCGATAGCAGAGAGGATCATTGATGAGTATCCGTCGGCTAGTCTACGGACTCGCGGCAACGCTCGCCGCTGTGCCGCTAGCAGTCACCGTCGCCTCGCCCGCCCAAGCCGTTCCGTCCGCCTGCAACTACGGCGCGACTGGTGCGCGGGGTTCCTTCGTCGTCTGCACTCAAGGCACGGGCGAATACCAGTCATGGACGCAGTGTGAACTCGCTGGGAGCTACTACACCCGCCTCGGGCCCTGGAAGTCGCCCGGCACTGGCGAGTGGTCCGAATCGTCCTGCAGCTGGGGATCCAATCGAAGGAGCTACGGGTACTACCTGAAGTAGTCGTCGGGGAGAGGGCGCAGATCGGCGCCCTCTCCTCCTTGCAAGGAACGCGGACAGTGTTGTCAATGAATGTCTGTTGAACATGCGGGTCAGCGTGGTTGGGCGCGATGGAATCCGAATCGGATTCGGTGTCCCGTGGACGTGGGGCTGAGTGCTGCGGCACGACCGGGCGGTCCACTACCGGCGCGCCGGCCGAGGGCGGTGAACCGCCGCCGCGCCGTTCATGGGTGCGCTCGATGCGGCGGTGGAACTGGGTCGCGGCCGGCGTGGCCGTGGCGCTGGCCTTCGGTGGCTGGCGGGTCCTGCCGTGGCTGCCGACGTATTCGACCACGGCGAGTGGAAGGATCTCGGCACGCCGGTGACGGCGACTGTCGCCGACTTGACCCGCCCGGACCGCGACCTGCCCGAATCCTGGGCGGGCTTGGACCAGCACGCCCGCTACCGGGCCGAGTCGCTCGTCCTGGCCGCCGCCGGGCGCGGAAACCCGATTGCTCATCGGCAGATCTCAGTCGTTTCGCCTCGACGTGGTGTCGAACGTACTAACCAAGCTGGTCGATGACCGGCATGACAATGGACGAGCAGGTGGCCGGCGTCGGCGTGGTCCGTATGCACAGTGTGCAGGGCGCTGTGACCGTCACGTACCAGACCAACCAGACCTGGACCTCGACATGGAACGTCGTCGTTGAGGGGCGGGCACCCAACGGTGACCTGCTGGCGCACGGCATCAACGGCACGGGAAGCGGCCGTTACGCGACCGGCAGCGGCCAGCTCAGTGAAACGAACGTGGTGTCGTCGGGCTGGAACTACTTCTGGCGCAACGGTGTCCCGGTCAACCAGGTGTCCGGCCCGATCCTGGCCGACGGCGTCGCTTCGTACTCATGCTCGGCGCAGAGCCTCGTCATCAACGGCCCGAGCTATCACGAGGAATTCAAGCGGGCCTGACCACCAGACTGCGGTGTCGTATGCTCGGCGGCCATGCGACGCCCCCAACTCCTCGGCTGGATCATCCCGGCGCTCATCATCGTGGCGCTCGCCGTCTACGTCGGCGGTGTCGTGACCGGCCGCTGGGACCCGAATCCCAGCATCGGCGACAGCGCGAACGCGGCGCCGTTCCCCGAGTCGACCGACCCGGAGCAGCGCAAGGCCAACGCCGAGCTGTGTCCGCTCATCAACCGGCCCGAGGTGTACGAGCTCGTCGAGAAGCCGGTGAAGACCACGGGCACCGGCACCTCGTACCTTCGGGAGGGCGACTGGCACGAGTGCACGGTGACGATGCCGACCAGCGCGCTGCGGCTGGCCGTCGCGCACGACCGCACGAGCATCGCGGACTATCAACGGCTGTTCCCGGAGGCGCAGCCGCGCACGGTGCTCGGCCGGCCGGCGCTCTGGACGGCCGGGCCCTCGCTGCTGGTGAACTCGCCGTGGAAGGAGTCGTCGCTGCTGGTGGCGTGGGACCTCGCGGACTCCGGCGGGATGGTCGAGGTCACCATCCTCCGGGCGGCACTCGACCCGGGCGACGAGGGCACGCTGGCGCTGATCGCGCAACGGCAGCTGCCGGCGCTGCCCGGCTGGCCCGGCTGACTCCTCAACCGGGCCCGGCTGACTCCTCAGCCGCGGGTCGGATGACTCCCCAGCCGGGGCCGGCTCATGACCGCCGGAGCCCGCCGCCGACCAGGAGCACGTCGGGCAGGCCGTAGGTGCCCTGCGCCCAGATCTCCACCCAGGGATCGGGGACGCGGATGTACGCCGTCCAGTGCTGGGTGTTCGCCGACGCGTCCAGCTCCTGGTAGGGCCAGCCGTTGGCGAGGGTCGGCGGGGCCCCCGGGTACGCGCCCGGACTGATGCCCAGGTCGAAGACTCCGGTGGGGATCGCGACGGTGATCGTGCCATTGTCGCTGCGGATGATGTACTGACCGAGGCCGTTGGACCGGATCGAGCAGCCGGCGAGGTGCCCGCCGGGTGGCAGGACGTCGGGCTGCAGCAGCGGGGTGCACTGGTGACCGCGGTCGAGGCTGAACGTGCCGGCGAACGCGACGCTCTTCGCGGTCGGCACCGGACCGCGCACGGACAGCTCGGCGCGGATGCCGGCGATCGGCGACCAGGTGACGCTCGTGCTGTCGCCGCCGGTCACGACCAGGGCGGGCTGCCCGCCGACGGTCGCCGGCTCGGAGCGCGGCTGCCGCGGCGCCTCCGGCAGCGCAGTCGGGTTCGGGGTGGCCGACCAGGTTTCGGCGGCGAGCGTGAGATCGGCGAAGAACTTCCTGCCCTCCCCCTGCGGGTTGTCATCGGTGCTGCCCCACATCGACAGCCGCTCGACGCCGTCCTCGACCGCCCACTCGGTGCTCATCACCCGGTAGGGGAACTCGCCCACATCGAAGTGGACCATCCGCGGGTCGGCGCCGATCGTCGCCGCGGCAGGGCTGGGAATCGGGACGGACGGCGGCGCGGGCAGGGCGTACCCGCCGAACAGCAGCCGCGGCACGAGCATGACCACCAGCGCGGCCACCGCGACCGCCGCCGTCGCCGCACCGACGATCCTGCGGCCGCGACGCCGGCGGTAGGCCGGCCCGATCCGCGCGAGCAGTGCCTCGGCGTCGGTGTCGCCCTCCGCGCGGGCCAGCAGCGCGCCGCGCAGGGCCTTGAGGTCCGTGCTCATCGGGGCAGCTCCTCGAGGTCGTACAGCTCGATGCGCATCGCGGCCAGCGCGCGCATGGCGTGGGTGCGGACGGTGGCCCGCGAGCAGCCGAGGATCTGGCTGATGCGGTCGTCGTCGAGGTCCTCGTAGTAGCGCAGCGCGATCACCGCGCGTTGCCGGTGCGGCAGCGCCCGGACCCGCTCCCAGAGGGCGAGCCGCTCGGCGGTCGGCGGCCCGTGGTCGGCCGCGCCGGGCCAGGCGTCGACGTCGAGGTCCGCGGGCATCTCCCGGCTGGACCGCCGCCGCCACCAGGATGCGTTGACGTTGATGAGCGTGCGCCGCACGTAGAGGTCGGGCTGGTCGGTGCGCAGGATCCGCGCCCAGCGTGGGTAGACCCGCACGAGCGTGTCCTGGACCAGGTCGTCGGCCCGGTGGACGTCGTCGACGAGCAGCCGGGCGAGCCGCAGCAGCCCCGGTCCCCGGACGAGCACGTACTCCTCGAACGTCACTTCCTACTGACTACCAGGGCCCACCGATCTGTTGACACGGTGAGGGCGGCAGTCCGTTGCGGGCCGGACGGTCACCACCAGTAGTTGTCCTGCGGCGTGTATGGGGTTTCGAGCTCGGCGAGCTCGCCGTCGGTGAGTGTGAGGTCCAGCGCCGCCACTGCGTCCTGCAGGTGGTGTGGCTTGGTCGCGCCCACGATCGGGCAGGAGACGACCGGTTGGGCCAGCACCCACGCCAGGGCGACCTGCGCCATCGGCACGTCGCGGGTCTCGGCGACCCGCTGGACCGCCTCGACGACCGGCTGGTCGATGTCGCGGTCGAACGCCTGGGCGACGGCGTCCGAGGAGGACCGTGCGGTCTGCGCGCCCCAGGGCCGCGCCGCCCGGCCCTTCGCGAGCGGGGAGTACGGGGTGAGGCCGACGCCCTGGTCGGCGCACATCGGGATCATGTCCCGTTCCTCTTCCCGTTTGAGGACGTTGTACTGGTCCTGCATCGCCGCGAACGGCGTCCATCCGCCCAGCACCGCGACGTGTTGCAGCTTCGCGAACTGCCAGGCCCACATCGACGAGGCGCCGAGGTAGCGCACCTTGCCGGCCTGGACCAGCGCGTGCAGGGTGGCCATGGTCTCCTCGGCCGGCGTTTCGGGGTCGAAGCGGTGGATGTAATACACGTCGATGTAGTCGGTGCCCAGCCGCCGCAGCGACGCGTCCACCTGCTCCATGACGGCCTTCCGGGACAGGCCGCTGCCGCCGGGTCCGTCGTGCATCTTCCCGCTGACCTTCGTCGCCAGCACGATGTCCTCCCGCCGGGAGAACCTGGCGATCGCGCGGCCGACGAACTCCTCCGAGGTGCCGCCCTGGTACACGTTCGCGGTGTCCCAGAACGTGACGCCGAGCTCGACGGCCTGCCGGAAGAACGGCGCCGCGGCGTCCTCGCCCAGGGTCCACTGGTGCATGCCGGCGGCCGCGGTGCCGTAGCTCATGCAGCCCAGCCCGATCCGGCTCACCTTCAGTCCCGTCCGACCGAGCCGTGTGTACTCCACGCGCCAGCCCTTCCACCGTCGACCTCGCCGGCGGCGTCACCGCCGTCCACGGTGCAGCGTCGCACACCGAGCGGCGCCGCGTGCCGGCCGTTGCCGGTTCAGCGGTCGGCGGCCGCCAGGTCACGGCAGCGGCCGGCCGCCTCCTCGTCGCCGGCTGCGTCGAACACCTCCGCCGCCCGCGCGTACACCTCGCGGCTCTCGGTGGTGCGGCCGTCCTCGGCCAGCACGCCGGCGAGGGCCTGCAGGCAGCGGCCCAGCGAGCCGGACGGCGGGAAGTGCTCGAAGAGGCCGACCGCCTCGGTGAAGGAGGCGATCGCCTCGGTGCGGCGGCCGAGCAACCCCAGGCACAGGCCGGCGGCGGCGAGCGCGTTCGCCCGGGTGAGCGACGCGATGCTGGCCGTCATCCCCGACCCCTCGTCGCCGGCCAGGTCCGCCATCTCCAGGTACCGCTCCAGTGCCTCGGCGTACCGGCCGGCGCCGCGCAGGCACTCGCCCACCCCGCCGAGGCACTGGGAGTACGCGTCGATGTCGTGGTCGGCCTTGAACATCTCCGCTGCCGTGGTCAATGACGCGGCGGCGGCGTCGAGCCGGCCGAAACGGATGAGCGCGCGTCCGACGTACATGTGACCCCAGGCGATCTGCGCCGTCACTCCGCCGGCGGTGGCGGCGTCCAGCACCGCGGTCGCGTAGTGCAGCGTGGCGTCCGGGTCGGCGGGTGGCTCCGCGTGATGGACCCGGGCCAGGAAGTTCAACTGCGCGGCCTGGTACGCCCGGTCACCGAGCGCGGTGGCGGCGTCGGCACCGAGCCCGAAGACCTCCTGCCAGGGTGTCCAGGGCTTCCACCGGTCGGCGAACCAGCGCATCGCGTCGGCGCAGTCGAGCACGACGTCGTGCTGGCCGTGCTGCGCCGCGTACCGCAGTGCCCCCAGCCAGTTGTCCGCGTCCACGTGCAGCCAGCGCCCGGCCTCCTCCAGCGAGGACAGGCCCGCGAGATCGGCGTCGGCGTGGTCGGGGCGACCGTACGCGGGTTCGAACCATCGCCCGGCGGTGGTGGCCATCCGCAGCAGCCACGACGTCGTCCTCGCGGTGGTCGCGGCGTGCTCGGCGGCGGTGTCCTCCTGCTGGAGCCGGTCACGGGCGAACAGCCGGACCAGGTCGTGGAAGCGGTACCGGCCCGACGTGCTGTCCTGCAGCAGGCCGAGGTCGACGAGCTCGTCGAGGGCGTCCCACGCCTCCTCGATGGGGGTGCCGCCGAACACCGCGGCGAGCGCGGCGTCGAAGTCCCGGCCGGGCACCAGCGCCAGGCGGCGGAAGACCCGGCGCGCGGATCCCGCGAGCTGCTCGTAGGACAGCCCGAACGCGGTCGCGATCTTGAGGTCGCCGGCGCTGAGCTGGTCGAGCCGGCGCTCCTCGTTGGTCAGGCGGGCGGCGAGATCCGCGGCGTTCCAGGCCGGCCGGCTGACGAGGCGGTTGCCGACGATCCGCAGCGCGAGCGGCAGACCGCCGCACAGCTGCGCGAGCTGGGTCAGCGCCGGCTCCCCGTCCGCCGTGGAGCGTTCGCCCAGGATCCCGCTCAGCAGGTCGATGGACTCCGACACCGGCAGCGGTCCCAGGTTGAGCCGGCGCACGCCCTCCAGACCGGCCAGCAGCCGCCGGCTCGTGACCACCGCCCGGCACGCGCCGCCGCCCGGCAGCAGGACCCGGACCTGCTCCTCGGACGCGGCGTTGTCGAGCACCACCAGGACCCGCCGGTCCCGCAGCAGCGACCGGTACAGCGACGCCCGCCCGGCGGTGTCGCCCGGTATCCGCGGGTCGGCGACGCCGAGCGCGCGCAGCAGCTGCAGCAAGGCGTCGGCGGCGGCGAGTGGTTGCGGGGACATGCCGTACAGGTCGAGGAAGAGCACGCCGTCCGGGAAGCTCGGCAGCAGGACGTGGGCGGCCCGGACCGCGAAGGTGGTCTTGCCCAGTCCGGCGGATCCGGTGATCAGCCCCACCCCGGCGACACCGGGGGAACTGTCCTGGTGCACCAGTTCGTGCAGCCAGTCCAGTTCCTCGGCCCGGCCGGTGAAGTCGCCGACGGATCGGGGCAGCTCGCACAGGCCTGTCGGGCGCGTCCAGTGATCCCGCAGCCGGCCGTCCCGCGCCAGATCGATGAGCTGCTCACGATCGGTGTCGGCGAGCGCGAGGGCGTCGGCGAGCGCGGCGACCGTGCGGTGCTGAGGTCCCCGGCTCCGCCCGCGCTCCATGTCCGACAGCGTCCGGGCGCTGACCCCCGACGCCTCTGCGAGCTGCTCCAGCGTCAAGCGGGCCGCGTGCCGATGCCGACGCAGCAACTCCCCGAAGCTCGACTGTTCCGTGCTCCCAGCCACCGACCCACCCAGCGCACCACTCGACCGGTTCGAATCCCCGAGAGCGTACCCGCGCAGACCCGGGCCGCCTCGGCGGCAACCATCCAGGTCGCTGCACGCGTCGGTGCCATCCTGAGCCACGCTGAGCCAACGTGAGCCAACATGG
The DNA here is from genome assembly GCF_040676755.1 of Dactylosporangium sp. NPDC049525. Classification (NCBI taxonomy): domain Bacteria; kingdom Bacillati; phylum Actinomycetota; class Actinomycetes; order Micromonosporales; family Micromonosporaceae; genus Dactylosporangium; species Dactylosporangium sp. NPDC049525. The sequence continues at coordinate 6,408 of NZ_JBFAPO010000108.1, read as the reverse complement.
ATTGCGCTTGGCACCACGGCGTGCCATAGTGGTGCCATGAACCTGACCCCGTATGTGGCCGCTCTCGGTCGCGAGCTGCTGACAGCCGCGGACACCGGCGGTGACGACGCCGCACTGGTCGAGCGGTTGACCGTGTCGATGGAGTCGGCGATCAGGCTGGCCCTGCTCGAGGCGCTGTCCGCCGCCGCCGACGAGATCACCAGGGAGCTGGCTCCCGGTTCGGTCCAGGTTCGCCTGCGCGGCCGCGACCCGGAGTTCATCGTCACGCCGCCGCAGGTGCCGCAGCACCAGGAGGTCACCACTGACCGCGGCGCGGTGCCAGCCGACGACGCGGCGGGCTTCGAGGACGGTGCCACGACCCGCATCAACGTCCGCCTCCCGGAGCAGCTCAAGGCCGCGGTCGAGGAAGCGGCCGGCAAGGAGGGCCGGTCGGTCAACGCGTGGCTGGTGCGGGCCGCCTCGGCCGCGCTGCGCGTCTCGGAGCGCGAGCACGGCGGCGCCGAGCGGCCCGGCAAGCCCAGAGCGCAGCACTACACCGGCTGGGCGCGCTAACCGCGCCCGCACCCACCTTCCTCACCGCCCCCTACCTGCGGGGATGTTCTTCCGACTCATCTTGAGGGGACCACCATGCCTGTTTTCGCCACCCCCGAATCGATCTCCGTCACGATCGAACTGTCCGTCGGCACCGTGCGCCTCGTCGCGAGCGACCGCACCGACACCGTCGTCGAGGTGCAGCCGAGCGACGCATCGGACGAATCCGACGTGCAGGCCGCGCAGCAGACCCGCGTCGAATACGCCGACGGCACGCTGACCGTGCGCGGGCCGAAGTCGCGGGTGTTCGACTTCTCCAAGAAGACCAGGTCGGTTGCTGTGCTGGTGGAGCTCCCCACCGGCTCCGCGGTGCACAGCGACGTGACCGCCGGGGACGTCACCGGCACCGGCGCGCTCGGCGAGTGCCGGTTCAAGGCGACCGTCGGGCACGTCCGGCTCGACCGGACCGGCCCGCTGCGCCTGAACACCACCGGCCACATCACGGTCGGCGCGGTCGCCGGCGACGCCGACGTCGCGAACGGCAACGGACGGGTGGACCTCGGCGAGATCGGCGGGGCCGCGGTCATCAAGAACTCCAACGGCGACATCGACGTCGGCACCGTCACCGGCGAACTGCGCGCGCGGACGGCCAACGGCCGCATCTCCGTCGACCGGGCCGGCGCGGCGGTGGAGGCCAAGACCTCCAACGGATCCATCCGCATCGGCGAGGTCGCCCGCGACACGGTCACGCTCGACACCGCGAGCGGCGACCTGGAGATCGGTGTCGCCGCCGGCACCGCCGCGTGGCTCGACCTGAAGACCGGCTACGGGCAGGTGCGCAACGCCCTGGACGACACCGGCCAAGGGCCGCAGAAGTCCGAGGAGACCGTCGAAGTCCGTGCGCACACCTCATTCGGCGACATCACCGTCCGCCGCTCCTGACCCACACCCTCTGGAAGGGGCCTTCCCATGACCACGCCATCCCAGCCGGCGATCACGGCGACCGGACTGCGCAGGTCGTTCGGCGACCACGTGGTGCTCGACGGCATCGACCTGCACGTGCCCCGGGGCACCGTCTTCTCGCTGCTCGGCGCCAACGGCGCGGGCAAGACCACCACCGTCAAGATCCTGTCGACGCTGATCCGCGCCGACGGGGGCAGCGCGCGGGTCGCCGGTCACGACCCGGCCACCGAGCCCGACGCGGTCCGCGCCGCGATCGGCGTCACCGGCCAGTTCTCCGCGGTCGACAACCTGCTGTCCGGCCGGCAGAACCTGACGCTGATGGCCGACCTGCACCACCTGGGCCGGGCGGCGGGCCGGCGCCGGGTCGCCGACCTGCTCGACCAGTTCGACCTGGCCGACGCCGCCGGCAAGCCGGCCTCGACGTACTCCGGCGGCATGCGCCGGCGGCTCGACCTCGCGATGACGCTGGTCGGCACGCCCCGGGTGATCTTCCTCGACGAGCCGACCACCGGGCTGGACCCGCGCAGCCGCCGCGGCATGTGGCAGATCGTGCGGGACCTCGTCGCGGGCGGCGTCACCGTCTTCCTCACCACCCAGTACCTGGAGGAGGCCGACGAACTCGCCGACCGGATCGCGGTGCTGGACCACGGCAGGATCGTCGCCGAGGGCACCCCGGACGACCTCAAGCGCCGCATCCCCGGCGGCCACATCCAGCTGCGGTTCGCCGACCTGCGCGCCCTCGAGTCCGCCGCGCGCGCCATCGGCCAGCCGTCCCACGACGGCGACGCGCTCGCCCTGCGGGTGCCGCACGACGGCAGCCTCCGCGGGCTGAAGGCCCTGATCGACCGGCTCGACGAGCACGCCGTCCCGGTCGACTCGCTGAGCGTGCACACCCCCGACCTCGACGACGTCTTCCTCGCCCTCACCGGCAACCCCGACAACGCAAAGGCGGTCCTGCGATGAGCACCATGTCGCTCGCACTCACCGACTCGGCGACGATGCTGCGTCGCAACCTCACCCGCATGGTCCGCTACCCGTCGATGACGGTGATGCTCATCGCCATGCCGATCATCTTCCTGCTGCTGTTCGTCTATGTCTTCGGCGGCACGCTGGGCGCGGGGATCGGCGGCCCCTCCGGCGGGCGGGCGGAGTACGTCAACTACGTCACCCCCGCCATCATCCTGATGACGATCGCCGCCGCGGTGCAGGGCACCACCATCTCGGTCGCCATGGACATGACCGAGGGCATCGTGGACCGGTTCCGCACCATGGCCATCGCCCGCGTCTCCGTCCTGACCGGACACGTCCTGGGCAGCCTCATCCAGACGATGCTCAGCATCGCGGTGATCATCGGCGTCGCGCTGCTCATCGGTTTCCGGCCGTCGGCGGGCCCCGGCGACTGGCTCGCCCTCGCCGGCGTCCTGCTCATGATGGCGTTCGCCTTCATCTGGCTGGCGGTCGCCCTGGGTCTGGTGAGCAAGACCGTCGAGTCGTCCAGCAACGTCGGCCTGCCGCTGGTCCTGCTGCCGTTCCTGGGCAGCGGGTTCGTCCCGACCGAGTCGATGCCGACCGCGCTGCGCTGGTTCGCCGAATACCAGCCGTTCACGCCGCTCATCGAAACCATCCGCGGCCTGCTGATGGGCACGCCGATCGGCAACAGCGCCGTCATCGCCGTCGGCTGGTGCGCCGTCATCACCCTCGGCGGCTACCTCTGGTCCAAGAAGCTGTTCAACCGCGAGTCGACCCGTTAGTTCACGGACAACATCGACATCCGTCGCGCTCTATTCTCGGGACAGCGCCGACACCTAGGGGGAATCAATGTTCGGCTGGCTCGGTAACTTCGTCGTACGCAGAGCATGGTGGGTGATCGCCGGCTGGCTGGTCGCGTCGGCCGCCATCATCGGACTTTCGCCGTCGCTGACCGACATCACGTCGGCCGAGCAGAGCGACTTCCTGCCGTCCAAGTATGAGTCCGTGCAGGCGATCAAGCTGGCACAGACGTCCTTCGCCCAGCAGGCGACCGCGAGCGCGCTGGTCGTCGTCAAACGCACCGACGGTGCGCCGCTGTCCGACGCGGACAGCACGGCGGTCACGCAGGTGGCCGACAAGCTCAAGGCCCGCAACATCGCCCGCACCCAGGGCTACGTCACCGGGCCGCAGGCGGTCGCGCCGGACCGGTCGATCCAGCTCATCAACGTGGGCCTGCAGGCCGACGCGCCGGACGACCCGGCGCTGCTCGACGCGATCCGCATCCTGCGCACCTCACTCACCGAGGACCTCAACGGCACCGGCCTCAGCGCCCGCGTGGGCGGCGACGTGGCGGCGTATGTCGACAACGAGGACACGTTCAACAGCGCGTTCGCGATCGTCGGCGGCGCGACGGTCGTGCTCATCATCGGCCTGATCCTGCTAATCTTCCGCAGCCCGATCGCGGCGCTGCTGCCGATCGTCGTGGTCAGCATCGTGATGGCGGTGACCACCGGCATCATCGCCATGGTCGGCAAGGCCCTGGACTGGAACGTCGGGCAGGACCTGCAGACGATCCTGCTGATCGTGCTGTACGGCATCGGCACCGACTACATCCTGTTCCTGCTGTTCCGGTACCGCGAACGCCTGCGCGCCGGCGACGACAAGCAGACCGCGATGGTCGTGTCGGTACAGCGGGTCGGCGAGGTCATCGCGTCGGCGGCCGGCGCGGTCGTGGTCGCGTTCCTGGTGCTGCTGCTGGCCTCGCTCGGGTTCTTCGGGTCGCTCGGCCCGGGTCTGGCGATCGCGGTCGGCGTCATGCTGATCACGTCGCTGACGCTGATCCCGGCGCTGGTGTCGAAGCTCGGCCGGTTCGTGTTCTGGCCGTCCAAGGCGTGGCAGCGCCCGCCGAAGGCCACGATCTCCCGCAAGCTGGGCACGCTGGTCGGCCGCCGGCCGGCGCTCGTCGCGGCGGTATCCGGGCTGGTCCTGGTCGCCCTGGCCGGTGGCACGCTGATGTACAAGGCCGACTACGACTTCAGCGCCGGTTTCCCGCAGGACACCGAGTCCGCCCTCGCGCAGGCCGACCTGGGCCGGGCGTTCGCGGCGGGTGCCGCCCAGCCCACCGAGGTGTACCTCACCACCACCGACGGCTCGCCGCTGAGCCAGCAGGCGATCCAGGAGTTCACCGCGGCAGCCAAGAGCGGGCCCGGCGTCGGTCAGGTGCGCGACGCCGTGCCCGGCACCGACGCCAAGGTCGTGCGCATCGACGTGCTGCTGAACATCAACCCCGTGTCCAACGAGGCCATCGAGCTGGTCCGCGACAACCTGCGCGACTACCTGCACGCGCGGGCACCGGCCGGTACCAGGGCCGTCGTCGGCGGCATCACGGCGGTGTTCGCCGACATCAACTCGGCCAACAACCGCGACCTGTCGGTCATCCTGCCGGTGGCCGCCGCGCTGATCGCGATCATCCTGGCGCTGCTGCTGCGCAGCCTCGTGGCACCGATCTACCTGGTGGTCGCGGTGCTGCTGAACTTCGCCGCGACGCTGGGCGCCACGGTGTACGTGTTCCAGGGCTTCCAGGGCAAGCCGGGCGTCACGTTCCAGCTGCCGATCATCCTGTACCTCTTCGTGGTCGCGATCGGCACCGACTACAACATCCTGATGATCGCGCGGCTACGGGAGGAGGCCCGCGAGGGCAAGGAGCCCCGCGAGGCGGCGGCGCTCGGCGTCGAGCACGGCGGCCCGACCGTGGCCGCGGCCGGCCTGATCCTCGCCGGCACCTTCGGGGTGCTGATGCTGGCGCCGATCTCCTTCCTGCAGCAGATGGGTTTCGCGGTCGCGATCGGCATCGTGCTGTCGGCGTTCGTCATGTCGTTCTTCTTCGTGCCGGCGTTCACCGCCCTCATCGGGCACGCCGCCTGGTGGCCAGGCCACGGCGACCGGGCGCCGGCACCGCACGAGCCGGTGGGCGCCACCGTCGCGCTGGAGAAGACGTCCGACCCGGCCACACACTCGTAACCCGGAGAGCACGACGGCCCGGCCGACTCACGGCCGGGCCGTCGCATCGAGAACCCGCCTGAGCACAGCGCGCTGTCTGATCGCCCGCAAGAGCGGTGACACCTGCCCTTCGGCCTCCTCAGGCGAGGCCACCGGCAGTGAACCGTTCGATCTCCCGGGACAGTGTCCGGAACCTGCGGCGCGAGCCTGCGATGGTCACAAGATCGGGTGGTGGCACCACGATGACCGGGCATCGGGCCGCCCGGACGCAGCCGCGCACGACCCAGCTCGGCCACAGCCAGCGGCGTGTTGTCCTGGCGCCGAGCACGAGCAGCTGTCCGCTGCCGTTCGCCAAGTCGAGCAGCACGGCGTCGGCTCGCCCGCATGGGGTGACGACCCGCACCTCGACATCGTCGGGTGGGCCGCCGACGGCGGCGTCGAACGCGTCGACGACGTAGCGTTGCGCGCCCGACTTCAGCTCATACTGCCACTGGATGACCGCGGGTCCGCGCCCGCTCAGTGGCAACGGCCACGCCCGCACCGCACACAACGGCACCTTGCGGTGCCTCGCCTCGGCCAGGGCATACCGCAACGCGGCAAGTCCGGCCAGCGACTGGGAGATCCCGACGACCACGCTGCGCTCGCCGGCACCGATACCGTGGCCCACACCGTCCAGCGCCATACCTCGACGCTAGCCGGGCCGCGGGCGAAACGGGCCGTGCGGCGGCGTGAAGAAACCATCAAGAAAACGCGCATCCGGACGGCGGCCTCCCGGGACGGGTGCGTGATGCGTGCGGCATGGCTGCGCACTGGATGGGCAGAACCGATGCGCTGATGGCAACTTCCTACCGGAGGAGATTCCTCGTGGCTGACCTGTGGTTCGTGCTGCTGACGATCGCGGCGTTCGCGGTCCTCGGCCTTGCGGTGCGGGCGGTGGAGCGGCTG
>NZ_JBFAPO010000107.1:0-24498 GCF_040676755.1 Dactylosporangium sp. NPDC049525 | reverse complement strand
GGCGGCCCGGGCGCCGGCTGCCGCGCTTGGCCGGCCGGCGGCCGCGCCCCGCCCCCCCTCGACCCGGCCGCGAGCGGCACCCTGCTGCGGCGCGTCTGGACCGCCGCCCCGACCGGCGAACCCCCGCGGCACCTGGCCGTCGCCGGCCGCCCCGACCCGGCGTTGGCCCTGCCGCTCGGCGACGGCGAGGTCGACACGTACGCCGAGCTGACCCGCGTCGGCCCGGTCGTGCCGCCCGTCGTCCTGGTGGGCGCCGCCGCCTGGGTCACCGGCGCCGACCCGGTCGCCGACACCCACCGCGCGGTCACGGCCGCCGCGGCGCTGCTGCACGACTGGCTGGCCACGGAACGCTTCGCCGCCGCCCGGCTCGCCGTGGTGACGACCGGCGCGATGGCCGCCGCCCCCGGCGACGACGTCGACCCGGCCCTCGCCGCCGTGTGGGGGCTCGTCCGCGCCGCCCAGGCCGAACATCCGGGCCGGTTCGTCCTCGTCGACACCGACGGCTCACCGGCCGCCCGCCGCGCCCTGCCCGCGCTCCTCGGCGGCGGCGCGGAGCAGCTGGCGATCCGCGGCGCCGCCGGCCTCACCCCGCAGCTGGCCCGTCTCGACCCGGCCGCCACCGCGGCGCCGGCCCCGTTCGACCCCGACGGGACGGTCCTCGTCACCGGCGGCACCGGCTCGCTCGGCCGGGCGCTCGCCGCGCACCTCGTCGCCGAGCACGGCGTGCGGCACCTGCTGCTCGCCGGCCGCCGCGGCGACCCGACCGGCCTCGACGAGCTCAACGCGGCCGGGGCGGCGGTCACGGTCGTGGCGTGCGACGTCGCCGACCGCGACCAGGTGGCCGCGCTGCTGGCGCGGATCCCGTCCCGGCACCCTCTGACGGCGGTCGTGCACGCCGCCGGGGTCCTCGACGACGCGCTCGTCGCCGACCTCACCCCGCAGCGCATCGCCGGGGTCCTGCGGTCCAAAGTGGACGGCGCGCAGCACCTGCACGAACTGACCCGGGACCTGCCGCTGTCCGCCTTCGTGCTGTACAGCTCGGCGTCCGGCATCCTCGGCAACGCCGGGCAGGGCAACTACGCCGCCGCGAACGCGTTCCTCGACGCGCTCGCCGAACGGCGCCGCGCCGCCGGGCTGCCCGCCCAGTCCCTCGCCTGGGGGCCGTGGGCGACCGGGGACGGGATGGCGGACCGGCTCGGCGAGCGGCAGCTGCGCCGCATCGAACGGACCGGGCTGCGGCCGCTGCGCACCGACCGGGCGCTGCGCCTGTTCGACGCCGCGCAGCGCAGCGCAACGGCCGTGCTGGTGCCGGTACACCTCGCCGACGCCGCCGACACGGTGCCGCCGATGCTCGCCGGACTGCTGAGCACCCAGCGCGTCGAGGGCACGGCCGCCGCGGAACCGGCCGAGGACCTCGGTGCGCGGCTCGCCGCGCTGCCGGCCGCCGACCGCGAACCGGCCGTCCTCGCCCTCGTCCGAGCCGAGGCCGCCCTGGTCCTCGGCCACGACCTGGCCACCGACGTCGACCCCGACGGCCCGTTCCTGGAGAGCGGCTTCAACTCGCTGATGGCGGTCGAGCTGCGCAACCGGCTCGGCGCCGCCACCGGGCTGCGCCTGCCGACCACGCTCGTGTTCGAGTGCCCGACCCCGGCCGTCCTGGCCGGCTACCTCACCACCAGACTGCGCCCCGCGCAGGAGCAGGAAGTCCGCACCATCCTCCACCACCAGCCGCTACTTCAGTTGGAGCCCCTGTCATGACGGATGTGCTCAGCGAGGCCGCACTCGGCGACTTCCAACTCCTGGCCGGCCCCGACGACGCCCTCGTCGCCGGGCACCACCTGCACGGCGTGGCGCAGCTGCCCGAGCTCAGCCACGTCGACGTACTTCTGCGCGCGGCCGCGCGGCGCGGCCTGGACCCCGACGGCGTGGAACTGTCCGCGCTCACGTTCCCGGGCCCGGTCAGCTTCGCCGACGGCCGGCCCCGGCGGCTGGTGTACCGCGCCACCGCCGACGGCGCCGCGACCCGCGTCCACGCCGACGCGAGCCCGGTCGCCGCCGCCGACGAGGGCGAACCGGTCCTCGACTGCCTGGTGCGGTGGGCCGGCGCCGAGCCGTCCGGGTCGCCGCTCGACGTCGCCGCCCACGGCCGGGCCGCGGCGACCGCCGTCGACCTCGCCGAGCTGTACGCCCGGGCCGAACGCTCCGGCCTGCGCCACGGCGAGTTCCTGCGGGCCCGCGGCTGGGTCGGGCTGGCCGGCGACGACGTCGTCGCGCAACTCACCCCCAGCCCGGCGGCGGCCGACCGGTCCGGCGACTTCCTCGCCCACCCGGCGCTGCTGGAGGCGGCCCTGATCGCCGCGTTCGGGCTGGCCACCGCGGACGGCACCGCACCGTACCGGCCGCGCTCGATCCGCCTGGTCCGCGCGCCGCGCCGCCTGGACGGGCTCATCCACCTCGTCGCGCGGATCCGCCCGGCCGGCGACGACGCCCTCGATGCCGACATCGCCCTCTACGACGCCGACGGGCACCTCGCCGTCCGCCTCGAAGGCGTCCACGCGGTCCGCGCGGCGGCCACCACCGAGCGGCCGACGCCCACGGAGGCACCGGCGCAGACCGCGCCGCGCCGCGCGCCGCGGCCGCCCCGGCCCGAGCGGCGGCCCCTGGACGTCGCCATCGTCGGCGTCGCCGGCCGCTACCCCGGCGCCGGGGACCTCGACGCGTTCTGGGGCAACCTGCTCGCCGGCCACGACGCGATCACGGAGGTGCCAGCCGAGCGCTGGCGGGCCGAGGACTACCCGACCGGGGAACTGTCGCTGCCGCGGTACGGCGGATTCATCGCCGACGTCGACAAGTTCGACCCGCTGTTCTTCCGGATCCCACCCAGCACCGCGGCCACCCTCGACCCGCAGGAGCGGCTGTTCCTGGAGGCCGCGTACGCCGCCGTCGAGCACGCCGGCTACCAGCCCGACGACTTCCGCGCCCCGCACAACCGGGTCGGCGTCTTCGTCGGCGCCATGTGGGCCGACTACCGGCTCCTCGGCGTCGACGCGACCCGGCGGGGCACCCCGATGTCGGTGCCGTCGATGGCCTCCTCCGTGGCGAACCGCGTCTCGTACTTCTTCGACTTCGCCGGCCCCAGCATGGCCGTGGACACCGCCTGCTCGTCGTCGCTGACCGCGCTGCACCTGGCCTGCCGCAGCATCGCCGAGGGGGAGTGCGACGCCGCCATCGCCGGCGGGGTCAACCTGCTGCTGCACCCCGACAAGTTCCTGCTGCTGCGCACCCTGAACATGGCCGCGTCCGATGGCCGGTGCCGCTCCTTCGGCGAGGGCGGCGACGGCTACGTGCCCGGCGAAGGCGTCGGCGCGCTGCTGCTCAAGCCCCTCGCGAAGGCCGAGGAGGACGGCGACACCATCCACGGCGTCATCCTCGGCATGGCCGTCAACCACGGCGGGCGGGCCGCCGGGCTCACCGTGCCCAACCCGGTCGCGCAGGGCGAGGCGATCAGCCGGGCGCTCGGCGAGGCCCAGGTCGACCCGGGCACCATCGGCTACGTCGAGGCGCACGGCACCGGCACCGCCCTCGGCGACCCGGTCGAGGTCGCCGGGCTCAACCGGGCCCTCGCCGGCCGCAGCGACCCGTGCCTGCTCGGCTCGGTCAAGTCGAACATCGGCCACCTCGAGGCCGCGGCCGGCGTCGCCGCGGTCACCAAGGTCCTGCTGCAGATGCGGCACGGCACGATCGCGCCGTCGCTGCACTCCGACCGGCTCAACCCGGAGATTGACTTCTCGGCCGCGCGGCTGCGGGTGCCGCAGGACGCCCAGCCGTGGCCGCGCCCCGCGACCGAGGCCGGCGGCCGCCGCCGGGCCGGCATCAGCTCCTTCGGGGCCGGCGGCGCCAACGCCCACGTCGTCATCGAGGAGTACGTCGCCCCGCCGCTGCCGGTGCCGCCGGCCGAGCCGGAGGTGCTGGTCCTGTCGGCCCGCACCGAGGAGCGGCTGCGCGCCTACGCCGGGCGGATCGCCGCGTTCCTGCGCGGCGCCGACCCGGGCCGGTTCCGCGACGTCGCCCGCACCCTGCAGGTCGGCCGGCCCGCCCTGGAGGTGCGGCTGGCCCTCGTCGCGGCGACGCCCGAGGAGGCGGCCACGGCCCTGGAGCGGTACCTCGCCGGCGAGCCGACGGCCGTGCACCGCGGGACCGCCGCCGGTGAGGCCGACCGCGAACCCGGCCGCGCGGACCTGCTCGGCCGGCACTACGCCGCCGGCGACCTCGACGGCACGGCCAGGCTGTGGACGGTCGGCGGGCGCCCCGACTGGGCGGTCCTCAACGGCGGCCCGGCCCGCCGCGTCCCGGTCCCCGGCTATCCGCTGCAGCGGACCCGGTACTGGCTGGACGAGCCCGCCGACGCCAGCTCGATCTCCGCGATCACCGACGCGTACGAGGCCGGCACCCCGCACCTGGACGTCGAACTGGAGGCGGCCTACCCGCTGCTGGGCCGGTACGCGTCCGCCTCCGCCGCGCGGAAGCTGAGCGGGCTGGGCTTCCCGGCCGAGGGCGGCACCGTCGAGGAGGTCCGCGAACGGCTCGGGATCCGCCCGGAGTTCTTCCGCTTCTTCGACGCCTGCCTCGCCGTCCTGGAACGGCACGGGCACGTCGAACGGGAGGGCGACGTCGTGCGCCTCGCCGCCGTCGACGACGACCTCGCGGTGCTGCGCGGCGAGATCCTGGAGGGTTACCCGGAGGCGTACCCGTTCGTGCGGCTGCTGGACACCTGTGTGCAGGCGTACCCGCACACGCTGCGCGGCGAGATCCCGGTCACCGAGGTGCTGTTCCCCGGCTCCGGCGTCGACCTGATGGCCGGCGTGTACCGCGGCAGCCCCGCGTACGACTTCTACAGCGAGGAACTGGCCCGGCTCATCGGCACCCTGGTCGACGTGCGGGCCCGCGCCGGGCGCCGCCCGGTGCGCATCCTCGAGGTCGGCGCCGGCACCGGCAGCACCTCCCACGCGGTGCTGGCCGCCGTCGCCGCCCGCGACGCGGAGGTCGAATACCACTACACGGACGTCGGCGGGAGCTTCGTCGCGCACGGCCGCCGCACCTTCGGCGGCACCTACCCCTTCGTGCGCTTCAAGGTCCTCGACGCCGAGCGTGACCCGGTCGAGCAGGGCTTCGCCGAGGGCGGGTTCGACGCGGTCTTCGCCGCCAGCGCCCTGCACGCGGTCGCCGACGTCGACGAGTCGCTGTCGCTGCTGCGGCGGCTGCTCGCACCGACCGGCCTGCTGGTCCTCGGTGAGCCGGTCGCCGACATCGACATCCTCACCCTGTCGATCGGCATGCTCGACGGCTGGCACCGCTACACCGACCCGCGGCGGCGGCTGCCGAACTCGCCGCTGCTGTCGGTCGAGCAGTGGCGGGAGGCGACCCGGCGCACCGGCTACCGCGACTTCACCGGCTACGGCCCCGGACTCACCGCCGACGCCGACCCGTCGTTCCGGGTCATCGTCGCGGCCAACTCCGGCGCCCCGGTCGCGCGGCCCGCGCTGCCGGCCGCCCCAGCCGCACCGGCCGAGCCGGAGGTCCCTGCGCCGCTGCCGGAGGTGCCGGCCGAGACCCTGGAACCGGTCGTCGCGGCCATCATCGCCGATGGGCTCGGCGTGGGTACGGCCGAGGTCCGCCCGACGATGTCGTTCGCCGAGTACGGCGTGGACTCGATCCTGGCCGTCAAACTGGTCGAGCGGCTGAACGCGGCGCTCGGGGTGACGGTCAAGCCGACCGTGGTCTTCGACCACCCGAGCGTCCGCCGCCTCGCCGCCCACTTTGCCTCCATCGGCGCCCGGGTCGTCTCCGCCGTGGCCGCACCGCCCGTGGCCGCACCGCCCGTGGCCGCACCGCCGGTGGTCGCACCGCCCGCCGCTCCTGCCGCTCCCGCTCCTGCCGTCGAGCCGCAGCCGCGGCCGGCTCCGGTCCCGCTTGTGGGCACCGCACGGACCGAGCCGAGCCGTACCCTCGACATCGCCGTCATCGGCATGGCCGGCCGCTACCCCGGCGCCCGCGACACCAGGGCGCTCTGGCAGAACCTGGTGGCCGGTGAGATCAGCATCGGCGAGGTGCCGGCGGGCCGCTTCGACATCGACGCGGTGTACGCGCCGTGGCCGCCGCGCCCCGGCCGCACCTACACCCGGTGGGGCGGCTACCTCGACGACGTCGACCTGTTCGACCCGGCGTTCTTCAACATCGTCCCGGCCGAGGCCGACTACATGGACCCGCAGCAGCGGCTGTTCCTGCAGGAGGCGTGGCGGGCCGTCGAGGACGCCGGCCTCGACCCCCGGCAGCTGGCCCGGACCCGCTGCGGCGTGTTCGCCGGCTCCCCGCCGTCGGACTACGTCACCCTGATCCGCGACCGCGGCCTCGGCGGCGTCCCGCACGTCTTCACCGGCAACGCCCCGTCGATCCTGCCGGCCCGGGTCGCGTACCACCTCGACCTCACCGGGCCGTGCATGAGCTTCGACACCGCGTGCTCGTCGTCGCTGGTCGCGATCCACCAGGCCTGCCGCAGCATCGCGGCCGGCGACTGCGACCTCGCGCTCGCCGGCGGTGTCGCCGTCTACAGCACTCTCGACCACCTGCTGCTCACCTCGTCGCTGGGGATGCTGTCGCCGACCGGGCAGTGCCGGGCGTTCGACGCCACCGCCGACGGGTTCGTGATGGCCGAGGGCGCCGGCGTGGTCCTGCTCAAGCCCCTCGCGAAGGCGCTCGCCGACGGCGACCCGATCCACGGCGTCATCAAGGCCGCCGGGGTCAACCAGGACGGGCGCACCAACGGCATCACCGCCCCGAGCGCCCGGTCGCAGCGCGAACTGGAGGCCGGGGTGTACGACCGCTTCGGCATCGATCCGGCCGACATCGGCTACGTCGAGACCCACGGCACCGGCACCCGGCTCGGCGACCCGATCGAGATCGAGGCGCTCACGGGTGCGTTCCGCCGGTACACCGACACCCGCCGCAGCATCCCGATCGGCTCGATCAAGACGAACATCGGCCACAGCTCGCACGCCGCGGGCGTCGCCGGCCTGATCAAGGTCCTGCTCGCGATGCGCGAGGGATACATCCCGCCGTCGCTGAACTTCACCGAGGCCAACCAGCTCACCGGCCTCGCCGAGTCGCCGTTCTACGTCAACACCGACCTGCTGCCGTGGCCGGCCCACCGGCGGCTGGCCGCGATCAGCTCGTTCGGGTTCAGCGGCACCAACGCCCACCTCGTCGTCGCCGGGCACGACGAGCGCCGCCCGGCCACGCCGGCACCGGCCCGCGAGGCACTCGTGCCGCTGTCCGCCCGCAGCGATGCCGCCCTGCGCCGGGGCGCCGCGGACCTGGAGCGGGCCCTGGCCGGGCTGCCGGACGCGGCGCTGCACGGCGTGGCCGCGACGATGCAGACCGGCCGGATGCCGTTCGAGCACCGCGCCGCGGTCGTGGCCGGCTCCGTCGAGCAGCTGCGGGCCCGGCTGGCCCGGCTCGCCGCGGGCGGCCACCCGGCCGGCGTCCATCTCGGCCACGTCGACCCGGACGCGCCGGCCGGCCCCGTCGTCGCCCCGGAGCCCGGCGGCGACCCGCACGAGGCGGGCCGGGCCTGGGCCGCCGGCGGCACCCTGGACCCGAGCCGCATGTACCCGAAGGGCACGGGCCGCCGCCTGCACCTGCCCGGCTACTCCTTCGACACCGACCGCTGCTGGCTCCCCGACGACGGCCCCGACGGCGCCGCCAGCGGTCCGGGCGCGGCCCCCGACGGCCCGACCGGCGGATCCGGCGGACCCGGCGGCGCCGGCCGCGAACCGGATGGCGGCAGCGCGTCACCGGCCGCGCCGCAGGCGGATCCACCAGTCCCGGCAGCGCCGGCGCCGGCCGCCCCCGAGGTCGTTGCCGTGCCGGCCGCCACGGTGGACCCGGGCGTCGACACCGTCGACAGTGGACGGTTTGCGGCGGCCGTCATCGGTGCCGCCGCCGCCGAGCTCGGCGTCGACCCGTCCGATGTGGACATCCGGGTGCCGGCCGCCGCGGCCGGCCTCGACACCGGCGGCCGGGCGCGGCTGGTCGGGCGGATCAACGACGCCCTCGGCGTGCGGCTCGGCGACGGGTCGTTCCCGGCGGGCATGTCCCTCGCGGCGTTCGCCGTCGGGCCGGTCCGCGCCGCGCTCGCCGGCGGCACGCCCCCGGCGGGGGAGCCGGACCTGGTGGAACTGGCCCAGGACTACCTGAAGCAGCTGCTGGCCACCGAGGCCCGCCTGCCGATGGACCGCATCCGGGTCCGGGCACCCCTGTCGGAGTACGGCATCGAATCCGTCCTCATCACCCAGCTCAACCAGCACCTGGAGGACGCGTTCGGGGCGGTGTCGGCGACCCTGTTCTTCGAGTACCAGTCGATCGCCGAGCTCGCCGCGCACCTCGCCGGCACGTACCCGGACCGGCTCCGCGAGCTCACCGCACCCCGGACCGTCCCGGCGCCGCAAGTGCAGGCCCCGGCCGAACCGGCGGCGCGGCCCCGGAGCACGGGCGGCGAGCGGCCCCGCACCGGCGACATCGCCGTCATCGGCATGGCCGGCCGGTACCCGATGGCCCGCGACAACGACGAGTTCTGGCGCAACCTGCTCGACGGCCGGGACTGCATCGTCGAAGTGCCGGCCGACCGGTGGGACCACGCCCAGTACCTCAGCGACGACCCGGACGAGCCCGGCACCACGTACGCCCGGTGGGGCGGGTTCATCGACGGCGTCGACGAGTTCGACGCGCGGTTCTTCCAGATCCCGCCCAAGGAGGCGGAGGGCATGGACCCGCAGCAGCGGCTGTTCCTGCAGGCCGCCTGGTCCGCGGTCGAGGACGCCGGCTACACCCCGGCGCGCATCCGGTCGACGGCCGCGCGCCGCGGCACCAAGGACGCCGGGGTCTTCGCCGGGGTGACGTACGGCGACTACCAGCTGCTCGTCGGCATGCCGATCGTCGGCTACTGGGCGGTGGCCAACCGGGTGTCGTACCACCTCGGCCTCAACGGACCGAGCATGGCCGTCGACACCGCCTGCTCGGCGTCGATGACCGCGGTGCACCTGGCGGTGGAGAGCCTGCGCCGCGGCGAGTGCGGATACGCGATCGCGGGCGGCGTGAACGTCACCGTCCACCCGGGCAAGTTCCTGCTCCTCGGCCACGGCCGGTGGGCGTCGACCGACGGCCGGTGCCGGGCGTTCGGCGCCGGCGGCGACGGGTACGTCCCCAGCGAGGGCGTCGCGGCGCTGGTCCTCAAGCCGCTCGCCGACGCCGAGGAGGACGGCGACCGGATCTACGGGATCATCCGGGGCAGCACCGTCAACCACGGCGGCCGCACCAACGGCTTCAACGTGCCCAGCCCGAACGCCCAGGCCGGCCTCGTCGGCGAGGCGCTGCGACAGGCCGGGGTCGACCCCCGCGAACTGTCCTATGTGGAGGCGCACGGCACCGGCACGTCGCTGGGCGACCCGATCGAGATCACGGCGCTGACGAAGGCGTTCCGCGAGCACACCGGCGACCGCGGGTTCTGCGTGATCGGCTCGGCCAAGGCGAGCGTCGGGCACCTGGAGGCGGCGGCCGGCGTGACCGGCATCGTCAAGACCCTCCTGCAGCTGCGGCACGGCACGATCCCGCCGTCGCCGCACGCCGAGCCGGCGAACCCGAACATCGACTTCGCCGGCAGCCCGTTCACGGTCGCGACCGAGGCGACCCCCTGGCCGGCGCGCACGGACGGCCCGCCGCGGCTGGCGGCGGTCAGCTCCTTCGGCGCCGGCGGCGCCAACGGGCACGTCATCATCGAGGAGTACCGCGGGAAGCCCGCCGCGCCCGCCGGCGCTCCCGGCCCGCGGCTGGTGGTGCTGTCGGCGCGCAAGGCCGACCGGCTCGCCGCGCACGCCGCCGGCCTGGCCCGGTTCCTGCGCTCGGCGCAGGGCTCGGACGTGGCGCTGGACGACGTCGCCTGGACGCTGATGGTCGGCCGGGAGCCGTTCGAGCACCGGCTGGCGACCGTCGCGTCGTCGACCGCGGAGCTGGCCGACCGCCTCGAGGCCTTCGCCGCCGGACGCCCCGACCGGCTCGTCGTGAGCGGCGCCGTCCCCGCGTACCAGGACCACCCGGCGGGGGAGAGCGACGCCGACCGCGACTACCTGGCGGGTGTGCGGGCCGGCGGTGACCTGCGGCGGCTCGGGGAGCTGTGGACGCAGGGCTGGACGATCGGCTGGGAGCGCCTCGCGGTGGTCCCGGCCGGCCGGGTGGTGAGCCTGCCGACGTACCCGTTCGCACCCGAACGGCACTGGATCGTGCCGGAGGAGTACCAGCGGGTCTCGGTCCCGGCACCCAGTGCGGTCCCAGCGCCCGCCGCGGACCCGGCGCCGGTGGTCGCCGCGGCCGGCGCGCACGAGGAGTTCCGGGCCAAGCTCGGCAGCCAGATCACCGGGATCTTCGCGGAGCTGACGAAGCTGCCGGCCGGCGAGCTCGACCCCGACGCCGACTTCGTCGACTTCGGTTTCGACTCGGTCGTGTCGGTGCGGATGCTGAACCGGCTGATGAAGGTCTACGGCGTGCGCATCCCCGGCACCGTCATCGACGACTACACCACCATCCGGGGCCTCACCGATCACCTCGTCGACAGCGGCGTGCTGGCCGGCACCGGGCCCGGCACCGGCCCGACCGGCCGGCTCGGCAGGATCCTCGCCGAGCCCGCGCGCGACGTCGAACCGGTGGCCCTGCCGGCGCCGCTGCCGTTCGACTCGATCCTGATGTCCGGCGTGACCGGCGTGCTCGGCGCGCGGCTCCTGCACGACCTGCTGTCCAAGACCGACGCGCGGATCCGGTGCCTGGTGCGGGCCGACTCCCCGGAGGCGGCGCTCGAGCGGATCGGCCGCCTGCTCGCCGTGTACGACGAGGAGGGCGCGCTGCGCGCGGAGCTGCGCCGGCGGGTGACGCCGGTGCTCGGTGACGTGACCCTCGACCGGTTCGGCCTGGACGAGGCGGCACTGGCCGAGCTGGCCGCCGACGTGGACGTCACGATCCACGCCGCCGCCCGCACCACCCTGGTGTCGTTCTACGACTCCCTCGCGCCGATCAACGTCGACGGCACCCAGCGGATGATCGACTTCGCGCTGCGGACCCAGCACCGGCACCTCGTCTACGTGTCCAGCTTCAGCGCCCTCGGCGACTGGCTGCTGGGCGACAACCGCCCGTTCACGGAGTTCGACCTGGAGCTCGGCCAGGAATACGACCACCTGCCCTACCAGGAGACGAAGTACCACGCGGAGAAGCTGGTCCGCGCCGCCTCCGACGACGGTCTCATGTGGACGATCGTGCGCCCCGGCAACATCATGGGCG
Organism: Dactylosporangium sp. NPDC049525; assembly: GCF_040676755.1. Lineage (NCBI taxonomy): Bacteria > Bacillati > Actinomycetota > Actinomycetes > Micromonosporales > Micromonosporaceae > Dactylosporangium > Dactylosporangium sp. NPDC049525. The sequence goes on along the minus strand of NZ_JBFAPO010000107.1, from coordinate 13,119 downwards.
ACTCGGTGACCGGCCGGTACCCGTTCGGCGAGGTGAACGTGAAGGGCGTCTACTACGACCTGCTCAAGACCGTCGTGGACACCGGGATCTCGGCCGTCACCGCCAACCACTGGGACATCACGCCGGTGGACTACGTCAGCGGCGGCATCGTCGAGCTGGGGCTGCGCCGCGCGTCGTACCGCGAGACGTACCACCTGACGAACCCCGACATCCGCGGGCTCAACGAGATCTTCGAGCACGTGCAGGCGTTCGGCTACGACGTGCGCGCCGTGCCGGTCCGCGAGTTCCACCGCATGGCCGTCGAGCGCCTCTTCCGCTCGGCCGGCTCCGACGACCCGTACGACAGCCAGACCATCGAGATGATCAAATACGGCATCGAGACCTGGGGCCCGGAGCACTACGAGCACAGCTGCCCGCCCGACGCCACCTACACCAGGTCGCTGCTGGAGCCGGCCGGCATCCACTGCCCGACGATCGCCGAGCTGGTCCCCATGTACCTCACCCACTGCGTGAACAACGGGCTGTTCCCCCCACCGGTCCGCTGACCCACGCAACCCGCGAGGGGCGGCCCGCTGACGCGGACCGCCCCTCGCCTTGCCGGTCGGGCTTCAGAGGGTCTCGGTCACTGGACGGCGGCCGCCGAGGTGGGCGGGAACGGCGGTGAGCGCCGCCACCGCCAGGACGGTGGCCAGGATGAGGGTGACCAGCTGCCAGGGCGCCGGAAGCGTGGCCTTGTCGTCGTCGCCGTCGGTGATCGCGATGATGGTCGCGAACAGCAGGTAGCCGCCCGGGAAGACGCCCAGGACGGCGCCGAGGAGGGCGGGCAGCACCTGCGCGGCCGCCAGGGCGACGGTCAGCTCCTGCGGGGTGGCGCCGAGGGCGCGGGCCAGCGCCGACGCGTGCCGGTTGTCGAGCACCGTCGCCCAGGTGATCACGATGGCGTTGACCGCCGCCAGGCAGAGCAGGATGACCGTCCAGACGAGCAGCACGTGCCGCAGCACCGTCACCTGACCTTCGCTGTATGCGCGGAGGCCCGCCTGTTCGCTGAGGAAGGTGTTGAGCACCAGCAGGACGTAGATGCCGCCGACGGTCACCGCGATGCTGGCCACGGCTAGCACCACCCGCCGTGGCCGGCGGCCGGCGACCCGCAGGGCGAGCAGCAGCGGGACGGGCAGCCGCGCGGACAGCGCGATCAGCCAGCCGGTGCGGCGGGGTGGGCGGGCCGCGTCGGCCAGCGCGCTGACGGTGCTGGTGCGGGCGCCACGCATGGCCGGGACGGCGGTCGCCACGACCGCGACCCCGAGGGCCACGGCGGTCACCAGGGCGACCGTGGACCAGGTCAACGACGGCGTTCCCGCGCTGCCGATGAGCCCCGCGCTCGACTCGGTGAGCAGCGGAGCGGCCAGCGCCCCGATCGCCAGCCCGGCCGCCGCGGCGGCGACGGCCACCAGGAGATACTCCGCCAGCAGCACGGCGGCGACCAGGCTCGGTGTGCCGCCGACCGCCTTGAGGAGGCCGACCCGCCGGGTCTGATCGGCCATCCGGCCGCCGACCAGCACCGAGAGGCTGGCCACCGCAAGGAGGCCGAGCAGCCAGGCACCGATCAGCAGCAGGATCTGGGAGTCCTTGGCCAGTTCGGTGGCGTCGGCGAGGATGCTCTGCCAGGTCTGCATGGGCATCATGGTGCCGCCGGACGCGCCGCTGTTCGCCTCGACGAACGCCTCGGCCGCGTCGGCGTCGGCGAGCTTCAGGTTCATCACGTACGAGATGCGGCCCTGCGCGGAGGCGAGGCTGCGCACGTCCGCCTGGGTGAGCCAGACCAGCCCTGGGTTGTGCAACAGCCCAGGAGGCAGCTCGCGGTCCTTCGGGATCGCGCCGTGCAGGCAACCGACGGGGACGATGCAGGACAGCCCGGGGTAGGGCGCCATGGCAGCGGTGACGGCCAGGCCGACGACCGTGAACGACCTGCCGCCCAGGGTGACCGGGTCACCGACGGCCACGCCGAGCGAGTTGGCGAAGGCGGCCTCGAGCACCACGCCGCCGTCGCTGACCCAGTTGCCCTGCGTCACCTCGGGCTGATCGACCGCGGCGGTCGTGGTGTCCCGCCCCTCGACCTGCACGTCCGACGCCCGGCCGGACGCCTCGAGCCGGCCGGCGACGACAGGGTACGGTCCGCTGTGCCCGGTGACGCCGGAGGAGGTGGCCAGCTTCTCCAGGTCGGCGAGGTCGGCGAAGTCGCCGGTGGCGGCGACCACGTCGGGTCCCCTGGTCGCCGCCCGGGTGCTCGCATACGGGTCGCCGGCCGCGTCACGCACGACGAGTCCGAGCGTCAGGGTCGTGGTGGCCGCCAGGATGGCGATCAGCAGCAGCGCGGCCTCGGTGCGGCGCCGCCGGAGGTCGCGCAGCGCGAGGCGGACCACGAGGACGATGCGGCCCATCGCGGTCAGTCCTCCAGCCCGGCGAGCGCGCCGAGCATGCCGGTGGTGCCGCCGGTCAGCCGGGTCTCGTCGACGAACGCGCCGTCGCGCATGGAGAACATCCGGTCCGCGGTGGCCGCGATCCGAGCGTCGTGGGTGACGATGATCAGCGTCTGCCCGTATCCGTGCAGCTCCTCGAAGAGCCGCAACACGTCCAGGGTGGCGGCGCTGTCCAGGTTTCCGGTCGGTTCGTCGGCGAGCACCACCAGCGGTTCGTTGCTCAACGCCCGGGCGACCGCGACCCGCTGCCGCTGGCCGCCGGACAGCGCGGAGGGCAGGAACCGGGACCGGCCGGCCAGCCCGAGCTGATCCAGCAGCTGCTCCGCACGCCGTCTGGCGGCCCGCGGCGAGCGCCCGGCCAGCAGCGCCGGCAGCTCGACGTTCTCCACGGCGGTGAGCTCCTCCATCAGGTGGAAGGACTGGAAGACGTAGCTGACGTCGGTCCTGCGGATCCGGGCCAGGGCCTTCTCGCCGAGGTTGTCGATGCGGCGGTCGTTCAGCAGCACCTCGCCGCCCGAGGGCCGGTCCAGCCCGCCGAGCAGGTGCAGCAGGGTCGACTTCCCGCATCCGCTGGGGCCCATGATGGCCACCGTCTCTCCCGCGCCGACGTCGAGATCGACCTCGTCGACGGCGCGCACCAGCCCTTCCCCCTTGCCGTAGTCCTTGCGCAACCCGCGGGTGCGCAGGATCGGCGTGCCGGCGGCCATGCTCACGAAGTGCTCCTTCGCTGGGTCCAGTTCTTCTCACATGCCTCGAGCCATCGCAGGTCCGCCTGGAGCCGGAGCACGATGCCTTCCAGCAGCAGCGCCGCATTCGAATGGTTCGGTTCGGCCATGGCGGCGCGCTGGGCGTCACGCAGCCGCCGCAGCAGCTCGCGGCGCTGGGTGTCGACGATGCCGAGCGGGTCGGCCAGCCCGGCCGACGCGGCGGCGATCAGCTTGAGATGGAACTCCGCCAGGTCGGGTTTCGGCCAGCTCACCTCGGCGATCCACTCGGCGACCCGCTGCTGGCCGGTCGGGGTGAGCGTGTACACCTTCCGATCCGACCGGTCGGTGCCGTCGGCGGCTGTCTCGACCGCTACCAGGCCGGCCTTCTCCAGCCGGGTCAGCGTGACGTAGACCTGCCCCGCGTTCATCGCGTCGCCGAGCGGGCCGAGTGCGTCGCGGAGCCTCGCGCGCAGCTGGTAGCCGTGCGTGGGCTCCTTGGCCAGCATCGCGAGGACGACTTCCTGCTGCATCGGTACCCCCCTCTAACCGTTAGCTGTTATGTCTAACGGTTATCCCCATCGCCGTCAAGCCGCCGGTGCTCGTCGCGCACGCCGACGCCGCCCGGCCGGGTGGCCGAGCGGCGTCGAGGGTGGGGCGCGGGTGGGGCGCGGGTTACGGCAGGCGGATGGACAGGGCGTGCCGGAAGGTGTCGGTCGGGTCCCAGCGGGCCTTCACGCGCTGCAGGCGCGGGTAGGCGTCCTTGTAGTAGAGCGTCGACCACGGCACGCCCGAGGTGTTCAGGGTCGGGTCGGCCAGGTCGACGTCCGCGTAGTTGATGAACGAGCCGTCGGTGACGGCGTTGGGCACCGGGACCCCGCCCGTGGCCGAGTACACGTCACGGTAGAAGTCCCGCAGCCAGCCGAGCATCTGCCCGTCCAGCGCCGCGCCGTCCCAGTGGACGGTGTGCATGACCTTCAGGACCGAGTCGCGCTGCGGGACGGCCGTCGCGTCGGACGGCAGGGCGTTGGCCTGCCCGCCGTACGGGTTGAACATCACCGCGGCGAGCGGCGCCTTGATGGCCGGGGTCGCGGTGAGGTAGCGGTACGTCGTGGACAGCTGCTCGGGGGTGTACAGCCCCTTGAGGTAGGCGCCCTTGGCCTTGTTGCGGCGGCCGACCGCGTCGCCGGTGTCGGCGAAGCCGGCCTTGTTCGTGGCCATCAGCCACGGCATCGTGGCCTCCTGCACGACCGGGGTGCCGACGGGGTCGATGACCGCGGACTTGAACCCGGCGACCAGGTCGGCGCTGTTGGGTTCGGTCGGGTCGACCACGACGGTCATCAGCAGGAACGGGTAGGTGTTCACGTGCGGGGCGATCAGCGAGGCGCTCAGGCCGGTGTAGGGCGAGTCGGGTGCGCTGTTGCGCAGGTACCACGCCATGTAGTTGGTGAGCAGCTGGATGAACGCGGGCTCCGGCAGGGCCGGCCAGGGGAAGATGTAGTTGATGGTGCGGCTCGCCTTGGGCGGGGCCGGCAGCAGCCGGGTCGGGTCGTTGCCGGTCGCGTTCCAGCTGCGCATCAGGTAGCGGGTGACGACGCCGAAGTTGCCGCCGCCGCCACCGGTGTAGCCCCAGAACAGCTCGCGGTTCGGGTCGTCGCGCTCGCGGGTGGCGAGCACCGTCTTCACCTTGCCCGACGCGGTGACGGTGACGACCTCGACGCCGTACATGTGGTCCGGGACGATGCCGTTGCGGCGGGCCAGCGCGCCGAAGCCGCCGCCGGCGAAGTGGCCGCCGACGCCGACGGACGGGCAGGAGCCGCCCGGCACGGTCACGCCCCATTCGGTGTACAGCCGCTTGAACACGTCGCGCAGCGTGGCGCCGGGCTGGATGGAGAAGGCGTTGTACCGCGGGTCGAACGAGATGTCGTTCATCCCGGACATGTCGATCTGCGCCTTGACGCTGGGGTCGGTGACGAACCCCTCGACGCAGTGCCCGCCGCTGCGCACGGCGAGCTGCTTGCGGGCCCGCACGGCGGCCTGCACGGCCTGCTCGACCTGGCCGGTGGTGTTGACGACCTGGACGTAGTCGGGGCTGCCGGTGAACCGGCCGTTCCAGTTGCGCACCAGGTCGCCGTAGCGCCCGTCGCTCGGCGGCACGACGACCGACGGCGGGGCGGGAGCCTGGCAGGACGGGCTGCTGATGGTGTCGGCGGCGGCCGGGTCGGCGACGCCGGCGACGCCGGCCGCGGCGGTGGCGGTGGCGGCGGCACCGGCGAGCACCGTGCGCCGCGATAACGTGCTGGACATGGGTGGGTACCCCGTTCCTATGTGGACACTGTGGCGTTCATCAAGGTATGGAGCGGTCGTTCGGGGCCGAACCCCTAGCGGCCCCTAACCGATCTGGTCGCGGGTCGCGGTCACGAAGACGAACGAACCCGGGGTCCACTGGTGCACGACGCGCATCCCGGCCGCCGAGAGCCACGTCCGCAGGTCTTCCGGTGCGGACAGGGCAACGGGGATGACGCCGAACGGCGCGGTCTGCAGGACGCGGTACAGCGGGTCGGTCGACGGCCGGAACGTCATGAACGTGAACGTGCCGCCCGGCCGCAGGCACCGGCCCACCTCCGCGATCGCCGCGGCCTGGTCCGGCAGGGACTGCAGCGCGTTCCAGCAGTTGACCGCGCCGAGCGACGCGTCGTGGAACGGCAGGGCCAGGGCGCTGCCGCGCACGGTCGCCACGCCCGGCAGGCCGGCCCGCACCTGGCGCAGCATCGCCGCGGACAGGTCCAGCGCCAACACCCGTTCGGCGCCGAACGTCTCGGCGATGACGGCGGTCCAGCGGCCGGTGCCGGCGGCGAGGTCCAGGATCGGGCCGTCGACCGGCCGCACGAACCCGCGCAGGTACTCGTCCTCGTCCTCGACGCTCACCGCGCCGCCCCAGTTGGTGCCCTTCCAGCGCAGGAACGCCGAACGGATCTCGCTGTAGCACAGCGGCACGTTCTTCGTCATCGGCTCGTGCGGGTCGCCGGCGCCGAGGGACAGGTCGACCGTCCCGCCGTCGGCCGGGAACACCGTGCCGCAGCCGGCGCACGCAACCGCCCCCGCGTCGACGACGAGCCCGCCGGCGCAGGTCGGGCAGCGCAGCCCGGCCAGGTGCGCGACGTACGCGGGTGCGCCGTCCGGCGCGGCCGCGGCGGGCAGCCGCAGGTCCGGGTCGGGCCGGGTGGGCTCCTCCCCGCCGTGCTCGGCGGCCCACAGGGCCTTGGCGCCGCTGTAGGCGAGCAGCGAGCGGGTGTCGAGGTGATACGCCATGCGCACCTGCTCGGCGGGTGCCTGCGCCATCCAGGCCCGGTCGAACTCGCGGTCGGCGGCCGGCAAGGCGCGCCAGTGCGTCGGGTCCGGCCAGATCCGGGTCAGCTCCGGGTCCTGCGGGTCGAGGGGAGCCAGGCAGCGGTGGAGCCGCTCGTGGTCGCCGGCCGGCAGCGGCAGCCCGGCCGTGGCGGCCAGGATCGCCCCGCGGTCCTCCGGGAAGTGCGCCAGCAGGAAGGTCAGCGCGAGCAGCTCGGCCCGGGCGGCGCGCACGGCGAGCGCGTCGAGGTAGTCCGGCAGTCCACGGTGGACGGCCGCGCGGACGCGTTCGCCCGGGACCTCGGCGAGCAACCCCAGCAGGAGCGCGACGGCCGCGCCGCGCGGGCCGGTCGTGGTGCGCAGCGCGGCGATCAGCGCCGGGACGGCGTGCTCGGCGGCGTCCGGGTCCGCGGCGGGCTCGGTGATGCCGAGCTCGGCGGCGAGGCCGCGCAGGCGCTCGGGCACCCGCCCGGCCGGCGCGGCCAGCAGCCCGTCCAGGGCCGCGAGGCGCGGCAGGGGCTCGATGGGGTACGTGGTCATGGTGCTCCTCCTCCGGAAAGGCGACAGGGTGTGGTGCCCAGCCGGAGGCGCGGCCCGTGTCGGCACGGGCCGTCGGGTCTCCGGCCGTCAGGTGTGGTCGTCGGAGCCGTGCAGCCGGGTCACCGGCTCGTCGACGCTGTACCAGCCGGAGCGGGTGCCGTCCCACACCGCGCCGTCACCGAAGTGGCGGGGGGTGAGGTAGGCGAACTCCTGGCTGCCGGCGACGAGCTGGTCCAGGCCGACGAGGTACACCCGCATGTCGGGATGGTTGCCGAGCGGGCTGGCGAGGATCCGGCTGCGCGCGCCGATGTAGGCGCGCTCGTGCTGCTCGACCAGCTCGCAGAGCCGGTCGACGGCGTCCTGCAACGGCATGCCGTCGCGTTCGTTGAGCAGCCGCACCGCGTTCATCGGCGCGGCCTTGCGCTGCGCGGTGCGGTACGACAGCAGGTCCGACACGATGATCATCTGTCGGCAGGCGTGCGCGTGCAGGTCGACGAACGTGGGTGTGTCGATGAACGGGGTCATGTCGACCGCCGCGGCGAACTCGGTCAGCAGCCCGAGGACGCGGTACCGCATCCGGGCGGACCGGCGCTGCAGGCAGGTGTCCAGGTCCGGTGCCTCGGCCGGGGGCAGCGCGGGCACGGGCGAGACGACCTCGGCGTGCAGGGCGGCCAGCCCCGCGTCCAGGCGTTCCCGCTGGGCCAGCGACAGCCCGACGACGATCCGGCCGAACAGGTCCCGCGCCGCGCTGAGGTACGCCGACTCCGGCTGCCCCGCGGTGCCGCCGTCCTTCACCCCGGCCACCACACCACCGAGCAGGGCCCCCGCGCCGATCGCCTCGATCGCGTTGACCAGCTGATACCAGTCGGAGACGCACAACGCCCGTTCGGCCTCGGCGTCGGGCACCGTCAGCGGGCCGTACAACCCGTTGCGCTGGCGCAGGAAGCGCAGCAGTTCCTCCTCCGCGGCGAAACAGTCGCCGAGGAAGCGGCGCACCCAGTTGTTGGACGCCGTTTCGAGCTGCACGGCGTTGGCGTGGTAGGCGACCGGGATCAGGCGGGGCAGCTCCGGTAGGTAGAGCTGGCGGCCAGCGGGCGGCGTGCTGGAGTCCGGCATGACGAACTTCCGTATCTTCTTGGCGCCGGCACCGGGGGCTCCGCGGCGGGGCGGAGCCGTGATGCCGGCCGGGACTGCAACGGCGGATGAACGTTGGGATGACCAGGATCGCGGCCTACGCCGCGACCTCGAGGACGGCACAGTCCAGCACCCGGTCGGCGGCGAGGATGGCCCGCTGGAGGTCCTGGAGCGCCCAGCAGGGCTCCAGGCCCAGCTCGTCGCGCAGCACCCGCCGCGCGACCTGGAACACCTGCAATGCGTCCCCCGCGCGCTCGGAACGGTACAGGGCGAGCATCAGCTGCCGGTAGAAGGCCTCCCGCAACGGGTGACCGGCGGTCAGCCCCTGCAACGGCGCGATGAGCTCGCGGTGCCGGCCGAGCTGCAGCATCGCCTCCACGAGCAGTTCCTGGCACTCCAGCCGGGTCTCGACGAGCGAGGTGAGGTACCCGTCGAGGATCGGTCCCGGGCTCAGGTTGTCCAGGATCGGCCCGCGCCACAGGTCCAGCGCCGCCTGCAGGGTGCCCCGCGCCGTCTCCGGGCGGTGCTCCCGCAGCTGCTGGCGGCCCTGCTCGGCGAGGCGGGTGAACTGCTGCGCGTCGACCTCGTCGGCGCTGACGTCCAGCACGTATCCGGCCGCGCGGGTCACCACGGGCCCGCCGGCCGGGCCGTCCGGGCCACCGCCGTCGGCACCCGGCGCGGCCAGGGTCTTGCGCAGCTGCGAGACGTACACGTGCAGGCCGGCCATGGCCCGCCGGGGCGGGTGCTCACCCCAGATCTCGGTGATGAGCTGCTCCCTGGTGACCAGCTGGTCCGCGCGGGCCAGCAGCGTACTGAGCAGTGTCTGCACCTTGCGGCTGCCGACACCCGTGCGACGTCCCCGGTCGATGATGCACAGGGGCCCGAGAATCTCGTACCTCATGCGTTCCTCCGTCATGCGGTCCGGGAGACGCTTTTCGCTCCCGTACACAACGTAAGAAGGGGCGGCCGGCGCAGGTACCCCTAGCCGCCCCTGCTCACGGGTCAGCCGAGGGCGAGCCGGACCAGCTCGTCGGCGTCCATCAGCTCGATTCCCGCCCCGTCCCGATCCTCGGCGGGGGCGGTGGGGGAGGCGTGCATAGGGGCCGCTGTAGGGGCCGCTGCGGGGCTTTCGGCGGCGGTCGCGGGAGCGAGGAGCCCGTTGAGCTCCTGAGCCAGCAGCGCGGCCGTGGGGTGGTCGAACACGAGGGTCGACGGCAGCGGCAGCCCGGTGATCTGCACGAGACGGTTGCGCAGCTCCAGGGCCATCAGGGAGTCGAAGCCGAGCTCCCGGAACGGCCGCTGCACGTCCACGGTGTGCGCGGGGTGGTCGGTGACGGTGGCCACGTGCGTGGTCACCAGGTCGACCAGCGCCCGGTGCCGGTTCGCGGCGGGCAGCGCGGCGACCCGGTCGGCGAAGCGCGCCTCGTCCTGCGCCTCTGCCGCCGGTGCCGGTGCCGTGGGCGCGGCGGCGGTCCGGGCGAGCCGGCGCAGGATCGCCGGCACGGTGCCGGCGCCCCGGATCGCGGCCGGGTCCAGCGCGGCCGGCAGCAGCGCCGCCGACCCGGTCGCGACCCCGATGTCGAACAGCTCGAGCGCCTCCGCGGTGCTCAGCCCGCGCATCCCGGACCGTGCGATGCGTTGCAGGTCGGCGGCGCCGAGGTGGCCGGTGACGCCGCTGCGCTGCGCCCACAGCCCCCAGGCCAGGGACGTCGCCGGCAGCCCGAGTCCCTGCCGGTGCCAGGCGAGGGCGTCGAGGTAGGCGTTGGCGGCCGCGTAGTTGGCCTGTCCGGGCCCGCCGAGCACCCCTGCCGCCGCGGAGAACAGCACGAAGCTGCGCAGCGGCAGGTCGCGGGTCAGTTCGTGCAGGTGCCGCGCCCCGTCGACCTTGGGCCGCAGCACCCGCGCCAGCTGCTCGCCGGTGAGCTGGGTGATGACGGCGTCGTCGAGGAGCCCGGCGGCGTGCACGACCGCGGTCAGGTCCGGGCCGATCCCGGCCAGCAGCGCCGCGACCTGGTCCCGGTCGCCGATGTCGCACGCGTGCACCCGCACCGTCGCGCCGAGCCCGGTGAGCTCCTCGACCAGCCCCGCCGGTGCGGTGCCGCCGCGCGACACCAGCGCCAGGTGCCGGGCGCCGTGCGCGGTCACCAGGTGCCGGGCGACGAGCCCGCCGAGGGTACCGGTGCCGCCGGTGACCAGGACCGTCCCGGCCGGGTCGAGGGGCTGTTCCGGGCCGGTGTTCGCGCTCGCCGGCACCCGCACCACGGCGGGGCGCAGCGCCTGCCCGGCGCGGACCGCCAGCTGCGGCTCGCCCTGCGCGGCCGCGGCGGCGAGGACGGCCGGCAGCGCGGCGAGGGACGCCGGCTGGTCGTCGAGGTCGCACAGCACGAACCGGTCCGGGTGCTCGGTCTGCGCGGAGCGCAGCAGCCCCCACGGCGCGGCCGCCGCCGGGTCGGCGACGGTGTCGCCGGGTGCGGCCGCCATTGCCCCGCGGGTCAGCAGCACCAGGCGGGTCGGGCCGGTGCCCGGCGTGGCCAGCCACCGCTGCACGGTCTCCAGCAGCGCCGGCAGGTCCCGGCCGTCCCACCACGGCACCAGCACCGCCTCGGCACCGGCCACAGTGGACAGGTCCGGGTGCGCGGCCGCGGGCGGCAGCCCGGCCGCGGCGGCCACCGCCGCCGCGTCGGCCCCGGCGACGGCGTAGCGCCCCGGGTCCGGCGCGGTGTCGCCGATTGGCAGCGGCGACCAGTCGAGGTGGAACAGCGCGTCGTGCCGCGGCGCGGTCAGCGACGCCTTCAGCTGCTGCATCGACACCGGCAGCATCGCCACCGCGTCGACGGTCGCGACCAGCCGCCCCGCCTCGTCGGCGACGGCGATCCGGGTGCCCTCCGCCGACGGGGTCAGCCGCACCCGCAGCGACCGGGTGCCGCGCCCGTGCAGGCGCACGCCGCGCCAGCCGAACGGGATCCTGGGCCGTTCGGTGCTGTCGCCGCGGTCGGCGAGCAGCCCGGTGAGGTCCTCGCTGATGCGGTCGAGGCCGAGCGCGTGCATCGTCGCGTCGAAGAACGCCGGGTGCAGGTCGTAGCCGCCGAAGTCGCAGCGGTCGGGGTAGCGCACCTCGGCGAACAGCTCCTCGCCGCGCCGCCACGCCCGCCGCAGCGACCGGAACGACGCGCCCCAGTGGTAGAAGCCGAGCTCGTCGTGGCGGTCGTAGAAGCGGTCCGCGTCCAGCGGTGCCGCACCGGCCGGCGGCCAGGCGGCCAGGTCGTCGGGCCCGGGACCGGTGACCGGCTCCCCGGCGGCCAACGCGCCCCGGCCGAGCGCCACCCAGTCCTTGCGGGCCGCCCCGTCGCGGGCCCGGCAGCGCAGCGCAAGCGTCCGCCGTCCCGCGCCGTCCGGCGCGCCGACCCGCAGCTGCAGGTCGACCACCCGGTCCGGGGTGAGCAGCAGCGGCGACTCGTGGGTGAACTCGGCCACGACCGGGCAGCCGAGCTCCCGCCCGGCCCAGGCGGCCAGCTCCACCCACGTGGTCCCGGGCACCACGATCTCGTCGAAGACGACGTGGTCGTACACCCACGGCTGCCCGCGCAGCGACATCCGCCCGGTGTACAGCAGGGCGCCGTCGTCGAGCTCCACGAGCGCGTCGACGAGCGGATGCCCCGGCCGTTCGCCCCGGTCATCCGTGGCGTCCGCGGCGGGCGCGTCGAGCCAGAACCGCTGGTTCTGGAACGGGTACAGCGGCAGCGCCACGTGCCCGCCGCCGTGCCCGGCGTGCAGGTCCGTCCAGTCGACGGCGGCGCCGTGCACGTGCGCGGCCGCGAGCGCGGCCAGGTATCCGGCCGGCTCCGGCTGCCGGGCCCGGCGGACCGCCATCAGCAGCGTGCCGTCGCCGTCCGGCAGGCACTCCCGGGCCAGCCCGGTCATGCTGGTGTCCGGCCCGGCCTCGATCAGCGCGGTGACGCCGAGCGCGGGCAGGGCCCGTACCCCGTCGCAGAAGCGCACGGTGCCGCGGGCGTGCCGGACCCAGTACTCCGGGTCGGTGAGCTCGCCCGGTCCGGCGAGCGCCCCGGTGACGTTGGAGACGATCGGGATCGCCGGCTCGTGCCAGCTGAGGGACTCGGCGACCGCCCGGAACGCGGCCAGCATCGGCTCCAGCAGCGGGGAGTGGAACGCGTGGCTGGTGCGCAGCGGGCGGGTGCGGTGCCCCAGCGCGGCGAGCCGGGCGCCGATCGCGGCCACCGCGTCGTCGTCGCCGGACACCACGGTCGCCTGCGGCCCGTTCACCGCGGCCACGTCGGCCCGGCCCGGGAACGCGGCCACCAGCGGGGCGACCACGTCCAGGCCGGCCCGCACCGACAGCATCCCGCCGCCGGCCGGCAGCGCCCCCATCAGGCGGCCCCGCGCCGCGACGAGCCGGGCCGCGTCGGCGCGGGACAGGACCCCGGCGGCGCAGGCGGCGGCGAGCTCGCCGACCGAGTGCCCGATCAGGTGACCGGGCCGCACCCCGTGCGCGTGCAGCAGGTCGTACATGGCCACCTCGAAGGCGAACAGGGCCGGCTGGGTGTACTCGGTGCGGTCCAGCAGCGCCGCCTCCGGCGTGCCCTCGGCCGCCCACATCACCGACCGCAGCGGCCGGGGCAGGTGGGGGTCGAGCAGGTCGCACAGCTCGTCGAGGGCGGCGGCGAAGACCGGGAACGCGGCGTGCAGCTCGCGCCCCATCCCGGGCCGCTGCGCCCCTTGCCCGGAGAACAGCAGCGCGACCCTGGCGGCGCCGGCCGCCCGGCCCGTTGTGACGCCCCGGCCGGTCTCCCCGGCGGCGAGGCGGTCCAAGGCGGCCGGCAGGTCGGCGGGGTCCGCGTGCACGACGGCCCGGTGCTCGAACAGCGCCCGGGTGGTGTGCAGCGCGTGCCCGACCGCGA
>NZ_JBFAPO010000106.1:0-25011 GCF_040676755.1 Dactylosporangium sp. NPDC049525 | reverse complement strand
CCACACCGTCACCAGCAACGAACCCGGCAAACCAAACCTTGGAAAGAAGAAATCGACCAACCCTCGGCCGCGCCGCACAGGTTAAAGATCAAGCTAAGGCGTGTTTGGTAAGTGGATGCCGGGCTGCGGCGGACCCAGACCCCGCCTGGACCCACGCCGGTCACACCCGGATACAGCACCGGTGTCCGGGCGCGCCCGGCGCGGCCCCAGCCGACGCCTGGGCCTCGCCTCGCTCCGACCCCACTTACCAAACACGCCTCAGCCCTCGATGGTCAGCTGCAGCCAGGCGGCCAGCGCGGCGATCTCGGCCCGCACCGCCGCCGTTGTCGCCTTCGGGAACGGCTCGTCCTCGTGGATCGCGTTGACCCGCAGGACGCCCGCCTTGCGGTCGGCGGTCGCGTCGAGCTTGCCGACGAGGCGGTCGCCGTGCAGGATCGGCAGCGCGTAGTACCCCCACCGGCGGTTCGCGACCGGCTTGTACATCTCCAGGCCGTAGTCGAAGCCGAACAGCTCCAGGGCTCGCTTCCGGTCGTGGATCAGCCGGTCGAACGGTGACAGCAGCGCGGCCCGGCCCTCAAGGGGCTGCCCGAGCCGGTCGAGGTGCTCGGGGTCGACCCGCCAGGCGCCCTTGACGCCTTCGACCACGGCCGGCTCGCCGACCTCGCCGACGCCCCACGGCTCGATCGGCACCTGCGTCGTCTTCGCCCGGGCGATGCCGAGGGCCCGCAGCCGCCGCTCGCTCCGCCGGCGCGGTGCCTCGTCTGCGGGGACCGGCGGGTGGTCGGGGTACACCCGCTCCGCCAGGTCCCACAGCCGGTCCCGCCCCTGCCGGCCGGCGACCGCCACCTCACCCATCGCCGCCATCAGGTCCAGCAGCCGGATGACGTTCTGGTCGTTGGTCCAGCCGGTCGACGCCCACGGCACCGCGCACGTGTCCGGCAGTTGCCGCGACGGCAGCGCCCCCTGCGCGGTCAGCCGGGCGAGGATGTCCTGCCGGCAGGCGTCGTTGGCCCGGATCCACTCGCGGTGCCGCGGATAGGTGAACGCACCGGGCGCGTCGTCGCGGAGCAGCGCCATCTCGGCCCGGTACAGGGCCAGGTCCTCGGCCGGCCGGATCGTCGCGGCCAGCTCGACGAGGTCCCGCCGCCGCAGCGCGTCGACGAGGTCGGCCGGTGTGTATGCGGCGCCGAGCCGGCTCCACGCCACGAGGTCGGCGGTCGGCGCGACGGCCGCGGTCGGGTCGATCTGCAGCAGCGTCAGGTGCCGCACCAGGTCCAGCAGCCCGGCCGGCCGGTCACGGTCCAGGAGCTGCGCACGGACGGCGATGCGGCGCGCGTCGACGGGGGAGAGCCGGTGCGTGGTCACCGCCCGACCCTAGCCGGTGCGCCGGCGGCGCCCGCGCACCTCCGGAGCGGAGCTGCGCGGGCGGCGGGGGTCAGCGCTTCATGCCGTGTTCGATCGCCTCGATGATGCGGGGGCGGAGCTCGGCGGCGCTGATGATCGCGTCGACGGAGCCGACGGTGACGGCGCGTTGGATGTTGTGGACGCGGTCGAACTCGGCGGCGACCTCGCCGAGCTTCTCGGCGCGCACGGCGGAGTGCACCTCGGCGAGCTGGGCGTTGAGCGCGGCCCGTTCGGCGCCGGTGGCGGCGGTGATCCGGGCCTGCAGGTCGGTCACCCGGGGGTCGGTCGCGGTGCGGTTGTTCACGTCGCCGGTGAACACCACCGCGGCGGCGGGGGCGCCGCCGAGCACGGAGGCGAACGAGCCCTCCAGGGCCAGGACGGTCATGTTCGGGTTCAGGGCCTTGGAGAAGACCACGAACGCGCCGCCGTGGTAGCGGGAGATGACGCAGAAGACGATCGGGCCCTCGAAGTTGACGATCGCCCGGCCGATCTCGGCGCCGTACTCCAGCTGCAGCTTGCGCATCGACTCGGGGGAGCCGTCGAACCCGGACAGGTTGGCCAGGACGACGAGGGGGCGGTTGCCGGACGCGGCGTTGATGGCCCGCGCGGTCTTCTTCGACGAGCGTGGGAAGAGGGTGCCCGCGGTGTACGTGTCAGGGCCGTCGGTGGGTGGGAAGCCGCGCCGTGGCACCGAGCGGGACTCGATGCCGATGAGGCAGACCGGCCAGCCGCCGATGTGCGCGTCCTGCACCGCGGACGTCTCGGCGTCGGCCATGCCCGCCCAGCGCTCGAGCACGGGGTGGTCCTGGTCGGACAGGGCCCGCATCACGGTGCGGATGTCGAAGGGCTTCTTGCGGTCCGGGTTGTGGGTCGCGGAGAAGATCTGGCCGACGGTGGTGAAGTCGCTGCCGGCGATCGTGTGCGGGTAGTCGGAGATGTCACGGTCGACCGGGTCGGCGAAGGCGGCCTTGCGCGGTCCGGTCTCGCCGGGCACGACGTACGTGTGGTCGTAGTGCGCCATGAGCACGTCGCGGGCGGCCGGCAGGTGCGGCGCCCAGTACTGCGCCTGCCCGTTCGGGCCCATCACGCGGTCGTAGCCGCCGATGCCGTAGTTGTCCTCGGCGGACACGCCACCGGAGAAGTCCAGGGACTGCTTGCCGGTGAGGACCATCGCCGAGTCCGGGGTCATGACGAGGATGCCCTTGGTGTGCATGAGCATCGTCGCTTCGGCGTTCCAGTAGGGCTGGGCGCCGACGTTGATCCCGGCGACCACGATGTTGATCTCGCCGCCGGCCTGGGTGAACGTGACGATCCGCTTGAGCGCGGCGGCGACCCAGTCCATGTTCTCGGTGCCGGAGCTCATCGAGATCTTCGCGCCGGCGGACAGCGCGAACCATTCCAGCGGGACCCGCATCCGCTCGGCGAGGTCGAGCGCGGCGATCACCCGCGAGCATTCCGGCTCCGACAGCGCGCCGAGGGCCTTCGTCGGGTCGCCGAGCAGCACGACCCGGGTGATGCCCTCGGGGTGCCGCTCGGTGGGGGTGGTGACGACGCCGGCGACGATCGCCGCGGCGTTCTTGCCCTTCGGCCGGTCGACCGGCACGAGCGTGCCGTGCTCGTCGAGGTCGTGCTCGACGAAGCTGCCGTCGGGACCGGTGAGCAGACCGGTCAGCTCATACGGGTAGACGTTGCCGCGCCGGGCCGCGCGCAGCACCTTCTGCCGGTAGTCGTCCAGGGGCTGCAGCGGCTCGGTCGACGGCTTGTCGACGAACAGCTGGACGCCGTGGCCGGGGTCGAGGGTGATCCGGACCGCGACCTCGCTCAGGTCGCCGGCCGAGTTGCGCTGCCGGGCGATGAACTGGACCTCTTCGAGGCCGGCGCCCGCGGTGGTCGGCAGGATCCGCTGGACGAGGGCGTTGAGCTCGTCGCCGGTGAGCTCGGTCGACGGCCAGACGTACATCAGGATCCGGTTGGTGTCGAACCGCTTGTTCTGCGGCCGCTGCGCCTGGATGTTGCGGATCGCGTCGAGGCCGGCGGTGATCGCGTCCTCGACCGCGGGCAGCGCGACGAGGCGGCCGTCGGCCTCGCGCAGCGGCGTCAGGTCGCGGACCTGGCCCATCGCGATGAGCCGCTCGTCGGCCGGGTTGCTGCGGGCCACCGCCTTGAACAGGTAGATCTCCTCGTCCGCGGACGGCAGCCGGGTGAGGTCGAACTCGCGCAGCCGGTGCAGCTGCAGCCGCTGCGCGATCTGCGGGTGCAGCCCGCGGATGAGCCGGTCCTCGACGAAGCCGGAGCCGGGGATGACGCCGGAGCCGGCGTCGGAGCCGGCGGGGCGGAACGTGAAGTGGTGGTGCATCACGGCGCCGCTGGTGCCGGCGACCGTGGTGGTGATCCGGCGGACCCCCGCGGGCAGCGCCTGCTCGGCGAGCAGCTGGCCGAGCCGCACCGCCATCGCGTCGGCGTCCGGCTGGTCCTCCCACGTGACATACAAGTCGGCGACCAGGCCGCTGTCGGGCACGTCGGCGGCGAAGGCGCTGACCGCGTCGATGGCCTGCGGCAGCTCGGCGATGTCGACGGCGGTGGTGACGATGCGGACCACGCCGGAGGAGTCGGTGCGGGCGGCGGTGACGAACCGGCAGCCGGCCGTCTCCCGCACGGTGACGTCGGACAGGGCGCGGTTGCCGTAATACCGCCGGGTGAGGACCTCCAGCAGCGGCGCGTGGTCGCGGCCGGGCCGCCCGATGCGCTGGCCGATCAGGCGGACGAGGGGCTCCGCGCTGGCGACCATGGCCTGGATCCGCTCGGCGCGGTCCGGGGCGTCCGGGTTGCGGTCGAGGTGGTGCAGGTCCTCGCGCACCGCGGCGTAGACCTTCGCGCGGTTGCGGCGCAGCAGCGGCTGGGCGAACCAGCGGAACACCACGCCGCGGGCCAGGTCCGACACCGCGGGGAAGCGCACCTGGGTGGCCTCGACGAGGTGCTCGAGGGCGAGTCCGGCGCGCTCGGCGAGCGACTCGAGCGGCGGCAGCCCGCCCAGCCACTGCCGCAGCAGCTCGGACACGACCGCGACGTCGGTGGACATCCGCTGCTGGGCCAGGAAGATGCGGAAGACCGCGGCCTCCAGCTCCGGCGTGCGGTCCAGCTCGGTGATGCCGTAGTGCCGCAGCGCCGTGCGCAGCTTGGCCTGGAACCCTTCGGGCAGGCCGGCCCGCTCGACGTCGAGGCTCTGCAGGTAGCTGTGGAAGAACTCGCGCGGGCTGTGCACGGGGCTGCCCGGCTCCTCCTCGAACTCGCCGGCGGGCTTGTTGCGGCTCAGCTCCGACAGGTCCGCGAACGTGGTCAGCAGGTCCAGCTCGCCGTCGAGGGGCCGGCCGCCGAGCTCGGCGCGCGCGGCGAGATAGCCGGCCAGCAGCCGCCGGCCGTCCTGCGGGTCGACGTCGAAGCCGAGCAGCAGGCTGCACAGGTCCTGCAGGCCGCGCTCCACCCGCTCGGCCGCGGACACGTCGACCGGCTCGGGCGGCAGCTCGATCTCCGCGACCTCGGCCACGGCGTCGTCCTGCGCCTCGGCGGAGCCGTCGGCGAGGGGCTCGAGGCGCATCAGCGGCGTGCCGGTCTCGACCTGGCTGCCGACCGACACCGGGCATTCGCGGACCCGGGCGCGGAACGGCGCGCGCAGCACCGTCTCCATCTTCATGCTCTCCAGCACGAGGATCGGCGCGCCGGCCTCGACCTCGTCGCCGACCGCCAGCGGCGTCGCCACGACCAGCGCGGGCGCGGGGGAGCGCACGACGCCGCCCTCGTCGCGGCTGATCCGATGGGTGGTGCCGTCGACCTCGACCAGGTGGATCGGGCCGTGGGTGGCGGTGACGAGGCGGAACCGGTGCCCGTTGACCACGATCCGGCCGCTGTGCTGGTCGAACCGCTCGATCTCGACGTCGACGGGGTGCACGTCGCCGCCGCCGGAGACGCCGACGCGGAAGCGTTTCTGCCCGGTGCGGGCGACGCTGACGCGGTAGCCGACGCCGCGGAGCTTCAGGTCGAGGGGGCGGCCGGTCTCGTGCTGGACCTGGGGGCGCCCGCCGTGCGCGGTGGACAGCAGCCGGTGCCGGCTGATCTCCTCCTCGTCCTGGTAGGCCTCGATCGCGGCGGCGGCCAGGGCGACCGCGGAGTGGCGGTGGCTGACGAGACGGCCCTCGGCGCGGACCCGGTCGATCCAGCCGGTGTCGGCGCTGGCGTCGATCACCTCGGGCTGGTCGAGCAGGTCGAGCACGAAGCTCTTGTTCGTGGTGCCGCCCTCGATGATGACGGTGGTCTCGGCCATCGCCCGGCGCAGCCGGCCCAGGGCCTCGTCGCGGTCGCTGCCATACGCGATGATCTTCGCGATCATCGAGTCGAAGTCGGCGGGGATGGTGTCGCCCTCGCTGACGCCGGTGTCGACGCGGATGCCGGGGCCGGCGGGCAGGATCAGCCGGGTGATGCGGCCGGGTGAGGGGGCGAAGTCGCGGTCGGGGTCCTCGGCGTTGAGCCGCGCCTCGACGGCATGGCCGGCCTCGACCGGCTGCGGGCCTTCGAGGCGGCCGCCGCCCGCGACGTGCAACTGCAGTTTGACCAGGTCGGTGCCGGTGGTGATCTCGGTGATCGGGTGCTCGACCTGCAGGCGGGTGTTGACCTCGAGGAAGGCGAACAGCCGCTCCCCGGGGTGGTAGAGGAACTCGACGGTGCAGGCGCCGCGGTAGGCGACGGCGACGGCGAGCCGCTCGGCGGACGCCTTCAGCTCGGCGGTCTGCTCCGGCGCGAGGACCGGTGACGCCGACTCCTCGATGATCTTCTGGTTGCGCCGCTGCACGGAGCAGTCGCGCACGCCGAGCGCCCACGCGGTGTGCCCGTCGGAGATGACCTGCACCTCGACGTGCCGGGCGCCGGTGACCAGGCGCTCCAGGAAGACCACGCCGGAGCCGAAGGCGCGCAGCGCCTCCTGGCTGGTGCGCTCATAGGCGTCGGTGAGGTCCTCGGCGGAGGCGACCATGCGGATGCCGCGCCCGCCACCGCCGGCGGTCGCCTTGAGCATCAGCGGGTAGCCGATCTCGTCGCCGGCGCGCAGTGCGTCGGCGAGGGTGGCGACCGCGCCGCGGCTCCATGGCGCGACCGGGACGCCGACCTCCTCGGCGACGAGCTTCGAGCCGATCTTGTCGCCGAGCTTGCGCATGGCCTCCGCGCTCGGCCCGACGAACGTCACGCCGAGCTTGTCGCACAGCTCCGCGAACGCGGGGTCCTCCGCGACGAATCCCCAGCCGACCCAGGCGGCGTCCGCGCCGGTCTGCACCAGGGCCCGTTCCAGGACCGCGTGGTCCAGATAGGGGCGGGCCGAGGCGGGCCCCAGCGGATAGGCGATGTCCGCTTCCCGGACGAACGTCGCAGTCCGGTCGGCGTCGGTGTAGAGAGCGACCGTCTCGATCCGCGTCCCGGTTTCGGCCGAAAGGTCCCGGACGGCGTGGATGAGCCGCATCGCGGCCTCTCCGCGGTTGACGATGGCGACACGACTGAACACCGGTTGAGCCTCCCATTACCCCACATACAGCAGGCGACGTCCGGGTCCCGGAGCGCCGCCTGCACCTTGCTACACCCTGCGTGATTACCGCCGAGTACGCCACTGTGCCGCATCACGCATCCCGGTGCCGTCGTGTTGTAAGGATCCCACAAAAGAGATCTGCGCCAACCACCAGGTGTGGGGTGACCGATGTCACTCTACGGGTCACCCAGCGTTCGCCTGATATTGGTGCGGCAGGGGTACCGCCGGCGCCGCGAACGCCGGTGCCAGGTGCTGGGCGCGGGTGATCGCGGTGGCCATCGCCGACTCACGCAGCGCCGCGATGTCCGTCGGCTGCGCGCTGATGAAGTCGATGTCGGTGATGCCGACGAACCCGAAGATGGACCGCAGGTAGGGCTCCTGGAAGTCGAGCGCGTGCAGCGGGCCGGCCGGGGAGTAGTCGCTGCCCCGCGCGGTGACGCAGACCATCCGCTTGCCGTGCACGAGGGGCTCGGGGTAGCCGAGGTCGTTGAACCGGAACAGATAGCCGGGCTGCACGATGCAGTCGATGTAGTACTTCAGCGTGTACGGGATGCTCAGGTTCCACATCGGGCTGGAGATGAGGTAGGCGTCGGCGGCGAGGAAGCGCGCGATGAGCTGCTCGATCTGGCGCCACGACTCGACGTGCTCGCGGCCGATCGGCTGGCCGTGGTTGAGCGTGTACTTGGTCTCGATGTTGTTCCCGGCGAGGGCCGGCAGGTCCTGGTTGAACAGGTCGACGACCTCGACCTCGAGGTCCGGCGCGTGCCTGCCCAACTCGGCGAGGAACTGCTCGGCGACCTGCAGGGTGTTGGACTTGTCGCTGCGGGGTGAGGCGATGACGTGCAGGACCTTCATGGTCTCCCTCTTCCGGGGCACGCGGGGCGACCGTCACGCCGCACCCCAGATTGTCGACAGTCGACAGCGCCGAGGCAAGATCGACCGGACGGTGCCGGCGGGCTCCGGACGGCCATCCCGGCCGAGCCGTTGGGCGGCCCGTCGGCGCGAACGGCCGAACGGAGCCGGGCGCCGCGTGTCCCGGCGCCACGGGGCGGCGTTCTTGCGCCGTGCATGGGTTTCCATGTATCGAAGACGCCATGCGGCGTGCGTGGGCCAACGTCATCGGTGCGCTCGTGCTCCTCGGCGTGCCCGCCGTGCTGGCCACGCAGTGGCAGGACCTGATCAAACGGCACCCGGTCACGGCGTTCCTGCTCGCGCTCGCCTGGGCCGCGGTCCTCGCCGTCGCGGCGCTGCTGGGGCGTGCGCTCGCCCAGCCCGTGCAGCGCCGCCTGGAGCACCTCGGCGAGGCGCTCGACCGCGCGTTCGGCCGCGGGCTGTCCGGCTACCAGCGGGAGTACCGCCGCTGGGTGGTGTCCTCGATGCGGTACATGGACTCCAAGGGCCTGGCCACCGTCGGGGAGTTCACCCCGGAGCTGGACGAGGTCTTCGTGGACGTCAGCCTGGCGCCGCGCACCCCGCAGGACATCCCGGCCGGCCTGCTCGCCGACGGCCCCGGCGAGGCCCCGGTGGGCCGCACGCCCCGCATGTCGATCTGGGACTTCATCGGCGATGCCGCCGCCAACGTCCTCGCCGTGATCGGCGGCCCGGGCAGCGGCAAGACGACGCTGCTGCGGCACGTCGCGCTGCGGGTCGCGCAGGGCGCCGGCCGGGCCCGCCGGCCCGTGCCGGTGCTGCTGGAGCTGCGCGACCACGCCGAGCGGATCACCGCCGACGCCCGGTTGACGCTCGCGGACCTGGTCCGCGCGTCGGTGCCGGGGGAGATCGTCGAGCCGTCCGGCTGGTGGGAGCACCGGCTCGGGCGCGGGTCGTGCGTGATCCTGCTCGACGGGCTGGACGAGGTGCCCCGCACCGCCGACCGGTCCCGGGTCGTGGCGTGGGTGAACCACCAGATCGCGATCCACCCCGACAACGTCTTCGTCATCACGTCCCGGCCGCACGGGTACCGCGCCGTGGTGATCGACGCGGCCCAGGTGCTGCACGTGCGGCCGTTCACCGACGAGCAGGTGACCCGGTTCCTGCACGGCTGGTATCTGGCCACGGAGCGGCGCGCCACCGCCGACGACGGCCCCGACACCCGGCTGCGGGCGACCCAGGCGGCGAAGGACCTGCTGGACCGGCTCGCGTCGGCGCCGGCCCTGCACGACCTGACCACCAACCCGCTGCTGCTGACGATGATCGCGAACGTGCACCGGTACCGCGGCTCGCTGCCGGGCAGCCGGGTGGACCTGTACGGCGAGGTGTGTCAGGTGATGCTCTGGCGCCGCCAGGAGGCGAAACGCCAGCCGCTGGAGCTCGCTGGGCCGCGAAAGGAGCGGCTGCTGGCCCTGCTGGCGTTCGAGATGATGGCCCGGCAGCGGCGCAACCTGCCGGTGGAGCAGGTGCTGGAGATCGTGCGCGAGCCGCTCGCCCGGATGAGCACGACGCTGGAGCCGGAGGGGTTCCTCGCCGACGTGGGGTCCAACGGCCTGCTCGTCGAGCGGGAGCGGGACACCTACGCGTTCGCCCACCTGACGTTCCAGGAATATCTCGCGTCCCGGCACATCCTGTACAACAACCTCGACGACGTGCTGGTCTCCAACGTCGACGACCCGTGGTGGCGGGAGACGACCCTGCTGCGGATGGCGGGCTCCAACGCCGACCGGATCGCCCAGGCGTGCCTGGCGTCGGGCACCACGGCCGCCCTGTCGCTCGCGTTCGCGTGCGCCGAGACCAGCGCGGAGATCACCACCGACCTGCGGGGGCGGCTGGACGCGGTGGTGTCTTCCGCGTTCGCCGCGGACGCCGGCCCCGAGCGGCGGCTGCTCGTCGCGTCGGTGCTCGTCGCGCGGTACCTGCACAGCTTCGTCGCGACCGAGGACGGCGGCCGGATCTGTGTCCGCCCCGTGCCCGGCAGCCTCTACCTGCTGTTCCTGCGCGAGACCGGGGCACCCGACCCGGACGGGCTGTGCATCGCGAACGCGTCGGCGCCGCTGCCGGTGACCGGGGTCTGGGCCGGCGACGCGACGCTGTTCGTCGACTGGGTGAACGGGCTCTCCACGATCGAGGGCGGACTGCAGTACCGGCTGCCGAACGTGGCAGAGCTGGGAATGCTCATCGGCGGCGACGGCCCGGCGTCCCGGGCGCTGCGCCGGGACGTGCAGTGCGCGTGGGCGCTGCCGGACGAGCCGGAACAAGGACAAGGACAGGAACAGGAGCCGGCGCAGCTGCCGGTGCCGGTGCGGTGGAGCATGACGCCGCAGGCGACCCCGGACCGGGTCCGCGCCGCCGACGTCGCGTCGGCGGTGATCCTGCCGGCCTCCGGCGACGGCCTGCTGCCGCAGCTGCTGTCGCTGTCCCTGCTGCTGTGCGTGTGCGCCGTCCGCCGGCTGCTGGACCGGGCCCTGCGGCTGGCGCGGGCGAGGCAGGCGCGGGTGCGGGCGTATCACGCCGAGTTGAGCACCTCCGCGGATCGCGAGACGAACGAACGCAGATCGTCCCTCCGCATCGATCTGGAGCAGGAGGTGGCGCAGGCGGCCACCGTGGTGGAGACGATCCGGCGGGCCGTGGACGCGCTCGACCGGCTCGTCGTGGAGCTCGACACCGGCCAGGACGGCCTCGTCGACGTCATCGACGTCATTGACGCCGCCGGGCAGCGGCGGGTGGCGCCCAAGCTGCGGTCGTTGACCCGGCAGGCGGTCGACGCGGCGACCGCGATACGCGAGGCGACAGCGCTCGAGCGGGTTGCCATGTCGGTTGGAGCGCGGGAACGCTCCGCCGAGCAGGCGGCGATGCTGCGGGATGCCACGGCCGCGGCCCGGGCGACGAGCGCAGCGGCCGGCGAGCTGCTCGCCGCCGTCGCCGGCCGGACCTCCGTCCGGCCGCACGCGGCGCTGCACAGCGAGCGGATCCGGGCCGCGCGGTCGTTGATCGGGGCGCCCGACTCGTCGCCGTCGTCGGACCCGTGGGCGGACACGCTGGTGGCGGTGCGCGGCGTCGTCGGCCCGGCGTTGACGCAGGCGGTCGATGCCGCGTGGGAGCCGATCGACACCGGCAGTGCCGGCCGCCGGTTCGCGACGGCGCTGACCGCCGCCGTCGGCCTCACCCGGGACGGCGTGTTCGTGCTGGACCTCGACGGGCTGGCCGGCACCGCCCGGACGGTCGTCGGCGAGTTCACGCGGAGCACCGCGGCGGACTCCTGGCAGCGGGCGTTCGCGGACGTCGTGGCCGCCGACGCGGTGCCCGTCCTGAGCCGCCACGCCCCGGCCGACGGCGCCCGGCCGGTCGAGGTGGTCGCGCTGCTGCTCGCCCTCGCGGCCGACGCCGACAACGGCGACCGGCTCCGGCTGCGGGACCAGACCCTCACCGTGGCCGCCGGGCTGACCCTGCTGCGCCGGCGGGCCGCGGACCCGGACCACCTCGAAAGCCTGATCCTCGCCTACGGCTGACCCCGACCACCTCCGGGGACAGCTGCGGGGCCACGGTGGTGGTGCCGCCGTCGATATGCTGGCGCGGTGGGTGCGCAGGACAGCACGCCGAGGATCTTCTTCAACCGGTTCGCCGACGCGGTCGGGCCCGCCGGTGGCGGACCGGACCGGGACGGGTGCCGGTGCGTGGGGCACAGCGTCGCGACGCGGCCCACGTCCGTGGACTTCCACGGCGACCGGCAGGACACCGCGGCGCCTGGATGGCTGCGCCTGCTGGAGCTCATCGACGAGGCGGCCGCCGACCGGCGCGCGGTCTTCAAGCCGTTCGTGGAGCTCAGCGCGGCGCAGCGCCGGCAGGTCGTCACCCTGCCGGCACAGATCGCGAAGCTGACCGAGGTGCGGCACCTCGTGCTGTATGGCACCAACCTTGTCCGCATCCCGGCCGAGATCGGTGCCATGGCGAGCCTCGAGCGCTTCGAGCCCTACACGTCGCACCGGCTGCACTGGTACCCGTACGAGCTGAGCCGGTGCGCCGGGATCGCCGACAGCACGGTCAGCACCCGCGTCCTCTACGGCAACTTCAAGTTCCGGCCGCCGTTCCCGCGGCTGCGCCCGGTGACCCGCGCCGGCGACGCCGACTTCACCGCGCTCGACCCCGGGATCTGGGGCGCCGACAGCGTGCGGACCTGCAGCGTGTGCGACCGCCCGGTCGACCGGGAGCTGCACCAGGTCTGGATCTCCCGGGCGGTCGGGACCGACGTGCTGCCGCTGCTCGTCAACGCCTGCTCGCGGGCGTGCGTGGAAGCGCTGCCCGACCCGTACCCCCGATATCTGCCGCCGCACACCGGCGGTCCGGAGGTCATGCAGCCGGCGCCCGGCTGGTAGCGCTCAGCGGGCCTCCCACATCGAGGCGGCCGTGGGCGGCTCGAACTCCTCGAAGACCAGCAGGGTCCGGGTGCTCAGCACGCCCGGCATGCCCTGGATCACGTCGAGGACCAGGCGGCGCAGGTCGGCGTTGTCCTTGGCCCGCACCAGCAGGATCACGTCGAACTCGCCGCCGACGAGGGCGATGTGCACGACGCCGGGCAGGGTGCGCAGCTGCTCGCCGACCACCCGCCACTCCGCCTGGCGCAGGTTGATCGTCAGGTACGCCGACGTGCCCATCCCGGCGGCCACGTGATCGACGTCCGCGCGGAACCCGCGGATGACGTTCGTCTCCCGCAGCCGCTGGACCCGGGCGTAGGCGTTGGCGCGGGAGATGTGCAGCAGCTCGGCCAGGGTGCGCATCGACATGCGGCCGTCCCGGCTGAGCTCCACGAGGATGCGGCGGTCGATGTCGTCGAGCGGGGCGGCCACGTGTCTCGGCCTCCTTCCTGAACGAGCCTTAGGTTTGGACGTTTGGCATCGTACGGCGGGCTCCCGGCCTCCATCTTCTCGTTCTTCGGCGCGCAGTGGAACGCGAATGGCGCGAGGCTCAGGATTGCGGCATGACGCGTGACCCGAGTCACCTGCTGCCGGGCGAGGAACCCGTCGCCCTCATCGATGCGAGCGGCCGGGCCCTCGACGCCGGGCCCTACGCGTTCCCCGAGCCGGCAGCGCTGGTCCGGGCGCTCGGGGCGCTGCTCACCGCGCGGCGGCTCAACGACCAGGCGTACGCCCTGGTCCGGCAGGGGCGCCTCGCCGTGTACCCGTCCTCGCACGGGCAGGAGGCCTGCCAGGTGGCTGCGGCCCAGGTGCTCGCCGACGGCGACTGGCTGTTCCCCACCTACCGCGACACCGTCGCCGCCGTCGGCCGGGGCGTCGACCCGGTCGAGGCGCTGAGCCTGCTCAAGGGCGACTGGCACTGCGGCTACGACCCGTACGAGCACCATGTCGCACCGCACGCCACGCCCCTGGCCACGCAGCTGCCGCACGCGGTCGGCGTCGCGCACGCGGCCACGCTGCGCGGCGAGCCGACCGTGGTCATGGCCATGTGCGGCGACGGCGGCACCAGCGAGGGCGACTTCCACGAGGCGCTCAACTTCGCCGCCGTCTTCCACGCGCCCGTCGTGTTCTTCATCCAGAACAACGGTTACGCGATCAGCGTGCCGCTGTCGCGGCAGACCGCGGCGCCGTCCCTCGCCCATAAGGGCGTCGGCTACGGCGTGCCCGGCGAGCGCGTCGACGGCAACGACATGGCCGCGCTGCTCGCCGTCCTCGGCGCCGCCGTCGAGCGGGCCCGCGCCGGCGAAGGCCCGCAGCTGGTCGAGGCCCTCACGTACCGGATGCAGGCGCACACCAACGCCGACGACGCCACCCGCTACCGCGACGACGCCGAGGTCGCGGCGTGGGTCGGGCGGGACCCGATCACCCGGCTCACCACCCACCTGCGCGAGCGCGGCCTGGTCGGCGACGAGCAGCTCGACGGGTTCGCCGCCGAGGCGGAGCGCGTCGCCACGCACCTGCGCGACGGGCTCAACCGCGACGTCGAACCCGACCCGGCGGACCTGTTCGCCCACGTGTACGCGACCCCCACGCCGCAGCTGCGGGAGCAGGCGGCGCTGATCGCCGACGAGCTCAGCCGAGAAGGAGCACGCTGATGACCGCCGTCGCCGAACCCATGACCGCGGCGCCCGCCATGCGGCCCGCACCTGAGCACGCGAAGCTGTCGATGGCGCAGGCGCTCAACCGGGCGCTGCGCGACGCCATGGCCGAGGACCCGGCGGTCGTCGTGTTCGGCGAGGACGTCGGCGCGCTCGGCGGCGTCTTCCGCGTCACCGACGGCCTCACCGCCGACTTCGGCGAGGCCCGCTGCTTCGACACGCCCCTGGCGGAGTCCGGCATCGTCGGCATGGCCGTGGGGATGGCGATGAACGGCCTGCGCCCGGTCGTGGAGATGCAGTTCGACGCGTTCGCGTACCCGGCGTTCGAGCAGATCGTCAGCCACGTCGCGAAGATGCGCAACCGCACCCGCGGGCGGGTCGCGCTGCCGATGGTGATCCGCGTGCCGTACGCCGGTGGCATCGGCGGCGTCGAGCACCACTGCGACTCCTCGGAGGCCTACTACGCCCACACGCCGGGGCTGCACGTGCTCGCCCCGGCGACCCCGTCGGACGCGTACGCGCTGCTGCGCGCGGCGATCGCGTCGCCGGACCCGGTCGTGTTCCTGGAGCCGAAGAAGCTCTACTGGAGCAAGGAGGACGTCGAGCTGCCGTCCCGGGCGCCCGGCATCGGCACCGCGGTCGTGCGCCGCCACGGCACCGACGCCACCCTGATCGCCTACGGACCCGCGGTGCCGGTGGCCCTGGAGGCGGCCGAGACCGCCGCGCTGGAGGGCCGCAGCCTGCAGGTGGTCGACCTGCGCTCGATCGTGCCGTTCGACGACGAGACCGTCTGCGCCGCGGTGCGCTCCACCGGCCGGGCCGTGGTCGTCACCGAGTCCGCCGGGTTCGCCGGTGTCTCCGCCGAGATCGTCGCCCGGGTCACGGAGCGCTGCTTCAACGCCCTCGCCGCGCCGATCCGCCGGGTGAGCGGCCTGGACATCCCGTATCCGCCGCCGAAGCTCGAACACTTCCAGCTGCCGGGTGTGGACCGGGTCCTCGACGCCGTCGACGACCTGCAGTGGGAGCAGTGATGGCCCGGACCTTCCTGCTGCCCGACCTGGGCGAGGGCCTCACCGAGGCGGAGATCGTGCGGTGGCTGGTGGCCGAGGGCGACACCGTCGCCGTGGACCAGTGCGTCGTCGAGGTCGAGACGGCCAAGTCGATGGTCGAGGTGCCGTCGCCGTTCGCGGGGCGGGTCGAGACCCTGCACGCCGGGCCCGGCGCCACCGTCGCGGTCGGCGCGCCCCTCATCACGGTGGGCGCGCTGGAGCCGGCGGCCGTCGCGGCCTATCGGGAAGAGGAGCAGGCCGGCTCCGGCAACGTCCTCATCGGGTACGGCACCTCCGGCGGCACCGCCACGGGCCGTCGCCGCCGTCCCCGGGGCAGCAACGTCCGGCCGGCCGCCCCCGCCGTCCCGGCCGCCGCGACGCGGCAGGTGCCGCTGGTGATCTCGCCGCTGGTGCGCAACCTCGCCCGCGCCAACGGCGTCGACCTGCGCGCCGTCGAGGCGACCGGCGAGGGCGGTGTCATCACCCGGTCCGATGTGGAGCGGGCGGCCGAGCGGCCGGCACCCGCCACCGCGGCGGCGGGGGAGCGGCGGGTGCCGCTCAACGGGTTCCGCAAGGCCGTGTCGGCGGCGCTGAGCCGCAGCCGCGCCGAGATCCCCGAGGCGACCGTGTGGGTGGACGTCGACGCGACGAACCTGTGGCGGCTGCGGGAGAGCAACCCGACCGGGCCCGGGCTGCTGGCGTACATCGCCCGCTTCGTCGTCGCGGCACTGCGCGAGTACCCGGTGTTCAACGCGCGCCTCGACACCGAGCGGCAGGAGATCGTCGAGTTCGACCAGGTGCATCTCGGCATCGCCGTGCAGGGCGAGCGCGGGCTCGTCGTCCCGGCCGTCATCGGCGCGGACAGCATGACCACCGCGCGGCTCGACGAGGAGATCCGGCGGCTCACCGCGAGCGCCCGCGAGGGCCGCAGCACCGCGCGGGAACTGTCGGCGGGGACGTTCACGCTCAACAACTACGGCGCGTTCCGGGTCGACGGCAGCGCCGCGATCATCAACCACCCGCAGGTCGCGATCCTCGGCCTCGGCCGGATCATCGACCGGCCCTGGGTCGTGGACGGCCAGCTGTGCGTCCGGAAGATCACGCAGCTGAGCTTCGCGTTCGACCACCGCGTGTGCGACGGCGGCACCGCCGCCGGGTTCATGCGCAGCGTCGCCGACGCGATCGAGGACCCCGCCTCGGTGATCGCCCGGCTGTGACGATCGTGCTCCTCGCCCCGGACCCGCTGCCCGGCGGGCCCGAGGAGGACGTTGCGCTGGGGCCGCGGCTGCTGCGCGACGGGCCGGAGCAGGAGCTGCTGCGGGTCTACTCGCCGGCGCCGACCGCGGCGTTCAGCCGCCGCGACACGCTGCGGCCCGGCCATCCCGCCGCGGCCGAGGCGGTGCGGCGGCTCGGGTTCACGCCCGTGGTGCGCCCGCAGGGCGGCAGCCTGGCCGTCTACCACCGCGGCAGCGTCGTCGTCGACCACGTGTTCCGCACGCCGGACGCGTCCCGGGATCCCCTGGAACGGTTCCGGCGGTTCGCCGCCCTGCACGCGTCGGTGCTCGCCGGGCTCGGCTTCGACGCCAGGATCGGGGCCGTTGCGGGCGAGTACTGCCCCGGGGAGTACAGCGTCAACCTCGGTGGCACCAGGAAGGTCGTCGGGTCCGCCCAGCGGGTCACCCGCGACGGCTGGCTGTTCAGCTCGATCGTCCAGGTCACCGGCGCGGCCGCGCTCCGTGCGCCGCTGGTCGTCGCCTACCGCAGGCTCGGCTACGACTTCGACCCGGACACCGTCGGCACCCTGGAGGACGACCTGCCCGGGGTGACCGTCGAGGCGGTCACGGCGGCGCTGCTGGCCGCTTACGGCGTGACCGCGCCGTCAGGCTGACAGCATGCTGCGGGCCTGGCCGAGCGGCCGGACGAGCTCGGTGAGCGCGGCGACGATGTCCCGCTCCACCTCCGCGCTCATCCGGGTGGTGGGCACCGACACGGAGACGGCGTCGGTGGCCGGGTCGGTCAGCGGCACCGCCATCGCGAAGCACATGATGCCCTCCGCGTTCTCCTCCCGGTCCACCGCGTAGCCGGCCTCGCGGACCGTCGCGAGGGCTCGGTGCAGGTCGCCGCGCTCGGTGACGGTGCCCGGGGTGAGCCGCTCCAGGGGCCATGTCCCGCCGAGCATCCTGTCCACGTCGCGGTCCGGGTGCTGGGCGAGCAGCGCCTTGCCCAGGGCCGTTGCGTGCGCGGGCAGCCGCCGGCCGACGGCGCTGTAGAGCCGCAGGCGGTGGGTGGAGTCGCGTTTCGCGAGGTACACGATCTGGTCGCCGTCGATGCGGCCCAGGTGCACGGTCTCGCCGAGCCGCCGGGACAGCTCGTCGAGGACACCGGACATCACCGCGACGCTGTCGTCGCCGTCGAGATAGGCGGCGCCGACCTGCAGGGCGCGCATGCCGAGGCGGAACCGGGTGCCGGTCTCGTCGGCCCGCACCCAGCCGCGGGCGGTCATGGTCCGCATCAGCCCGTGCAGGCTGCTCTTGGGGATGTCCAGCGCGCGGGCCAGGTCGACCAGGGTCCAGGATCGTGGCTGGTCGGCGAGGACCTCGAGCACGTCGAGCGTGCGTCCGGCGGACTTGACCGGCTGGAAGTCGTCGTGCACGGCGCCACTGTAGCGAACGGCGGGTGCTTCCACTATGTTCACACTTGTGACTGAGGTTCAGAATAATGAACAGCTTGCCATAGGTCGGGTCGTGCCGGTGGTGGTCCTGGAGGACGCCCGGCACGCCGACGCGCTCGGCGACGCCCTCGCGAAGGGCGGCCTGAAGGCGGCCGAGATCACCCTGCGCACCGCCGCCGGCCTGGACGCGATCGAGGCCCTCGCCGGCCGCGACGACCTGATCGTCGGCGCCGGCACGGTGCTGACCGCCCAGCAGGCCGAGCGGGCCATCGCCGCCGGCGCCCGGTTCGTGGTGACGCCGGGCTTCGCGCCCGCGGTCGTCGCCGCCTGCCAGGACGCCGGGGTCCTCGTCGTGCCCGGCGCCGCCACCGCCACCGAGATCCAGATGGCGCTCGACGCCGGCCTGGACATCGTGAAGTTCTTCCCGGCCGAGCAGCTCGGCGGCGCCGCGATGATCAAGGCCCTGGCCGCGCCGTTCCGCGGGGTCCGGTTCATCCCCACCGGCGGCATCACGCCCGCGGTGATGCCCGACTACCTCGCGCTGCCCGCCGTCCTCGCCGTCGGCGCGAGCTGGATCGTCGCGCCCGATCTCCTTGCCGCGCAGCGCTGGGACGAAGTGACCGCCCGCGCCGCCGCCGCGGTGGAGGTGGCGGCATGACGCTCACCCTGCGCCCCAAGGCCGAGTGCCGCTACGACCTGGTCTCACTCGGCGAGGTCATGCTGCGCCTGGACCCCGGCATCGGCCGGGTCCGCACCGCCCGCACCTTCCAGGCCTGGGAGGGCGGCGGGGAATACAACGTGGCCCGCGGCCTGCGCCGCTGCTTCGGCCTGCGGACCGCGGTCGTCACCGCCTTCGCCGACAACGAGGTCGGGCGGCTCCTGGAGGACCTCATCCTGCAGGGCGGCGTCGACACCAGCCTCATCCGCTGGGTGCCGTATGACGGCATCGGCCGCGCCGCCCGCAACGGGCTCAACTTCACCGAGCGCGGCTTCGGGGTCCGCGGTGCCGTCGGCACCTCCGACCGCGGGCACACCGCGGCCAGCCAGTTGCGGCCCGACGACGTCGACTGGGAGCACCTGTTCGGCACCCTCGGGGTCCGCTGGCTGCACACCGGCGGCATCTACGCCGCGCTGTCCGAGACGGCGCCGGAGACGGTCGAGGCGGCGATGACCGCCGCGCGCCGGCACGGCACGATCGTCTCCTACGACCTCAACTACCGGCCCAGCCTGTGGAAGGCGGTCGGCGGCCAGGCCCGCGCCCAGGAGGTCAACCGCCGCCTCGCCGGGCTCGTCGACGTCATGATCGGCAACGAGGAGGACTTCACCGCCTGCCTCGGCTTCGCCGTGCCGGACACCGATATCCACGCCGGAGCCCTCGACGCGGGCAACTTCAAGTCGATGATCAAATCGGTGGTCGAGGAGTACCCCGGGTTCCAGGTCGTCGCCACGACGCTGCGCGCGGTGCACAGCGCCACCGTCAACGACTGGGGTGCGGTCGCCTGGGCCGACGGCGACTTCGCCGAGGCCACCCACCGGCCCGGCCTGGAGATCCTCGACCGGGTCGGCGGCGGCGACAGCTTCGCCTCCGGCCTCATCTTCGCCCTGCTCGAGCGCGACGGCGGCATCGCCACCGCGGTCGAATACGGCGCGGCCCACGGCGCCCTCGCGATGACCACCCCCGGCGACACCTCGATGGCGAGCCTCGCCGAGGTCGAGTCGCTGGTGCGCGGCGGCGGCGCCCGCGTGCAGCGCTGAACCCCGGCCCCCGGCAGGCGTGCCTCGCACGGCGCGCCCGCCGGGGCCGGGTGCCTGTGGTGCGGTTATGCGACCGTCCGCACGTAGTAGGCGAGGATGGCGAGCAGCAGGGTCGTCACCGCACCGACGATCACGGCGAAGGTGGCCCGCCCGCGGCCGTGACCGCCGCTGCGGGCCCGGGCGAACGCCGGCTGATACATCTGCTGGTGCGACACGATCTGAGGACCTCCCCGTTGGTGTTGCCCTCCAACTGTCGCCGAGCCCGTGCCGCCGCGCTGTCCTCCCGCCGGACGGGACACCGCGCACGACGGGTGGACGCCTACGCCGGTGGCCGCGTGGCCCGCAGGATGTCGGCGTCGAAGGTGCGCCCGCCGCGCCGGATGATCCCCGCGCCGGCGCCCAGCGGCGTCATGGGCGTCGTCCCGCCGGACCACAGGATCGGTCAGACGGCCGCCTGGAGGGCGGTCAGGTCCGCGTAGTGCCCGCCGCGGGCGAGGAGCTCGGCGTGGCCGCCGTGCTCGACGATGCGGCCCTCGTGCAGCACGTAGATGACGTCGGCGTCGCGGACCGTGCTGAGGCGGTGCGCGATGACGATCCGGGTCTGCGGCAGCGCGGCGAGCCGCTCCTCCACGACCGCCTCGGTGGCCGGGTCGAGGTGGCTGGTCGCCTCGTCGAGCAGCAGCAGCCGCGGCTCGCCGAGCAAGGCGCGGGCGAGGGCGATGCGCTGCCGCTGGCCGCCGGACACCCCGCCGCCGTCGACCAGGACGGTGTCGTAGCCCATCGGCATCGCCATGATCTCCTCGTGCACGGCGGCGGTCGCCGCGGCGGCGGCGATCCGCGACAGCGGCGCGTCCGGGTCGGTGAGCCCGATGTTCTCCCGCACGGTGCCGGTGAACAGCGCCGGGTCCTGCGTCACCACGCCGAACTGCCGGCGCAGCGCGTGCGGGTCGATCGTCGCGGCGTCGTGCCCGCCGTGGCGCACCTGCCCCTCGGTCGGGTGGTACAGGCCGAGCAGCAGCCGGGCCAGGGTGCTCTTGCCGGAGCCGGACCGGCCGACGAACGCGACCTTCTGCCCGGGCTCGACGCTGAACGTGACGCCGCGCAGCACCCACGGCGCCCGCGGGTCGAACCGGAAGCCGAGGTCGCGCACCTCCACCCGGCCGTCCAGGACCGGCACCGCCTGCGCGGTGGTCGTTTCGGGCTCCTCGGCCATGATGTCGTCGAGGCGGGCCAGGTGCGCGCCGGTCTGCTGCAACTGCTGCAGGTTGTCCACAATGGACGACAGCGGCGCGAGCGCGGCGGTGGCGAGCGCGCCGAGCGCCAGCATCGTGCCGAGGCTCAGGTCGCCGTGCAGCACCCGGTGGGCGCCGACGAGCAGCAGCGCCGCGGGTGCCAGGTATTGCAGCGCGCCGAGCGCGGTCTCCAGGCCGCCGCGCAGCAGCCCGTGCCGCAGCCCGGCGTTGAGCTGCGCCGCCTGCAGGTGCGACCAGCGTTGCACGGCCCGTTCCTCGGCGCCGGCCGCCTTGAGCGTCTCGATGCCGCCGAGCGCCTCGATGAGCTGCGCCTGCGCCTTGCCGGACGCGTACAGCTCCCGCTCGGCGAGCTCGGCCACCCGCCGCCGGGTGCACAGCAGCAGCACCAGCTGCACGCAGCCGAGCGCGGCCAGGCACCCGCCGAACACCGGGTCCCGCCACAGCACGAGGCCGAGGTACCCCAGTGCCAGGGGAGCGTCGAGCAGCGTCGCCAGCACGTGGCCGGACAGGATCTCCCGCAGCGCCGTGACGCTGTGGGTGCGCATCACCAGCTCGCCGGTGCCGCGGTCGGCGAAGAAGCGGAACGGCAACGCGAACAGGTGCCGGACCACCCCGCCGGTGACGTCGTGATCCGCGCGGGTGCGCAGCGTCAGCAGCAGCCCGGTGCGCAGGAAGCCGAGCACCGCCTGGGCGGCGACGGCGACCGCGACGGCGATGCCCAGCGGCGCGAGCAGGCCGGTGGCGCCGGTCGGCAGCAGCCGGTCCACCAGCACCGCCGACAGCGCCGGCACGGCGAGCCCGAGCAGCTGCAGCAGCAGCGACGCGAGCAGGACCTGGGCGAGGACCGGGCGGTAGTTGCGCAGGGCGGCGGTGAGGAACCGGCGCCGCCAGGCCGGCGGTTCGGGTGCGCGCCCCGGCCGGAAGTCCGGGCAGGGTTCGAAGCCGATGACGACGCCGGTGAAGCCGGCCGCGAACTCGTCCGGGCCGAGCCGGCGGCGCCCGGAGACCGGGTCCAGCAGCCGCACCCGACGCGGGCCCCAGCGTTCCAGCAGGACGAAGTGGTTGAAGTTCCAGTAGAGGACCGCGGGTGTCGGGACCGCGGCCAGGCCCTCCGGCGGCAGCGAGAACGCCCGCGCCCGCAGGCCGTAGCGTTCCGCGGCGGCGACGAGGGCGTGGGCGCTCAGGCCGTCGCGGGACACGCCGAGGTCGGCGGTCACCTGCCGCACCGTCGCCGGTCGCCCGTGGTGGGTGAGCACCATCGCCAGGCAGGCGGCGCCGCAGTCGGCCGCCTTCACCTGGCGCAGCTCCCGCAGCCGCCTCATTGGACGACCCTGCCGAGCACCGCCGCCTGCATCCGCCGCGGTGCCCGCAGCCGCCGGGTCATCGCGCGACCGTGCCGACGACCGCGGCCAGCCCGGCCAGCAGCAGCACCGCCGCGAGCCACAGCGCCGCGAACAGCCGGCCCGGCAGGACCCGCAGCGGCACCGGCTCGACCCGGCCGCCCTCGGCGTGGCGGCGCACCGCGGCCGCCAGGAACACCCCGTCGCGGGTGATGTTCAGCTCATCCACGCGGGCCCCAGTTCCACTCGATCCGGGCGGCGGCGCGCCGTTCGGCGAGCCACTCGGCGAACAGCCGGCGCGACACGCTGTCGCGGGTGGCGGGCAGCACCGCCACGACCTCGGCGACCATGAACCTGTCGGAGAGCGGCACCGGGCCGATGACGGTGCCGGGCTCCGCGTCGCGGGCGGCGTCCAGGTCGGCGCGGGTGACCGTCACGAACGACGGCGCGGGCCCATCGCCGGCGGCGAAGTCCGCGGCCGCCGTGGCGAGCAGGTCGGCGGACCCGGCCAGCCGCGCCGCCGCGCCCGCGTCGGCGTGTTCCACCCGGACCAGCCGCAGCCGGTCGTGACGGCGGGCGCCGGCGGCCAGCTCGGCGTCGACCCGGGCGGCGGTGACCCGCTCCCGCAGCCGCGCGACCAGAGCCTGGTGCGTGACGAGGTCCTCGAACTGCTGGTCGCTGAGCCCTTCCGCGGCCATCCAGGCGCGGGTGGCCTCAGGGGTGAGCAGGTCCCGGGCGCGCCGGAACGCGTCGGCGGCGGCCTGCAGCTCCGCGTCGTCGAGCTCCTCGCCGTCGACGGCCTCGCGGACCAGGCACGAGTCGACCAGCCGCTCGCGCAGCGGCGCCTCCCGCCACAGCAGGTCCAGGTAGGCGACCGCGTCGGCGACCTCCAGGGCGACCCCGTTGACCCGCACCAGCAGCATCTCGCCGCCACGCTGTACCCCTCGCAACGGCCACGGCAGGCCGTCGTCGGGGCACCACGACAGCGACACCGTGCCGTCGGCGCCATCGGGCTGTGGCGAGCGGATCAGCAGGTCGTAGTGCAGCGAGCCGTCGAACTCCTCACGCTGCCACAGCAGCCGCAGGCCCGCGCCCGGGTGGCGGGCCCGCAGCGCCTCCACCCGGGCGCGGGCGTCGGCCGGGTCGGCGTTGCCGGCGGTGGCGGCGCGCAGCAGGGCGACGGCGTCCGGCAGGAGGGTCACGCGGGCACCTCCCCGGTCGCCAGCAGCCGCGCGACCGCCGCGGTGATGGGCAGGCCGGTGGCCAGTTCCAGCCAGTCGAACTGGCCGTTCGGGTTGATCTCCAGAAACACGTATCGCCCCTCCGGCGTCAGGATCAGGTCGACGGCACCGAAGCTCAGGCCGAGCCGGCCGACGAGGGCACGGCAGCGCTGCGCCACGTCGCCGGGCAGCGGGTGCACCCGCAGCGGTGTGTTCGCGTGGTCGTAGCGGCGCCAGTCGTACCGGGTGTGCTCGGTCGCCTGGGAGTGGATCTCGACGGCGAAGACGGCGCTGCCGACGACGGTCACGCGGACCTCGACCCGCTTGCGCACGTACGCCTGGACGATCATCGCCGCGAGCCGCAGCGTCGCGGCGTGGCCGAGGTCGCGGGTGCCGACCGGCTCGGTGAACCGGCCCAGCGGCGCCGCCTCCGTGCCGCGCGGCGAGCGGTGCAGCGGCTTGGTGATGATCTGCCCGTCGTGCTCGGCGGAGAAGTCCAGCAGGCGGTCGGGGTCGGCGGTGATCAGGGTCGGCGGCACCTCGAAGCCCAGTCCGACCGCGACCGCGAGGTGGAACGACTTGCGGTCGGCGCGGTCGATCACGTCCCGGGTCGCGGGCACCTGGCGGCAGTCCAGGCCGCGCCAGACGCCGTCGAGGTAGGTGCGCACCTCGGCGGCCAGGTGCGCCCGGACGTCGGGGTCGGTCACGGTGTGCGGCGGCACCGGCGCCGAGGGGCGCCGGTGCCACACACACGTCAGACCGTCCAGGTCCACGTCCCGGCCGCCGGTGCGCAGCCAACGCCGCACCGGGCCGGCGCCGCCGGCGGTCAGCTCGACCTGGGCACCCGAGGGGACGGTGCCCGGGTCGAACAGCAGCACCTGCGCGCCGTCGCCGGTGAGCAGCGCGGCGACCCGTTCGGCGGTGATGTCGCCGGCGGCGGTCAGCACGAGGATCCGTGTGGTCATGACGATCTACCGGCGGGTCAGTCGAACATCCCGTCGCCGGAGCAGCGCCACTTGCCGCCGCTGAGGGTGCAGACCTGGCTGGGTGCCCCGCCGTTGACCTGGCGCAGGTCGTCCTCGCGCAGCTCGACGCCGGTCTTCGCCAGCTGGTCGAGCGTGATGCGTGCCTTCTTCACCACGGACCGTCCTTCCTTCGGTGCCTCGCCGGGCCGTGCGACCCGGGCGGGCACCAGTGAAGGTCCGCCGGCTTGCCGGCGAATTGCGGTGGCGTGGTGCGGCCCTGTCGCCAATCGGACGGCGGGCTGATCGGGGCGCTCACGGGGTGAGGGTCGCGATCAGCCCGGCGGCCTCGTCGCGGGTCATGTCCAGGCCACGCACGTAGGCGGCGGTGTGCCGGTACGCCGGTGCGCCGTGCCGGTTGCGGTGCGCGTTCGCCCGGCCGATGCGCTGGGCGGTGAGGCCGACCCGCCGGCCGATGCCGGTGACCGCGCCCCACAGCAGCGCGCCGGCTTCGCCGTCGCCGGTGAGGGTCAGGGCCCGGGCCAGGGAGAGGGTGGTGACCAGCCACGAGCTCACCGTGGGGGAGTCACCCAACCGGCCGGTGAGCCGCAGCGCCGCCTGGCGGGCGTCGTCGTGCCGGGCCTGGTCGAGGGCGACCTCGACGCCGAGCCAGCCGGAGACGGTCACCACCCAGCCGAAGCCGCAGGCCCGCCCCGCCCGCCGCGCCTCGGCGAGGAGCCCGAGGAGGTCTGCTTCCTCGACCGGGACGGCCGGCCGCTGCTGTTCCG
>NZ_JBFAPO010000105.1:0-25583 GCF_040676755.1 Dactylosporangium sp. NPDC049525 | reverse complement strand
TCCCTCATCGACAAGGACGGCAAGACCGTCGGCAGCCGCCTCATCGGCCAAGCGTTCACCGACACCGACGGCAACCCACTCAAGCAGTACTTCCAATCCCGGCCGTCCGCCGCCGGCGACGGATACGACCCGAGATCCACGTCAGCGAGCAACCTCGGCCCGGAGAACGTCGTGGACACGGACGGCGGACGGAAGCAGAGCCTGCTCACCCAGGTCTGCGCCCGCAGCAAAGCCATCGGCGAACTCGAAGGCGTTGACGGCGCCCGGCCCTACTGCACACCGGACGGTGTCGGCGCGGTCCTCGCCGTGTTCCACCGCGACGGCGCGACCGGCACCGTCACCCGCACGGTGAGCCTCAACGAGGCGTGCCCCCGTAAACCGTTCATCGCCACCTACAGTGGTGTCAAGGTGGAGTGCGCAACACCGGGTGAGGACTACAGCAAGGGCGTCATCACACCGATCCGCGGCGACGCACCGGACCAACCGGCGGTCCCGGCCGACGCGGTCACCGCCAGCGGCAGCGGGCTCGACCCACACATCAGCGTCGCCTACGCCCGCCTGCAGGTGAACCGGGTCGCCACCGCCCGCGGCATGTCCCCAGCGGAGGCGCGGACACTGGTCGACAGGTACACGACCGGGCGGGTGCTCGGCTTCGTCGGTGCGCGGGGCGTCAACGTCCTGCGGCTGAACCTCGCCCTCGACGCCGAGCACCCGGTCCGTCGTTGACAGTTCAGGTCCGCCACCATGAAGGGTGGGCCGGTCACCACCGTCCTGTGGCGGAGAGAGAGTGCGGTGCAACGATGGCGCGCGGACAACTGCGGGTCTACCTCGGCGCCGCGCCCGGGGTCGGCAAGACCTACAAAATGCTCGAAGAAGGCCGCCGCCGCCAGCAACGCGGCACCGACGTCGTCGTCGGCTTCGTCGAAACCCACGGCCGCCCGTTCACCGAAGCCATGCTGTCCGGCCTGGAAGTCGTCCCCCGCAAGGCCATGACCTACCGCGGCGCCGACTTCACCGAAATGGACCTCGACGCGGTCCTCGCCCGCCACCCGGAGGTCGTCGTCGTCGACGAACTCGCCCACACCAACATCCCCGGATCGCAGCACACCAAACGATTCCACGACATCGAGGAACTCCTCGACGCCGGCATCACCGTCCTCACCACCGTCAACATCCAACACCTCGAATCCCTCAACGACGTCGTCGAACAAATCACCGGCGTCCCCCAACGCGAAACCGTCCCCGACGCCGTCGTCCGCCGCGCCGAACAAATCGAACTCGTCGACATGACCCCCGAAGCACTACGACGACGCATGGCACACGGCAACATCTACCGCGCCGAAAAAGTCAACGCCGCCCTCGGCAACTACTTCCGCGTCGGCAACCTCACCGCCCTCCGCGAACTCGCCCTGCTCTGGCTCGCCGACAAAGTCGACGACCAACTCGACCACTACCGCGCCCAGCACGGCATCGACACCACCTGGGAAACCCGCGAACGCGTCGTCGTCGCCCTCACCGGCGGCCCCGAAGGCGACACCCTCATCCGCCGAGCCGCCCGCGTCGCCGCCCGCACCAAAGCCGCGGACCTTCTCGCGGTCCACGTCATCCGCGGTGACGGCCTCGCCGGCGCCGACCCCGCCAACCTCGCCCGGCAGCGCATCCTCGTCGAAACCCTCGGCGGCACCTACCACCAGGTCGTCGGCAATGACATCCCCACCGCGCTCCTCGACTTCGCCCGCGGCGTCAACGCCACCCAACTCGTCCTCGGCGCCAGCCGCCGGCACCGCCTCGCCCAGCTGTTCTCACCCGGCGTCGGCGTCACCACCACCGCCGAGTCCGGCACGATCGACGTCCACCTCGTCACCCACGAACAGGCCAGACGCGGCCGGCTCCGGCGCCCGACGACCAGCGGGCTCACCCTGCGCCGCCGGCTGGCCGGCGTCGCGCTCGCCGTGCTCGCGCTGCCGCTGCTGACCGTCGGCCTCGAGACCATCCAGGCGGACATCTCGCTGCCCAGCGACATCCTCGCCTTCCTCATGCTGACCGTCGCCGTCGCCCTCGTCGGCGGGCTGTGGCCCGCGCTGTTCGCCGCCGTCGGCAGCTTCCTGCTCCTCAACTACTACTTCACGCCACCGATGCACCGGTTCACGGTCGCCGAACGGGAGAACCTGTTCGCCCTGCTGGCATTCGTCCTCGTCGCCACCGCAGTCGCCACCGTCGTCGACCTCGCCGCCCGGCGGACCAGAGAAGCGGCCAGTGCCCGGGCCGAGGCGCAGACCCTGTCCACGCTCGCCGGCAGCGTCCTGCACGGCGACCAGCCACTCCAGGCCCTGCTCGAACGGGTCCGCGAATCGTTCGGCCTCACCAGCGTCACGCTGTTGCAGCGCCGTACCGACGAAGATGCGGCAACGCGCGGCGAGGCCGGCGCGTGGCTGATCGCCGCGAACGTCGGCGAGCCGCCGTGCACGTCGCCTTCGGACGGCCAGACGGAGGTGCCGATCGACGACAACCTCTCCCTCGCCCTGCGCGGCCCGACCCTGGCGGCGTCGGACCGGCGGCTGATCGAGGCGTTCGCCGCCAACGCCGCCATCGCACTACGCCAGCAACGACTCTCCGAACAAGCCGCCGCAGCCGGATCCCTCGCCGAAGTCGACAAACTCCGCACCGCACTGCTGTCCGCCGTCAGCCACGACCTGCGCACCCCCCTCGCCTCCGCCAAAGCCGCCGTCGGCAGCCTCCGCAGCCACGACATCGAATTCTCCACCGAAGACCGCGAAGAACTCCTCGCCACCGCCGAAGAATCCCTCGACAAACTCAACCGCCTCGTCGAAAACCTCCTCGACATGAGCCGCCTCCAGGCCGGCGCCCTCGGCATGCACCCACAACCCATCAGCGTCGCCGAAGCGATCCCCCGCAGCATCGACGACCTCGGCGACATCGCCGCCGCCGTGCGGATCAACGTTCCCGACGACCTCCCCGAGGTCTACGCCGACCCCACCCTGCTCGAACGCATTCTCGTCAACGTCCTGGCCAACGCCCTACGCTACAGCCCACCCGAACAACCACCCCTCATCAGCGTCAGCGAACACGCCGGCCTCGTCGAGGTCCGCATCATCGACCACGGCCCCGGCATCCCCACCGCCGACCGGGACAGGGTTTTCCAACCCTTCCAACGTCTCGGCGACCGCGACAACACCACCGGCGTCGGCCTCGGCCTCGCCCTCTCCCGCGGCCTCGCCGAAGCCATGGGCGGCAACCTCAACCCGGAAAACACCCCCGGCGGCGGCCTCACCATGACCCTCACCCTCCGCACCGCCGAACCCGACACCTACCCAGCCACCCCCGACGAACAAGCCGACCCCGCACTGCTCAAACGCCTCGACCAGTTCCACCACGGCCCAACGGACGGCACCGCATGACCCGCGCGTCGGCGGGTCAGATCGCGAGGACGCCCGGCGGCAACGGGGCCCGTTCCTGGGCATCGAGGAACGCCTTGACGACGGCGCTGTCGGCGCGCCGGCGCATCCAGAACAGCGCCACGTTGCGGTGCGCGGTCGGTGAGTCGATCGTGCGGATGGTCAGGCCCTCGGTGCTGGTGGTCTGCAGCGCGAGGCGGTTGATGACGCCGACGCCGAACGCGGCGCGCACCAGCGCGACCAGCGTCGCCGGCTGGTCGGTCAGGTAGGCGATGTTCGCGCGGCCGGCGGATTCGCCGAGGGTGTTGCGGACGTCGAACCCGCCGCCCTCCTCCTCGGTGCCGGCCGGGTTGCCGATCAGCGGACGGGCCAGGACGTCGTCGAGGCTGACCGTGGCCCGTTCGGCGAGGGGGTCGTTCTCCCGCATCACCGCGACGATGTCCTCGTGCCAGATCGTGCGATGGCACAGGGTGGTCTCGCGCATCTTCGGCAGCAGCGGCCGGAAGGCGAGGTCGACGGTGCCGCTGGCGACCATCTCCTCCAGCGTCGCGGCGTTGCCCTCGTGCAGTTCGACGGTGACGCCGGGGTGTCGGGCCTGCAGCTCCTGCAGCACCGCCGGCAGGTAGGTGGAACTGACGCTGGGGTAGCTGCCGATCGTCACGTGGGCGACGACGTTGTCCAGGGTGCTGCGGACCGCGTCGATGCCGCGTTGCAGCTCCCGCAGCGCGGTCATGGCGTGGCCGCGGAACAGTTCCCCGGCCGCGGTGGTGCAGATGGGCCGGGCCTTGCGGTCGAACAGCGTCACGCCGAGGGCGTGCTCCAGGGCCGCGATGTGGGCGCTGACCCGCGACTGCGACAGGTGCAGCGCGAGCGTGGCGGCGCCGAAGCCGCCCTTGTCCGCCACCGCGAGGAAGCTGCGCAGCCAGGCGGTCTGCAGCGACATGGCATCGCGGGGGTCGCGCGGCGTCAGCTCGGTCCCGTCGAGGTCGTCGGTGGGCTCCTCGCTCATCGGTACTCGGCCTGCGCGAGGGCGACGAGCTCGGCCAGGTGCACCACCCTGGTGCGCAGCCGCGCGCGACGAACCGCTGCCGTCAGCTGGCGCTGGCACCCGGGGTTCACCACGACCAGGAAGTCTAGGTCGAGATCCGCCAGCGCCGCCAGTTTCGCGGCCAGCACCCGCCTGCTGTCACGCCGGCGGAGGATGGCGTACGTGCCCGCGGCGCCGCAGCAGTCGGCCGCGCCGGGGATCTCGACGTAGTCGCCGAGCGTGCCGAGCACCGTACGGGGCGTTGCGCTGACGCCGAGCCCGTTGCGCAGGTGGCAGGAGTCCTGCAGGCCGATGCGGGCCGGGCGGCCGTCGACGAGGACCGGGCCGGGCGCGAGGCCGCGTTCCAGCAGTGCCTCGGAGTAGTCGACGACCCGGTCGCGGCCGGCGACCCCGGCGAGGTGGGCCGCGCAGCCACCGGAGGTGCAGACGATCCGCCCGGGCCGGCCGGCGAGGTCGGCGGCGAGTTGCTCACCGCGGGCCAGGTCGCCGTTGTGGGCGTGCAGCGCGCCGCAGCAGCCCTGTTCGCGCGCCACCCGCACACCGGGCAGGGTGCTGGCGGCGGCGCGGCTCACTGCGGGGTACAGGACCCGTTCGAAGCAGCCGAGCAGCAACGTGTCGCCGTCGTCCTGCGGCGCCGCCGGCGCGGTGAACCGGGCGTGCCGGCGCAGGGCGCCGACGAGGCGGATGATCCGGCCGCGGCTGGCGAAGGCGAGCAGCGGCCGGATGCGCAGCGGCCGGCGCCGCC
The DNA here is from genome assembly GCF_040676755.1 of Dactylosporangium sp. NPDC049525. Taxonomy (NCBI): domain Bacteria; kingdom Bacillati; phylum Actinomycetota; class Actinomycetes; order Micromonosporales; family Micromonosporaceae; genus Dactylosporangium; species Dactylosporangium sp. NPDC049525. Next base: position 20,374 of record NZ_JBFAPO010000105.1, on the reverse strand, counting down.
CCTTCCATTGGGTGTCGCGGAGCTGCTCCAGGAGCCGGCCGTAGGGGACGTCCGCGGGGCACACGGGCTCGCACGCGCGGCAGCCGAGGCAGAACGAGCCCTGCTCGCGGGCGGCGGCGTCGAACACGTCGACCGTGCCGTCGTCGACGGCGCGCATGAGCGCGATCCGCCCGCGCGGCGACGACGCCTCGTCGCCCGTCAGCTTGTAGGTCGGGCAGGTGGGCAGGCAGAACCCGCAGGAGATGCAGGTACCGAGATCCTCCGGGTCGAAGACACGGCCGGCGGTCATGATCCGAGCTTTCCGGGGTTGAGGATGCCGACCGGGTCGAACGCCTGCTTGATCCGGGCCAGCAGCGCGAGCTGCGGCCGGCCGAGCTGCGCCTCGAGGTAGGGCAGTTTCGCCGCGCCGACGCCGTGCTCGCCGGTGATGGTGCCGCCCAGTTCGACGGCGGCGGCGAAGATGTCGTCGAAGGCCGCCGCGACGCGGGCGCGCTGCTGCGGGTCGGCGGGGTCGAAGCAGCCGACCGGGTGCGCGTTGCCGTCGCCGGCGTGGCCGAAGGTCGCCATCGTGACCTCGTGCCGTGCCGCGATCGCGTCGATGCGGTCGACCAGGTCGGGCAGGCGGGAGCGGGGCACGCCGACGTCCTCCAGCATGGTCGCCCCGCCGAGCCTGGCCAGCGCCGGCAGCGCGCAGCGGCGCGCGGCCAGCAGCGCGTCGGACTCCGCCGCCGCGGTGGCGACCTGCACCGAAGTGGCGTCGTGCTCGCGCATGACCGCCGCCATCGCCGACACGGTCCGCCGCACCTCCGCGTCGCTGCCGTCGTCGCCGAACAGCAGCATCGCCCCGGCCGTCGTGTCCAGGTCCAGGTGCGCGTACGCGTCGACGGACCGGATGCATTTCGCGTCGAGGAACTCGAGGGTGGCGGGCAGGATGCCGGCGCCGATGACGCCACGCACGGCGTCGCTGGCGGTGTGCAGATCGGTGAAGTACGCCAGTGCGGTGGTGCTCGCCGCCGGCGCCGGGCGCAGCGCGAGGGTCAGCTCGGTCAGCACCGCGAGGGTGCCCTCCGAGCCGGTGAGCAGGCGGACGAGGTCGTATCCGGCGACGTCCTTGAGCAGCCGGCCGCCGGCGCGGATGACCTCGCCGTCGGCGAGGACGGCCTGGACGCCCAGGACGTAGCCGCCGGTGTTGCCGTACTTGAGCCCGTGCAGGCCGCCGGCGTTGGTGGCAACGTTGCCGCCGAGCGTGGACACCCGCTGGCTGCCGGGGTCAGGTGGGTAGTGCAGGCCGTGCCCGGCGGCGGCGCGGGCCAGGTCCTGGGTCGTGACGCCGGGCTGCACGACGGCGGTCAGGTCGACGGGGTCGATCGACAGGATGCGGTTCATGCGGGTCAGCGCGAGCACGATGCCGCCGTGGATCGGGACCGCTCCGGCGGCGAGGCTGGTTCCCGCGCCGCGCGGCACGACGGGGACGCCGCGCCGGTTCGCCCAGGCCAGGATCCGTGACACCTCCTCGACGCTGCCCGGCCTGACGACGGCGGACGGTGTGCCGGAGAAGCCGAACGTGGCGTCCGTCCGGTAGGGCACGAGCGCCGCCGGGCGCACCTCCACGTTCGACGCGCCGGCGATGCGCCCCAGATCGGCGGCGAGCGCACTCATGCGGCGGTCATCCCGCCGTCGATGACGAGGGCCGCGCCGTTGATGAACCGGCCGTCCGGACCGGCGACGAAGGAGACCATGGCGGCGACCTCGTCCGGTGTACCCATGCGGCCGTCGAGCTGCCGCGCCGCCATCGCCTCGCGGGCGGCGGCCGGGTCGGCGGCGTTCGCCAGGATCTTGCCGACCCACTCGGTCTCCACGGTGCCGGGGCAGATCGCCACGCAGCGTATGCCGTCGCGGGCGTGGTCGACGGCGATGGCCTTGGTGAGGCCGATCAGGCCGGCCTTGGAGGCGCAGTACGCGGCCCGGCGGGCAAGACCGACCAGGCCGCCCACCGAGGCGATGTTGACGATCACGCCGGTGCCCCGGTCGAGCATCAGCGGCAGCGTCGCCCGTGTGGTGAGGAACGGGCCGGTGAGGTTCACCGCCAGGACGCGGCTCCAGTCCTCGTCGCTGGTCTCCAGGACCGTCGCGGCCACGCCGATGCCGGCCACGTTCACCAGCACCTCCGGGGCGCCGACGGTCACCGCGATCTCCCGGGTGACCGAGCCGACGGCGAGCGGGTCGCACAGGTCCACCGCGAACTGGTGCGCCTTGCCGCCGACGTCCTGGATCCGGGCGCGGGTCTCGGTCAGGCCGGCGTCGTCGAGGTCCATCATGGCGACCTCGTAGCCGTCGCGGGCCAGCCACACGGCGGTGGCGCGCCCGATACCGGAGGCGGCACCGGTGACCACGGCAACCCCGCCGATGCTGCGTACCGATCCGGTCATGCGTACGCCGTCCCGGGCAGCGAGCCGTCCATCGCGTACCCGCCGTCGACGTCGAGGCAGGCACCCGTGGTGTAGCAGGCCTCGTCCGAAGCGAGGTAGCAGATGGCCGAGGCGATCCACTCCGGCGGCGCGATCTTCCCCAGCGGGATCTTCGCCTTCAGGGACCGCACGATCTGCTCGGTGTAGATGGGCTCACTCATCCTGGTCCTGGTGGCGCCGGGGCGCACACAGTTGACGGTGATGCCGTGCGGCGCGAGCTCGGAGGCCATCGTGCGGGTCATCGCCTCCAGCCCGCCCTTGGTCGCGGTGTAGGGCGCCGCGTTCGGCTCGGAGACCACGGCGTGCACCGACGAGACGTTGACGATCCGTCCGGCGGTCTGCTGCTCGACCATGATGCGGGCGACGGCCTGGCTCAGGAAGAACACGCCGGTCAGGTTCACCGCGAGCACGCGGTCCCAGTCGCCGCGGGTGACCTCGAGGAAGGGCGCGATGTGCAGGATGCCGGCGACGTTGGCCAGCACGTCGACCTGCCGGGTCTCGGCGCGCAGGCGGGCCTCCAGCTGCGCCGGGGTGCCGGGGTCGGCGACGTCGAGCTCGAGCAGGTGCAGCCGCCCCGGGCCCGGGTCCTGCCACGGCTGGGTGTGCCGCAGGTCGATGGCGTACACGGTGGCGCCCTCGGCGAGCAGCCGCGTCGTGGTCGCCCGGCCGATGCCGGCGTCGGCGCCGGTGACCACGGCGACCTTGTCGCTGAATCTCATGACTTGACCTCTCGTACGCAGCGGAATCGGTGAACTGGCGGCCCGGGGACGGTCATACGACGGCTCCCATCCGCCACGGCACGATCTCCTCGGTGCCGAAGCCGAGTGTCTCGGACTTGCTCGGCGTCCCGGATGCCATGTCCACCAGGTCCTCGAACAACCGGATTCCGTAGCGGATCTGGTCGTCGCGGGACAGCGCGGGGCCGGCGTCGAAGTCCATGTCGCCGCGCATGTGCTCGAAGAGGCGCGAGGTGGTGCTGATCTTGAGGCAGGGCGTGGGACGGGACCCGAACACCGAGCCGCGTCCGGTGGTGAACGCCAGCAGGTTCGCCCCGCCGGCCACCATGCCCGTCGCCGACACCGGGTCGTAGCCGGGGGTGTCCATGAAGGTCAGCCCGGCGGCGGTGACGGGTTCGGCGTAGGCGACGACGTCGTTGAGCGGGCTGGTGCCGGCCTTGAGGACCGCACCCAGCGACTTCTCCCAGATCGTCGTGATGCCGCCGGCCTTGTTGCCCTTGGACGGGTTGCTGTCCAGCGCCGCGCCGTTGCGCGCCGTGTACCCCTGCCACCAGAAGATCAGCTCGTCGATGCGCCGGCCGACCTCCTCGGTGGCGGCCCGGTTGCGCAGCAGGTGCTCGGCGCCGTAGATCTCGGGTGTCTCGCCGAGGATGACCCGGCCGCCGGCCGCGACCAGCAGGTCGGCCGCCACCCCGAGCGTCGGGTTGGCGGTCAGGCCTGAGTACGCGTCGCTGCCCCCGCATTGCAGCCCCAGCACCAGCTCGGACACCGGGATGGGCTCGCGCCGCAGGCCCGCGACGCCGGCGGCCATGGCCGCGATGCGCTCCAGCGCGGCGTTGACGGTGGCCGCGGTGCCGCCCAGTTCCTGGATGCCGAGGGTGTCGGCACCGACGTGCGCGCCGAAGACGTTCTCCGGCTGGTTGACCTCGCAGCCGAGGCTGATCGTCAGCACCGCGACGATGTTCGCGTGTCCGGCGTACCCGCGCAGCGTGCGGCGCAGGATGTCGTCGCCGGTGGTGCCCTCGGCCATGCCGCAACCCAGGTCGTGCGTCAGGGCGATCACGCCGTCCAGCCCCGGGACGCCGGCGTGCGCGGCGTTGGCGGTCTGCGCGACCATGCGGGCGACCGTCGCGGAGCAGTTGACGGTCGGCAGCACCGCGATGTAGTTGCGGGTCGCGGCCCGGCCGTCGGGACGGCGGTAGCCCATGAAGTGCTCGCGCGGCGGTGCGGCCGGTGAACGCCAGGCCGGCCCGGCGCCGTGGAAGGCCGCGCCGCCGGCCGTGTGCGACCCGACGCCGAGGTTGTGCAGGTGCACGTGGGCACCGGCCGGGATGTCGTCGCGGGCGATGCCGATCACCTCGCCGTACTTGCGCACCGGTGCGCCCGCAGCGACGGCGCGGACGGCTACCTTGTGGCCGGCGGGGATGTCGTCGAGCGCGGTGACCACGCCGCCGGCGGTCCGGATGGGTGTTCCCCGGCCGACGTCGCTGACGACCAGCCCGACGTCGTCGGTGCCTTCCATCGGCACCAGCGGCTCCACCGCGTCGGTCGGCGCGGTTGCCGTCATGAAAGCTCGTGGAATCGACCGGATTCCCAGACGGGCAGCGGGAGTGTCATGGCACCGACGATAGGTCGGCGGTCTTCTCCCGGCGAAGCGTGAGTAACAGAACGACACCATCCGTATCGCGAATCGTCGGGCCGCCGAATGCGTTCAGGGAAATGCCCCGGTCGTCGATCCGAATTTCGGATCGAGCCCTGCTGAAACATGCGCTTCACCAGCATGATCGCCGGTTGTAACGTCGGCTGCACATTGAGGGCGGATGCGGCTGAGACCCGTCGTTCCTGCACGCCCCACCTGCCCAGAATCGCACTGGAGGCATTGCATGTCCGATCACCGCCGCGGCTCCGGCGACGACGGCGGGCCGACCGTGATGCATCCGGCGATCGCGGTCGGCAACGTGTCGAAGTCGTTCGGCGGGATCACCGCCGTGGACGGCGTTTCCTTCACCGTTTCCGGTGGCGAGGTCGTCGCGCTGGTCGGGGAGAACGGCGCCGGCAAGTCCACCATCAAGAACGTCATCGGCGGCACCCTGCGGCCCGACTCCGGGCAGGTGAGCTTCGGCGGCGTCCCGGCCGCCGAGGGGGTCGGCGGCGCCAAGCACTCCGGTGTGGCCACGGTGCACCAGGAGACCAGCCTGTTCCTGGACCTGACCGTCGCGGAGAACATCCTCATCGATCGGCTCCGGTCCCCCGGCCGCGTGACGGTCCGCCCCGGGCACCTGCGGCGCGCCGCCGCGCCCGTGCTGCAGCGCGTCGGCGCCGGCTTCGGCCCGGACGTGATCGTGCGTGACCTGTCCGCCGGGCAGCGCCAGCTGGTCGAGATCGCCAAGGCGCTGGCCGCGGACCCGCGGGCCATCGTGTTCGACGAGCCGACCGCGTCGCTGAACCTCGTCGAGCGTGAGCTCATCATGCGCATCGTGGAGCAGTTGCGCGCCGACGGCGTCGCCGTGCTCTACATCTCGCACTACCTCGAGGAGGTCGCCAGGCTCAGCCAGCGGGTCGTGGTCATGCGCGACGGCCGGGTCGTGGCGGACCGGCCGACGGGCGAGCTCGACCGGGCCACGCTCGAATCGCTGATGGTGGGCCGCGAGCTGGCTCGCGGCTATCCGCCCCTGCCGTCGCCGCGCACGGCCACGGCGCTGTCGGTGCACGACCTGGGCGACGGCGGACGGGTCTCGGGGGTCTCGTTCGACATCGCCGAGGGGGAGATCTTCGGCCTGGCCGGGCTGATGGGCTCGGGGCGCACCGAGGTGGCCCGGGCGATTTTCGGCCTGGCCGGCCAGGCCGGCCGGATCGAGGTGGGCGGGCGGCCGTTGCGCCGCGGCAACGTCCGCGCCTGCATCGAGGCCGGCATGGCGTTCGTCACCGAGGACCGGCGGCACGAAGGGCTGTTCCTGGACCGGCCCATCCGGGAGAGCCTGTCCATCGTCGATCTCGACTCGGTCTGCCGGTCCCGCCGGACCGGCTGGCTCGACCACGGCCGCGAGCGCCGCATGACCGAGGAACTGGCGGGCCGGGTGCACCTGGTCGCCCGCAGCGGCTTGAGCATCGACGGCGGCTCGCTCAGCGGCGGCAACCAGCAGAAGGTGGTCCTCGGCAAGTGGCTGGTGAAGCGCCCCCGCCTGATCATCCTCGACGAGCCGACGCGCGGTATCGACGTGGGGGCGAAGGCGGAGATCTACCGGCTGCTCGTGGACCTCGCCCGCGCCGGCTCGTCGATGCTGCTCATCAGCTCGGAGATGGAGGAGGTGCTCGGGCTCAGCCACCGGGTCGGGGTCATGCACGACGGCCGCCTCGCCGGTGTCCTGGACAGATCGCAGGCCACCCAGGAGACCGTGATCCGGCTCGCGACCGGCGGTGCCCGGTGAGCCCGGCGCCCGGCGTGCTCGGACGGCTGCGCGCGGCCGTCCGGCGTGAGCCGTTGCTGCCGGTGCTGGTGGTCCTGTTGCTCGCGCTGGCGGCGTCGTACCCGGGCTTCGCCACCGTCGCGAACGTGCGCAACATCGCCGTTCAGGCGAGCCCGCTGATCATCGCGGCGGTCGGCATGACCTACGTGATCATGACGGCCGGGATCGACCTGTCCGTCGGGTCGATGCTGTTCCTCGCGGCGGCGATCGAGTCCAGCCGGGCCCTCGTCGGCGGTCCGACGGCCGTGGTCTTCGCCGCCATCTGCGTGGCGGGGCTGCTCATGGGGCTGCTCAACGGTCTCGCGGTCGCCCTCACCCGGGTGCCCGCGCTCATCGTCACGCTGGCCACGATGCAGGTGTTCCGCGGCGCCGGTGGCCACATCACCGGCCAGCAGAACATCGACCTGCCCGCGAACCTGCGGGGCATCGGCACCGGAAACCTCCTCGGCGTGCCGACGCCGGTCCTGATCGCCACCGCCGTGGCGCTCGCCGGGGCCTTCGTGTTCCGCCGCACGACGTTCGGCCGGTACGTCCAGGCGGTGGGTTCCAACCCCGACGCCGCGGTCAACGCCGGCCTGCCGGTCCGCCGGGTGCTCGTGGGCGCCTACGCGCTGGCCGGCGTGCTCGCCGCCGTCGCCTCCCTCACCCAGACCGCCCGGCTCGGCGCCGTCCAGCCGTCGATCGGCCAGGGGTTCGAGCTGACCGTGATCACCGCGGTGGTCCTGGGCGGGACGAGCCTGTTCGGCGGGCGGGGCAGCATCGGCGGCACCGTGCTGGGCGCCCTGATCCTCACCACCGTGCAGACCGGCCTGGTCTTCTCGGGCGCCTCACCCTACGTCTTCGACATCGTCCGCGGCGGCGTGCTGCTCGCCGCGGTCCTGGCCGCCGCGGCGCGGTGGCGACACCTCGCCCGGGCACTGCGACTGACCGGCCGGCGCCGCCCGTCGCCGGCGGACGCCACGACGGCCTGACGTCAACCCTCACGTCGACGCGACGTCGGCGTGCTGGCACACCCCCCAAGAAGCAATCGAAGGGAACTACCGTGAAACCGTTCGGTGTTGCACGTTGTCTGGCCCTGGTCGCCGCCGCGTCACTGGCGCTCACCGCATGCGGTTCGGGCTCGGACGGATCGGGCTCGGACTCCGCCACGGCCGGCAAGAAACGCACGATCGGCGTGAGCTTCGACCTGTTGAACGCGATCCGCCAGGCGGAGAAGTCATCGATCCAGAAGGCCGCCGACGCCGCCGGGTACTCCGTCGTCTTCGCCGTCGCCGACCAGGACGCCCAGAAGCAGGCCTCGCAGATCCAGGACCTGATCCAGACGAAGAAGGTCGACGCGGTGATCGTCATCGCGCAGGACGGCCAGCAGATCGCCTCCTCGGCCAGCCTGGCCAAGGCCCACAAGGTCCCGTTCCTCGCGATCGACCGTGCGGTCGCGGACCAGCAGAGCGTCACCTTCCAGATCACCGGCGACCCGGTGGCCGACGGCAAGGCGGCCGCGGCCGAGTTCCTCGCCGCGGCCAAGACGACGCCGCTGAAGGTGCTGGAGCTGGTGGGCGGGCTGACCGACCAGAACGCGATCGGCCGGCGCGACGGGTTCAACGCCGCGCTCGCCGGGCAGCCCAACATCACCATCGCCAGCCAGGTCCCCACCGACTGGAACCCGACGCAGGCCCTCGACGGCACCTCGAACGCGCTGCAGAAGGACCCGACGATCAACTCGATCTACGTCCCGTCGGACTTCCTCCTGCCGTCGGTGCAGTCGGCGCTGACCGCGGCGAACAAGCTCGCGCCGATCGGCGACCCCAAGCACGTCTTCATGGTGACCATCGACGGCGACCAGAACGGCTGCAAGGCCATGCAGGCCAAGACGCTGGACGCCGACATCGCCACGCCCGTCGACGAGTTCGGCAAGCAGGCGATCGCCGCGATCACCACGACGCTCGGCGGCCAGCCGGTCGCGTCCAAGACGGTCCAGGCCAAGGGCCTGACCCTGAACCAGGCCAACTTCGCCACGACCAGCGCGCAGGTGTGGGGCTGTGCGTCCTGATCCACATCGGGTGGAGGGCTCCGCCGCGGAGCCCTCCACCGCCCCGAACGCCGCGGTCCCCGGAGCCGCCCCGAACGCCGCGGTCCCCGGAGCCGCCGCCGGCGCCGGGGACGCCCGGCCCGGCCGCCTGGCCGGGCTGCGCGACCGGACCCGTCACGTCGGCTGGCTCGCCGACCTCGCGATGCTGCCCGCGCTGATCCTGCTGATCGCCGTGCTCAGCGTCATGACCGACGGCCTGCTGACGTCGTCGAACCTGATCAACGTGCTGAGCCAGTCGGCGGTCGTCGCCATCGCGGCGATCGGGGCGACGTTCGTGATCCTGACCGGCGGGATCGACCTGTCGACCGGAAGCGTGATCGGCGCCAGCGGGGTCGCCGGCGCGTGGATCATCACCAGCAGCGGCAACCTGGCGGCCGGCATCGCCGCGGCGCTGTGCACCGGGGTCGTGATCGGGCTGCTGGTCGGGGTCGTCGTCGCGAAGGTCAATGTCGTGCCGTTCGCCGTGACCCTCGCCGCGCTGTACGTCGTGAGCGGCGGCACCACGCTGCTCAGCCACGGCCGGACGATCGCGCCGGTGCCCACGGGGTTCATCCGCTTCAGCATCGAAGGTCCCGGTGGGGTCCCCTACGCCGTGTGGCTGGCCGTCGGGCTGTACGTCGTCGCGCAGGTCGTGCTGACCCGCACCGCCTGGGGCCGGCGCGTCGTGCACGTGGGCGCCAACGTCGAGGTCGCCCGAATCAGCGGCGTCAATGTGGTCCGCACGAGGACGAGTGTCTACGCGGTCGCCGGCCTCTTCTCGGCGATCGCCGGTGTGGTGCTGACCTCGGGGCTGGCCGGGGCGGGTGCGAGCATGGGCAGCCCGCTGCTGCTCAACATCGTCGGCGCCGTGGTCCTGGGCGGCACCGGCCTTTCCGGCGGGCGGGGCAGCCTGCTGCGCACCGGGATCGGCGTGCTGTTCCTGGGATTCCTGTCCAATGGGATGAGCCTGCTCGGATTGCAGAGTTTCGACCAGCAGATCGTCACCGGCTCGTTCATCTTTCTGGCAGCCGCCGCGTACGGATTCCCGCGGTGGCTGCGGCGGCGATCCGCCCGGGCATAGCAAACATCGACGGTCGACATTTCCTAAGTCGATTCGCCATACGGATTGGCGCGTTCCGAAAGACACGATCGACGCATCCACCGAAGCGTCGCTAGGTTCATTTCTGGCTGGTCAATGCCACGTTACCGCCCATCCGATTCCCGCCTGGCGGTCATCGCCTGCGGGGCTGGAAAGGAAACACCATGGCCCGTATCCCGGCACCCGCCAGTGCCGCCGCCCGCCTCAGACGCCGCCTCCTCTCGCTCGCGCTGGCCGCCGTGACCGCGCTGGCCTCGGCCACGCTCGTCCTGGTGACCGGCCCGTCCACGGCCGAGGCCGCCGTCGGCTTCGACTCCAGCCAGTTCCGCGGCGTGCACTGGTCCCGCCTCGGCGACAACTTCAGCCCCGACCGGCTCGTGCTGCAGGGGCTGTCGCCGAACGACGACTACAACACCACCAGGAGCAAGGCCGACGCCATGTTCGCCGCGTTCCAGAGCAACCTGGGCGCCAACACCGTCCGACTGCCGATCAACCCCGCCACCACGTCCTGGACCTCCTACAACGGCGTCATCGACGCCGCCACCGCCCGCGGCTTCAAGGTCATCCTGTGCTACTGGTCGCAGGACGGCACCAACATGGTCCCCGCCGGTTTCCTGGCCACGTTCAACCAGATGTGGGACACCCTGGCCGCCAGGTACCTGGCCAACCCGCTGGTCTACTTCGACCCGATCAACGAGCCCATCGGCTTCAACACCACCCAGTGGCTGAACTTCGCCGCCACCTGGATCGGCCGGATGAACGCCGCCGGCATCGCCAGCAACCGGCTGTTCATCGAGGGCGCCCAGCTCGACGGCGGTGGCTGGGGCAGTGACCTGCGGCCGCTGTGCAACGACGCCCGCTTCAACGGGGTCTACCTCGGCATGCACCGCTACGCCTTCCCGTACGGCGCGCGGACCTACGACCAGTGGGTCACCGACATCACCACCCTCATGGGCAACTGCACCGCGCGCACCGTCATCGAGGAGTTCGGCGCGTCGGCGGACACCGGCGTCGACTTCAACGCCACCCCCAGCGGCACGACCGACAAGGAGGTCGCATACCTGCGGGCCCTCACCGACGTCGCCCGCAACAACCACCTGGGCGCGATCTGGTGCCACGTCATCGGCGGCAGGACCACGACCCCGGACCATGACACGCTCAACATCCTGCGCCTCGCCAGCGGGTTCGACGGCAGCTCCAACAACCTGCCGCTGTGGACCCCCAACCCCACCGCCGTGGACCGCCTCAAGTACGCGTGGGGCGGGCGCGGCACGGCCACGACCGAGCTGCGCAACGTCGGCACCAACACGTGTCTCGACGTGCCCAACTCGTCGCAGACCAACGACCTGCAGGTCCAGGTCCGGGGCTGCCTGAACGCCACCAACCAGCGATGGACCAGACAGGCGAACGGGTCGATCACCGTCTACGGCAACGCGAAATGCCTGGACGCGTTCGGCTTCGGCAAGACCAACGGCACCCGGGTCGTCATCCATGACTGTCTCGGCAACGCCAATCAGAAGTGGAACTTCTTCTCCGACGGGACCATCCGCGGCGTCGACTCCCGCCTGTGCCTGGACGCCGACCCGGCCAACGCCCAGAACGTGCGGCTCTGGGCCTGCGGCGGCGGCAACAACCAGAAGTGGCGGCTCTTCGGCTCGCCGGTCGGCCTGCGCGCCGCCGTGAACGGCGGGATCGTGGCCGCGGAGTCGGCCGGCACGCAACCGCTGATCGCCAACCGGCCGGCCGTCGACCCTTGGGAACGGTTCGACTTCATCGACAACACCGACGGCAGCGTGAGCCTGCGCGCGCAGGCCAACGGCAACTACGTCAGCGCACCCAACGGCGGCGCGTCGTCGCTGATCGCCGACAGCCCGACCCTCGGCACGGCCCAGAAGTTCGACCTCATCTACAACCCCGACGGCAGCATCAGCTTCCGCGCCCGCGTCAACGGCCGGATCGTGGCCGCGGAGTCGGCCGGCACGCAACCGCTGATCGCCAACCGCACCGCCGTCGGCCTCTGGGAGCAGTTCGACCTGCTCGTCTAGAAAGCGACGCCAGACAGGCGACGCCAGACGGCAACGCCAGACAGCGACGCACCGAACAGCGCACCTCGACCGGCCGCGGCGGCATACGCTGCTGCGGCCGGTCGAGGACCGATGACATCCCGACGCTCTCGTGAGGAGGCACCGTGAACGGCCCGGCGATCCGCGTCGACGCGCACCAGCACTTCTGGGACCCCGCCCGGTACACCTATCCCTGGATGGCCGGCGACGCCATGGATCCCGTCCGCCGCGCGTTCGGACCCGACGACCTCCTGCCCAGCCTGCGCGCCGCGCGCGTCGACGCCACGATCCTCGTCCAGACGCTGTCCAGCGTCGCGGAGACCCGCGAGTTCCTGCAGCTCGCGGCGGCCACCGACGTCGTGCGTGGCGTGGTGGGCTGGGTCGACCTGACCGCGCCGTCGGTCGGCGACACGCTCGACGAGCTGCTCGACGGGCCGGGCGGCCACCTGCTGGTCGGCGTCCGCCATCAGGTCCACGACGAACCGGACCCGGACTGGCTGCGGCGCGACGACGTACGCCGCGGCCTGGCCGCCGTGCAGCACCGGGGGCTCACCTACGACCTGCTGATCCGGGCCCGGGAGATCCTCGCGGCGACCGACACGGTCCGGCGCCTGCCGGGGCTGCCGTTCGTGCTCGACCACATCGCGAAGCCGCGCATCGCCGCGGGCCGGGACGACCTCTGGACGCTGGGCATGCCGGCGCTCGCCGCCGAGCCGAACGTGTCGGTCAAGGTGTCCGGGATGGTCACGGAGGCCGACTGGGCCTCGTGGACGCCGCAGGACCTGCGCCCGTTCGTCGGCCGCGTCGTGGACTGGTTCACGCCGCAGCGCCTCCTGTTCGGCTCCGACTGGCCCGTCTGCCTGCTCGCCGGCTCCTACGAGGCGGTCCTGGCGGGCCTCACCGCCGCCCTGCCCGCGCTGAGCCCGGGCGAGCTCGAGCAGGTCTTCGGCGGCAATGCGGCGCGCTTCTACGGCATCGGCGCCGACCGGGGGTAGCGCAGGACTGCCGAAGGAATCCCGAAGGTCGGCCTCCCAGCATGGAGCGCGGATTGCCGACCTCAGGAGGTTCTCATGGCACCACGCACTCGATCAGGCCGCGCCACGCTCGCTCTCGGGTCGGTGCTCGCGGTCATCGCGGGCACGTTCGTGGCGGCGCCGCCGGCGCACGCGATCCCCGCCGACCCGGTCTGCCTCGGCATCAGCATGTCGACGGCGCAGGCGATGGGGTTCGACATCTTCCTCGGCACGAACGGCAACGACACGTACCTCAACACCACCGGCACCAACGTGTGGGCCTGGGGCGGGCCCGGCGACGACACCATCACGACAGACTCGGGCGACGACATCATCTGCGCGAACGAGGGTGCCGACACCGTGGTCGCCGGCGCCGGTCGGGACGAGGTGCGCGGCGGCGACGGCGACGACACGATCGACCTCGGCAACGGCACGTTCGGCTACGCCGAGGGTGGCCTGGGCAACGACACCATCACCGGCGGCGGCAACGAGGACGACGTCTACGGCGACGACCTCGTCGTCACCGCTGCCGACGGCGGCGACGACGTGATCTACGGCGGTGGTGGCGGCGACTACCTGCACGGCGGCGCGGGCAGCGACACGCTCTTCGGCGAGGCCGGCGACGACAGCATCAACGGCGACGCGGGCGGGGACAACCTCTACGGCCAGCTCGGCGACGACAGCATCTACGGCAACGACGGCGGCGACTTCATCGACGGGGGCGGCGGCGACGACCGCCTGTTCGGCCTCGACGGAAACGACGGGATCGCCGGCGACGACGGCGACGACCGGCTCTACGGGGACGACGGCGACGACACCCTCGACGGCGGCGCCGGCGTCGACGTGCTGTACGGCAGTGACGGCGTGGACGACCTCGTCGGGGGCGGCGGCACCGACACCGGCGACGGCGGCCTCGGCGTCGACACCACCTGCGACGTCGAGGTCCTGACCAACTGCCCGTGACCCGTGCCGGCCGGCGGCCACCATGCCGCCGGCCGGGACGCCGCGCGGGTTACGAGGCGGACGCCTGCTCCTGCTGGTTGGCGTTGTTCGACGCGCGGGTCGACGCGTCGCGCAGCGCGCCGGCGACGTTCTGCAGCTGGGTGCGGTGGGTGTTGAGCCAGTCGTTGCGGAAGCCGTCGGCGTCCGAACCCAGCCACTGGGTGCCGTCGAGCTGGCCGGTGAGGGCGCTCGCGATGGTCTCGATCTCGTCCGCCTTCGCGTTGAGCTGGTTGGCGAGTGTGCGGACGGCCGAGATGTCCATCCCTGTCAAGCCGGACATGGTGCTCCTCTCATTGTTTCCTACTGGGTTGCGTCGGCGGGTTCGGTGACGAAGCCGACCTGCACGACCGCGGTCGTGCCGCCCCGGACGAACAGCGCCCGTCCGGGTGGGAAGTCGGCCCGGTTGAGCCGGGCCGGGAACGGCGTGCGGAAACGGTCGCCGTCGTTCATGTCGGGGGCGAAGGCCAGGCCGTAGCGGCCGGCGCGGACCTGGCCGAGGATGCCGTAGCTGGACGTCAGCGCCGAGGACTCGCCCTCGGCCACGACGAACACGCCCTCGTCGCGGCAGACCTTCAGCAGGTCGCTCAGCGGGGCCTCGGCCATCCCGGCGAGCTCGACGACGTTCTCCAGGAACACCGCCGCCCGTTGCCCGGCGCCGCCGAGCAGGTCGTCGGTGAGCTGCTTGGCGAGCCGGTTGACCTCGTCGGCGCCGGCCGCCCGGTCGGTCCAGATCGGCGCGGCGGCGAGCCTGGACCGCCGCTGGGCGCTGAGGCAGTGCAGCCGGATCGCCGGGTCCCACCGGCGCAGCGCGGTCGCCAGGGCGCGCAGGCCGGCGGTGCGGCCGGACTGGGGCGCGCCGATGACGAGGAACACCCCTTCGGGGGCGAACGGCTGCGGTTGCATACTGGCCGCGGCGACGCCGAGCACCGGCAGGTCCGCGACGGTGGGTGGGAGCAGGTCCAGCGGCACCAGCTTGGGCACCTCGGCGACGGCCGGGGCGGGCTGGACGCCGGCGTGGGTGAGGGCGCGGGCGAACTCGCGCAGGTTCGCGGCCTGGCTGCCGACGTCCGACCGCGCGCCGAGGATCGCGACCTGCAGCTCCGCCGCGGACGCCGCCGACGCGCCGCCGAGCAGCCCCCGGCCGGGTGGTGAGCCGGGCTTGAGGACGTCGGCGGGGAGGTTCATGCCGTGGTACTCGTTGGGGTCGGCCATCCGCAGCACCACCCTGGTCTGCACGGCGGAGGACAGGACCGACGGCACCGACGCGGGGCGGTCGGCGGTGAGCACGACGTGGATGCCGACCGGCCGGCCGTCGACGGCGATCGCGCAGAACGTGTCGAAGAGCCGGGCCCGTTCGCCGGTCTCGTACGCCTGCCGGAACGCCGCGACGCCGTCGACGAGCAGCAGGATCCGGGCCTCGGCCGGGCGGCCGAGCGGGGCGGCGCGGTAGTCGGTGATGGTGCCGGCGCCGGCCTTGGCGAACCGTTCGGCGCGTTCGGCGATGAGCCGGCTGAGCTCGTTGAGCAGCCGGGCGATGCGTTCGTGTTCGGTGGCACCGAGGATGCTGCCGACGTGCGGGAGCGGTTCGAGCATGTCCAGGCCGCGGGCGCCGAAGTCGAGGCCGTAGACGTGGCAGGGGCCGCCGCGCACCGACGTGGAGCCGGCCGCAACCGCGATGGTGCGCAGCAGGGTGCTCTTACCGGATCCGCCGGTGCCGTAGACGGCGAGGTTACCGTGGGTGTCGGGGCGGAACGCGACCGGCGGCTGGGCCTGTTCGTCCGGGTCGTCCTGGATGCCGAAGACGAGTTCGCGGTCGCTGCGCGACACCGGCACCCGGGTCGGGTCGGCGAGGTCGTACAGGTCGCCGAGCGGCGGCAGCCACGGCTGGTCCGGCCGGGCGATACGGGCCTGCACCCGGGCCCCTTCCAGGGCCGCGACGAGCCGCTGGATGTCGGTGCGGCCGAGGTCGGCGGGCTGTTCGTCCGAGGAGGGCAGCTCCCACCCGGTCCGCACGCCGAAGCCGAGCTCCTCGACCAGGATCTCCGGCGGGTCCGGTTCGTCGCGGGTCCACCCGCCGGCGTAGCCGGTCTGGAACGGCACGAGCCGGCCGGGTCCGGTCTTGGACACGGCGCGGCCGGGGACGGCGGAGTCGAAGTAGGCGGCCTGCGGCGAGCCGAGGACGTCGACGCTGTCGGACTCGTCGGCGGTGCGCAGCGCGAGCCGCAGGTTCGTGTTGGCCCGCAGGTTGTCCTTGATGACCCCGGCCGGCCGTTGCGTCGCGAGGATGAGGTGTACGCCCAGCGACCGCCCTCGCTGTGCCACGTTGATCATGCCGTCGACGAACTCGGGCAGTTCGGTGACGAGCGCGGCGAACTCGTCCACGACGATGACGAGGCTCGGCGGCGCGTCGGTGATGCCTTTCTTCTCCAGTTCGACCAGGTCCTTGGCGCTGTGCAGGGCGAAGAGCTTCTCCCTGCGGCGCAGCTCGGCGGCGAGGGACACGTGCGCGCGGCGGACCTCGTGCGGGTCGAGGTCGGTGACGAGACCGACCTTGTGCGGCAGGTCGGCGAGGTCCTTGAACGCCGACCCGCCCTTGTAGTCGATGAGCAGGAAGGTGAGCCGCTGCGGGCTGTGCGCGGCGGCCATGGCGAGGATCCACGACTGCAGCAGCTCGCTCTTGCCGGATCCGGTGGTGCCGCCGACGAGCGCGTGCGGCCCGTCGGAGCGCAGGTCGAGGGCGTGCGCGCCGAGCGCGGACCGGCCGATGACGGCGCGCAGCGTGCCGGCCTGTTTCGCCGGCACCGGCGGCGCGTAGGGGCCGGTGACGATCGACCGGCTCGCCTGCCAGCGTTCGATGACGACGGCCGGGTCGGGGCTCAGCGGCTGTTCGGTGACGGCGAGCAGTGGCACCGCGCGGGGCAGGTCGGTGTCGTCGTCGAGGCGGGCGCCGACGTCGACGAGCGGGGCGAGCCGGCGGGCCAGTTCGGCCGCGGTGGCCGGGTCGACGTACTGGACCTGCAGCGGGTCGACGCGTTCCCCGTCGTGGGCGAACCCGGCGAACGCGGCGCCGCCGGACGGGCTCAGCTCCACGTAGGTGCGGCAGGAGGCGGGCAGCCGGGTGGTGTCGCCGGCCAGCCACAGCACATGGATGCCGTGCGCGGCGCCGTGTTCGGCGAGCTCGACCAGGCGGCTGCGCTCCACGGGGGCGTCGTCCTCGACGACCACCAGCACCACCGGCAGCGCCGCAGCGGTCTTGCCCTGCCGGGCGGCGAGGAGCTCCTCGAGGGCGGAGGCGAGCGCGATCCCGCTCTCCGGCCCGGACGCGAGGTGCCGCGCCGGCAGCGGGCTGTGCGCCGACGTGGTGTGCGGCAGCCACTTGAGCCATTCCCAGTGCGGCGCGGTCGCCGAGGACGCGAACGCGCCCAGCACCAGCTCCGCCGGGGAGTGCAGGGCGGCGGCCTGCACGACGAGGGCCCGGGCGGCGGCCAGCAGCGGATCCCGCGGCCCGGCGACCCCGATGGCGCCGTGCTCGGCCGGGCGGGCCACGATCGGCGCCCCGTCGACGGTGTCGTGCCGGGCGACGAGCGCGGTGAGGTCGGCCGTCAGGTCCCGTGGTGCGTGCCGGTTCGACGGCAGCTCGATGCGGTTGCGGGCGGGCTGCCGGCCGGTGCCGAGCCGCAGTTCGGCGAAGCCGGGTTCGCCGGGGCGGCGGGTCCACAGCAGCGGGGTGCCGAGCCTGACCGCCTCGACGCAGTCGGCGAGCGACGGGTGTTCGTGGTGGCGGGCGGCGACCTCCTCGGCGGCGGCCGCGGTCGCCTCGACGTCGAGGGCCTCGAGGTCGTCGCGGAAGACCCGCAGCGCCTTCTTGAACGACGAGCGGCCGGCCAGGGTCGCCTCGACGCTGTATCCGACCATCATCAGCGGGCTGAGCGCCACGAAGATGAGTGACGTCGTCGACTTGGTGATGGAGTACAGGATCGCGCCGAGCAGCATCGGCATCGCGAGCGCGACCAGCGGCAGCCGCGCCGGGGTCGGCCGTTGCGGCGGCTCCGGGGCGGGCCGGGTGGTGCCCTCGTAGTGCGGGGCGAGCCGCGGCGAGCGGATGAACCCCTCGGCGGCGGCGTCCCGGTCGACCGGCGCGCCGCTGGAGATCCGCACGGTCAGGTCGGTGTCGCCGATGCGGATCGTGTCGCCGGAGCGCAGCGACGCCCGGGTGACCTGTTCGCCGCCGAACTCGAGGCCGTTGGCGGAGCCGAGGTCGACGATCTCGGCGCTGCCGCCGACGGTGAGCCGGGCGTGCTGCCGCGACACCATCGGGTCGGTGAGGCGCACCTCGCAGGCGCGGTCGCGGCCGATGACGGTGGTCCGGGACTGCAGGACGAACTCAGCTCCGGTGTCGGGGCCGGCGGTGACGTTGACGACCGCGACCGTGTCGCCGCGGCGGGTGTCGTACGTGTCCGGGGTCAGCGTGACGGCCGCGGTCATCCCGGACTGCAGGCCGCTTTCGGCGAGCTTCAGCGCCGGGTCGAGGGTCCGGTCGCGGGGTCCGGCCAGGCGCAGCGTCGGCATGTCCCGGGCGGTCGGCGGGGCGGCGCCGTGCCGGCGCGGGTCGGCGCGCAGCAGGTGCCCGGCGAGGTCGCCGACGGTGGCGCCGGCGTCGACGGTGGCGAGCAGGTCGACGTCGGGTGCGCCCTGCCGGCGCAGCGTGAACTTGAGCTTCAACGGGTCCCTCCGGACGCGACGGCGGTGCGAACGGGCAGTGCGGGGGCGCCGGCCCGCCGGCGGCGACGGCGGCGACGGCGGGGGCGCAGCGACCGCGGGCTCAGCGCGGCCCGCCACCGCCGCCACCGGCCGCCGGAGCGGGTGAGCAGCCGGCGGGCCGCGTCGACGTCGCGCCAGAACTCGGCCGCCTGCGCCGCGGCCGGTTCGCCGGCGCCGTACACGGCGGCGTCGACGGCCGTGGCGAGCCGCCCGAGGTCGACGTCGGGCTGACCCGCTGGCGGGACCGCCGGGCCGACCCGGCCGAGGCCGCGACCGGCGAGCAGGACCGCCTCCTCCTGCCGGGTGCCGCCGGCCGGGACGTCGGCGCCGAGGTCGCGGGCCGCGTCGACGAGCTCCCGCCAGCCGCCCGCGTACCGGCCGGTGACCGGGCCGCGGGTGCGCCGGCGGTACCGGCGCCGCGCCTTGACCCCGATGACCGCGCCGGCGGCGAGCAGGACGGCGAGCAGCGGCGGCCCGCCGTAGGTGACGACCGGCGCGATCGTGCGCCACCAGCGTTCCCACCACGGTGCCTTGCGCTTCTCCCCGCCGGTGGTGCGCGGGTCGGTGCGGCTGGTGTCGGTGGTGGACGTCGGCTGGCGGGCCGCGTTCGGCGGCGGCACGACGATCGCGTCGGTGTTCTCCGCGGCCTGCGGTGGCTGCTGCTCGGGCTTCTTCGACACGTCCGGCATGAACTCGGTCTGCGGCACGGTCGCCCAGCCGCCGGCGACGTGCACCTCGACCCACGCGTGCACGTCGCTGCCCCGCACGACCCCGCCGGCGCCGGGGGTGGCACCGAGCACGACCCGGGCCGGCAGCCCCAGGTAGTTGGCGATGAGGGCGTACGCGGCCGCGTACTGCTCGTCGTTGCCGGCCGGGCGGAGCTCGCTGAAGAAGGCGGCGAGCCGGCCGAGGCTGTGCCCGGGCAGGTACTGGCCCTCCCCCGGGCCGCCGTCGGTGTAGGCGCCGTTGGCCCGCAGGTAGGCCGCGACGGCCTTCAGCTGCGCGGTCCCGCCGGTGGCGCCGCGGGTCCAGGTGGCGACCTTGCTGGACAGCAGCGCCTGCGCGTTCTCGGTGAGGGCGGGCCGCCCGGCCGGGGCGGCGTCCTCGGGCAGGGTGACGGTCGCGACGGTGGTCCGCACGGTGTAGCTGTCGCCGGCCGCGAGCCGGGCGGTCACGAGGCCGGTGGACGCGGCGAGGTTCACCCGGAGGCTCTCGGCGAGCGCGGCCCGGCGGGCGCCGGCGAACTCGATCGACCCGGCGGTCCCGGCGCCCGGCAGCCACGGGTTGAGGTCGGTCGCGGCCGCGTAGGCGGGGGCGATCGTGACCCGCACGGTGGTGCCGCCGGCCGGTCCGAAGGTGGTGCCGACGCGCTGGTAGCCGCCGTCGGTGCGGGTGGCGCCGGCGCCGCCGGCCGCGCCCCACACGGATCCGTCGTAGTCGTCGAGCAGCGCGATCCGCACGGGTGCCCCGTCGGGCAGGCCGGTGACGGTGAACAGCGGCTGGTCCCACAGCTGGTTGGCGTCGCGGGTGTACTTGCGGAACCCGACGAGGGGGCTGGCGTAGGCGCCGATGTCGAACGGCGGCACCACGTGGTCGCGCATGATCAAGACGATCGCCCGGCAGCACCTGGCCACCGACGGGGCCAACCTGTCGCTGCGGGCGGTGGCCCGCGACCTCGGGGTCGTCTCGTCGGCGA
>NZ_JBFAPO010000104.1:0-25842 GCF_040676755.1 Dactylosporangium sp. NPDC049525 | reverse complement strand
GGTGCCGCAGCGGCACCATCCGAGCGCGGTGCCGCAGCGGCACCATCCGAGCGCGGTGCCGCGGCGGCACGGTCTGAGCGGGATGCGGTGGCGGCACGGTTCGAGCTGGGTGCCGCGGCGGGACGGACCGGACGGGTCTCCTGCCGCGCGGCGGGCGCGGCGACAGCCGGCGGCACCTTCGGGGGCGCGGCGGGGGCGGCCCGCGCAACCGGCGCCGGCTCCGGAGCGGGAGCAGGCTCCGGAGCGGGAGCAGGCACGGGAGCCTGAGCGGGCGCGGGAGCCTGAGCGGGCATCGCGGCGGGCATCGCAACGGGTGCCGAGAACGGTGCCGAGACCGGCGTCGCGGCAGGTGGCACGGCTGGTTGCCGGCCGATGGCCAGGACGCTGCCCTCGGCGACGACCAGTTCGGGCTGCTCGACGACGAGCGGTGGCACGCCGAGGATGCGGTGCAGCAGCGTCGCCACCAGCGGCATCCGGCTGGCGCCGCCCACGAGGAACACCCCGGCGGTGGTGGCCGCGTCCAGGCCGGCGCGCTGCAGGGTGATCCGGGTGAGGTCGGCGGTGCGGCGCAGCAGGACGGTGGCGAGCCGGTCGAGCTGCTCCCGGCCGAGCGTCACCTCGGTGTCCAGGCCGGCGAGGTACACGACCGTGCTGCCGCTGCGTGACAGCAGTTCCTTGGCGGTCTGCACGTCGTCCCAGAGCTGCCGGCGGGCGCGGCGGTCGGCGGCGGTCACGGGGTGCTCCAGCCGCTGCCATGCCTCGGCGTGCTCGGCCGCATGGACGGCGCCGAAGTAGCCGACGAGCGCGGCGTCGACGTCGAGCCCGCCGACGTCGCCGAGGCCGTCCGTGGCCACGATGGTGAAGCCGTCCGCCTCCCGCCGTACGACGCTGACGTCGAACGTGCCGGCGCCCAGGTCGTACACCACCAAGGACTGGCCGACCGAAACCGGGACACGGACCTGGTTGAGGAACGCGCACGCGGCCGCGATCGGCTCGGCGACGAGCTCGACGGACGTCAGCCCGGCCGCGTCCGCGGCGTCGAGCAGGATCCGGCGGCGATGCGGTCCCCACGCGGCGGGATGGGTCAGCGCGACGCGGTCCGGGGCCACCCCGCCGGTGGTGCGGTGCGCCTCCTCGACGACCCGGCGCAGCACCGCCGCGACCATGTCGGTCACCGGCACCTCGGTGTCGCCGAGCAGGACCACGTCGTGGTCGATGCCCCGCTTCGGGTTGGGTTCGTAGCGGGCGGGGTCGAGCCTGGCGCTGTGCACCGCGTCGCGGCCGACGACCAGGGTCCCCGCATGGTCGAGGTACACGGCGGAGCGCAGCAGCGGCGAGCCGTCGAAGAGCAGCGGTTTGACCGGGCCGTCAGGCCAGGCGAGCACCGCGACGGTGTTGGAGGTGCCGAAGTCGATGCCGAGGACGAAGCCCGAGCGCATCGCCAGATCCTAAGCGGTGGGCCGCCTCACGCAGCGGACCACCGGCGGGTCGAAACCGTTGAACGATGAGGCGTACACACTCGTGTAGGAGCCGGTGCTGCCGATGTACACCTCGTCGCCGGTGCGCAACCCGGCGGACAGCTCCACGTCGAACATGATGGTGTCCTGGCTGTCGCAGGTCGGCCCGGTGAGGTGGCAGCGTTCGCGGGTCGGGGCCGCCCGCGAGTCGGTGACGGGGAAGCGGAGCTGGTTGCCGGTCTCCAGGCTCTCCATCAGCCCGTTGAACGCGCCGACGTCGAGGTGGATCCAGCGCCGGCCGTGGCGCACGGCGGTGCCGATGACGGTGGCTCGCAGGGTGCCGGCCGTGGCGACCACGGCGCGGCCCGGCTCGATCACGACGGGGATCTCGTAGGGCAGTCCGGCCAGGCCAGTTGTGATCGCCGCCGCGTAATCCGACAAAGGTGGAACCATGCTTGTATAGCGGGCCGGGAAGCCTCCGCCGATGTTCACCATCTGAAGAAACACCTGCTCGGCGGCGAGCTTGTCCATCACCTGCGCGACCGCGCGCAGCGGCGCCCGCCAGGCTTGCGGCAGCAGCATCTGCGAGCCGACGTGGAAGGCCACGCCGAACGGGCGCAGACCCCGGTCCCGGGCGCTGAGCAGCAGGGCGGTTGCCGTGGCGACGTCGACGCCGAACTTGCCCTCGCTGGGCACGCCGCTGCGGATCTGGTGCGCGGCGAGCCGCACGTAGACAGCCGAGCCGGGGGCCGCGGCAGCGAGCTTGTCCAGCTCGTCCTCGGAGTCGAAAGCGAAGCGCCACAAGCCTTTGGCGTGCGCGCGGGCGATGTGACCGACCGGCTTGACCGGGTTGCTGAACAGCGTGTCCGCCGGGTCCACGCCGACGTCGGCGAGCAGGTCCAGCTCGGGGGCGGAGGCGACCTCGAAGCGGCAGCCGAGGCCGTGCAGCTCCGCGAGGATCTCCGGGTGTGGGTTGCACTTCATGGCGTAGTGCACGGTCAGCCCCGGAAGGCCCGCGATGAGGGCATGATACTCCTCCGCCACCCGATCGAGGTCGATGAGCAGCTCCGGCGTTTGGCGGCGGTGGTCCACCCGGCCTCCCCGTCCACTTGATCCTGCGTGGTCAGGATATTGCGCATCGTAACTTTTGTATTACCGTCAATGAACCATCTATCGAAATCCGCTGATCAATCAGTCCCGCCGACGCGGATCGGAGTGTTGGACATGAACGTCAAGACCGTCGACCAGGTGCTGGCCGAACTCCGGGACGAAGCATGGACGCTTTACTCGGAGGCGTTCGAGGATCTCAACGCCCTGGCAGTCCAGCGCCACTTGATGTACCGCAACGAGTTCGACGACGTGATGGGCGACCCCCGCATCCAGAAATATCTCTGCCTCGACGATGACGACACCCTGCGCGGCCTGGCCGTCTACACCAACGACCTGAGTTCCATGCCGTTGATCTCCCCGCAGTACTTCGAGCGGCGCTGGCCGCAGCACTACGCCGAGCGGCGCATCTGGTACTGCGGCTTCGTCGCCGTCCAGCGCGACGGCCGGGCCGCGACCGCGTTCGGGGAGCTCGTGACCGCGATGTACCTCGCGGCTGCCAGCCAGAACGGCCTGATCGCCCTGGACTTCTGCCGGCGCACGGACGAGGTCCGGCACATGTCCAGGGTGGTGCGGCTGATGCTGCACCGGCTCTCCGGCGACGTGCGGACGCACCGGCTCGACGAGCAGCAGTACTGGCTCTACGAGTTCCCGACCGGACCGGACCAGCAGGCCGCCTGAGGATCACGCATACGGAGGGCGCCACATCGGCCAGACCGGAGGGCCGTCCGGCAGCAGGATCGGCGGGCGGCTCTGGTAGCCGTGCCGCAGGTACAGCTCGCGGTTGCGGGGATCGTTGGCCTCCAGGTACGCCGGGAGGCCGGCCCGGTCCAACCGGCTGTGGTGCCGGGCGAGCATGGCGCTGCCGATGCCGAGGTTCTGCCGCTCCGGGCGCACCGCGACGAACGCCAGGTAGTGGTGAGGCACGATCGGATGCTCCTCCTCCAGCAGCGCGTCGAGCTGGCTGGCACGGTCGAACGCCGGGCCCGACGCCTCCTTCAGCCGCCGGTCGTAGTCGACCGGTGGCGGGATCGCCCGCGTCAGTGGGAACCACAGCGCCACACCGGAGAGCCGGCCGTCGATCGGGTCGACGGTCGCGTACACCTCACCGAACCGCACCGCGTGCTCGGCGAAGATGGCGAAGTACTCGGGGGCGTACTCGCGCCGGTCGTCGGCGTCGGGCGCCATCCACCGGGCGACCGGCCCGTCGCACATGGCGGCGGTCAGGACCTCGGTGATGTCGTCGGTGTCGACCGGTTCGATGTCGCGGACGACGACATCCTGAATGGCGTGCGTCATGACCATCCCCTCTCGGTGTCCACAGTGGAGGAATTCGTTACGAGTGGTGGGCGACGTCGGACGTGCGGGGCATCGAGTGCGACACCGGGAAGCTGGAGCTCTCGGGCAGGACCCGCTGCTCGGCGCCGCGGCCGATCCCGGCGTAGTACTCCGGCCGCGCGGCGCGCATGACCAGTGCCCAGAGGATGCCCACGAAGGCGAACACGGCGTACGCCACCGAGAACACCCAGTTGAAGATCGAGTTCGACTCGACCTGCAGCAGGTCGCCGAGCCCGATGATCGTCGCGGCGAGCACGATGCTGAGCAGCAGGAACGCCAGCAGCGGCGCGATCTGCGAGCGCCACACGTTCTCCCGCCGGCGGTGCCGGATGAAGAACGCGATGACCGCGGCGGACGCGCCCCACATGAGCATCAGCACGCCGAGGCCGCCGACCGTGGTGCCCCAGGCGAACAGGTAGATCAGCGCATCGGTCTTCGTCACCCAGTACACGATGAGCACCACCAGGGCGAGCAGGCTCTGGGTGATCGAGCCGAGGATCGGCGCCCCGGTGCGCGGGTGCGCCACACCCCACAACCGTGGCAGCACCCGCTCCCGGCCCAGGGCGAACTGGTAGCGGGCGACGGCCGCGTGGAACGCCAGGCTCGCGGCGAACACGCTGGTCAGGAACAGCACATACCCGACGTTGATGAACGCCTCGGGCACGTACGGCGTGACCAGCGCGAAGACCAGGTCGGTCTCCTCGGTCTTCGCGGCCTGCACGATGTTGCCGGCGCCGGTGTTCACCGACATCGCCCACGCCGAGACCCCGCAGAGCAGCCCCGGCAGCAGGACCGCCCAGTGCGTGGCCCGGGCGATGGTGCGTTTCGGGTCCTTCGCCTCCTCGGACAGCACCACGGTCGCCTCGAACCCGACGAAACCGGCGATCGCCAGCACCAGCATCGCCGCGACCTCCGGCGTCAGCAGCTGCGCCGGGGCGAGGGTCTCGGTGCTGACCTTGCCGCCGGCGGGGTGGGCGATCATGATCGCGTCGTAGATCAGCACGATGGTGATCTCGGCGGTGAGCAGCACGGCGAGGACCTTGCCGCTGAGGTCGACCCACAGCACGCCGAGCACCGCGACCAGGAACCAGCCGACCAGCGCGCAGACGAACCAGCTGGCCTTCACCCCGCTGGCCTCGAGGATGCCGGAGGCGACGACGCCGAGCAGCCCGAACAGGCCGATCTGCATCGCCGCGTACGCCGGCAGCGCGATGAACGCCGCCGCCACGCCGGTGACCCGGCCCAGCCCGTGGCTGATGTAGGAGTAGAACGCGCCGGAGTTGACGATGTGCCGGCTCATCGCCACGAACCCGACGGTGAAGATCGACAGGATCAAAGCCGCCACGAAGTACACCAGCGGCACCGCGGTGTTGCCCACCACGGCGTAGATCGTCGAGATGGCACCGAGGATCACGGTCAGCGGCGCCGCTCCCGCCACCCCGAAGAACACCACGGACGGCACGCCGAGGCGATTGCTGGCCAGGCCCCTGGTCACGATGTCCGGCCCGCTCGCGGTGGTGCTCCGCGCCATGTTCGGTCTCCTCACGCGGTCAGTTGTGCTGGTGCGCAACGCACCGCGGTGATAGTGGTGGCGGCCCACCGAAGGTCACCGACGACCGACGGCGAGCGCAGAGCCCACCGCGGCCTCGGTGTACTGGACGAGCTGCACGACGTCGTCCGGCAGGGACGCCATGATCGCCGGCAGCTGGCGCATGCATTCGCGCTGCTCCTGCACGCCGGCGAACACGTGCCGGGTCAGCCCGGTCGCGACGACGAGCGAGATGAGCGCCCGGTCGTGCACCCCCATCGAGCGGCGGTGCGCGAGCGCCTCGGACAGCCGGATCGACTCCCATGCGGCCGTGTTGCGTTGTTCGGCGCTCAGCGGCAGGTACAGCGTCTGCGCGCTGAGCAGCTTGCGCCGGGTCACCGGCTCGACCACGCCGGCCCGCAGCAGCCGCTCGCCGACCTGCTCCGTCGCGTCGGCGGCGAGGTACGCCAGCCACGTGCGGATCTCACGGTGTTGCGGCTGCGCGATCAGCAGGTCGAGCACCCTGTGCGCAAGCGAGTCGCCAGGCGGCTCCTGGCTGACGACATACAGGTCGCCGGTCATGGCGCGCAGCCGCCCGTACAGCATCAGTTCACCGAGAAGGGCAGCGGCAAGGCCGAGGCCCGCCGCTCGGGGGTGCAGCCGTGAACGGCCAGTTCGATCGTCGTGGGCAATCAGGTAATAGCTGTTTGCAAGCATCGCGACCACGCTCCCTCGAGGGTCCCTCGAGCACATCAGCGACAGACCAGCAGGCACATGTGCTGGCTTCGATGTCCCCGAGCATCATGTACCCAACACGGCGCGTAGTGCAACGAGTACTAGACTCGGGGTATGCGCAACAGGCAAATTGCATAGGATCATTGCCGTGGACATTGACGCCGCCAAGGACGAGGGGCCTACGCTTCGCCGCCGTCGACTCGCTGCAGAACTGAAGAAAAGTCGCGAAGAAGCCGGATTCACGCAGGAATCCGTGTCCCGGCACTTCGAGTGGCACTCGGCCAAGGTCACCAGAATTGAGAATGCCCGCGTGCCGGTCACCGCCCGGGACGTCAACGATCTCCTGACCCTCTACGGGGTCCGGGACATGGCCTACCGCGAGGCGCTGATCGCGCTCGCCCGGCAGGGCAAGCAGCGCACCTGGTGGACCGACTACCGCGACGTCATGCGCCCGGGGAACTTCGTGGGCATGGAGGCCGACGCGTCGATCACCCGCGTCTGGGAGCCGATCGTGCTGCCCGGCCTGCTGCAGTCCGAGGCGTACATGCGGGCGCTGATCGGCACCGGCCGCCGGCACGACCCCAAGGAGACGATCGAACGTCGGGTCTCGCTGCGCAGGATGCGTCAGGCGCGCCTGACCGCGCCGACTCCGCTGCAGCTGGTGGCCCTCATCGACGAGTCGGTGATCCACCGCGTCGTCGGCGGTCCGTCAGTGATGCAGGAGCAACGTCACAAGCTCATCGAGGTGGCGGCACTGCCCAACGTGTCGATGCGGATCGTGCCGTACAGCGCCGGCGAGCACCCGTTCATGGGTGGCTCCGTCGCACTGCTCGAGTTTCCCGACGTCGCCCACTTGGATGTCGTATACCTGGAGGGTCTTGCCGGGGACTACTACGAGGAGCAGCCTGCGGAGGTCAAGCGTTATCGCGACGAGCTCGAACGACTGAGGAGCAGAGCTCTCAGCGAGTCGTCGTCGATCACCTTGATCGAAACCCTGCTCGGCTGAGCTGTCCGCGCCACCTCAGCCGTAAGCCCATGCGCAAATGGAGAGGAGGTGTGCAATTTGTCTGCACAATTCACTGCTACCAGCTGGCACAAAAGCAGTCGCAGCAACGGCAACGGCGGCAACAACTGCGTGGAAGTCGCAGTCGTTGAGTCCGCTGTCGGTGTCCGCGACAGCAAGAATCCGGACGGAGCCGTATTGCGGTTCAGCCCGGCGGCTTGGGAGTCGTTTGTAACCGACACCAAGCTCGGCGTTTTCGATGTGACCAACTGATGCTTTTCCCGGTTACCTCAAATCCCGTACATCATTGATCCGCGTCTGGGCTGGTGCAGGAATGCATCAGCCCACCGCGAAGATACTGGCCGATGTTATTACCGACCGCGCGACGGCGCCACCACCGCCTTTCGCAGTATCTGTAACGGCACCCTCACCCATTGATCTCCAGGAGGTGCTTGAATCGCCGGGTGCGCCTGTCCGTGACCACGCCATCCGTGTCCGATGCCCACGCCGTGCAGGGCCTGCACGGCTGGCTGGTCCGCTCGGCCGACCTCGACGCGGACATCACCCAGGCCAGCTCCGCCACGGGGCACATGGGCGCCCTGGACGTCATCGACGTCGTGCTGACGCACGCGGTGGCGGCGGCGAACCTGGTGATCGCCTACACGGCCTGGCGGCGCGCCCGGCCGGACGCGCCGCCGATCACGTTCACCGTCAACGGGGTCACGGTGACCGCGGCGGACGCCTCGCCGGAGACGGTGGAGCGCATCCGCGCCACCCTGCTCGCCGCATTGCCACGTCCGCCCGCGCCTTCGCCTTCGCCTTCGCCGGGTGACGATGCTGCCTGATCCGTTGGCGTCGCGGGCGGTTCTGGTCGGCGCCGGCACGTTCAGCGCACTGGAGCCGCTGCCCGCGGTCCCCAACAACGTGCGGCACCTCGCGGACCTGCTCACCGACCCGGCCGTCTGGGGCCTGCCCGAGTCGCACTGCACCGTCGTGACCGACCCCGGCTCCGCCGACGACGTGCTCGACGCCCTGCACGACGCCGGCCGGGACGCCCGCGACGCGCTGCTGTTCTACTACGCCGGGCACGGGCTCATGGAGGCGGACACCTTCGACCTGTACCTGACGCTCCCCCGCACCACGCCGTCGCCGATCCACGGGGCCGTCCGGTTCGAGGACGTCCGCCGTCTCATCGCCGGCGCCCGCCGCTGCCGCTCCAAGGTCGTGCTCCTCGACTGCTGCTACAGCGGCCTCGCCCTGTCCGGCGCGATGGGTGACCCGGCGTCCGTCGCCGACCGCGTCGTGGTCAACAACAGCTACGTGATGACCGCCGCCGCCGAGACCGCGCTCGCTTACGCCCCACCCGACGAGGAGTTCACCGCCTTCACCGGCGAGCTGGTCAAGGTGCTGCGCGAGGGCCTGCCGAACGGCGCCGACGAACTGGAGATGGAGGCGGTGTACTGGCAGCTGGCGGCCGAGCTGTCCGCGAAGCGCCGCCCGATGCCGCAGGCCCGGGCCCGAAACGACGGCCACGCCATCGCGATCGCCCGCAACCGCGCCACCCAGTCCCCGCCGGCGTCCGCGCGCCCGGGGCCGCCGCCGGTCGCGTACACCACCGCCGGCCGCGGACTGAACCCGTCCCGGCTCGTCGCGCTGCTGGGCGACCTGCCGGCCGGGGTCACGGCCACCGAGGTCCTCGTCGCCGCCGGCGCGACCCGGCCGACCCAGGAGGTCGCGGCGCTGGCGTACACCATGCGCGCCGACGCCTCGTCCCGCTCCGTGCTGCTCGACGCGGCCGCGCGGCGGGCCCCGCAGCACGTCGCGGCGCTCGTCGTCGACCTCGACGAGCTCGGCCTTGCCCCGGTCGCCGACGAGGTCATCCGGTCCGCCGCCACCGGTGACGGCCGCCGCGTCGTCACCCTCGGGCCGCTGCTCGGCGAGCGGCTGGCCCTGCTGCTCGACGCCGCCGTGCAGGACCGGATCGGCCGCCCGGCCGCGATGATCGCTCTGATCGGCGCGCTGTGGACGTCGGACCTGCGCCCGGCGACCGAGGCCGCCCTCGACCGGGTCAGCTCCTCCATGCCACCGGCGGACGCGGCCGCGCTCGCCGACGCGCTGCGCGACGGTGGCCATGAGGAGGCGGCGTTCCACCTGTACGAGGTCGCCACCGACGCCGTCGTCCTGCGCCCACCGGCCGCCGTGATCGACCTGGCCGCAGCCATGCACCGGGCCGGCCACGAGCGGCAGTGCCGCGACCTGGTCACCCGGGCCGTCGAGGCGTGCACCGCCGCCGATGCCCCGGCCGAGGCCGCTGCCGAGGCTCTCGAGGCGTTGCGGCTCACCGGCCTCGACGCGGAGGCCGAGCGCGCGACGGTGCTGCTCGCCGGCCGCCTGCCGGACCCCGACCTGCTCGCCCTCGCCGACCTGCTCCGGGCCGGCGCCACTCCCGACGGCGCCCTGACGCTGCTGCGGCAGGCCGCCACCGGCCGGCCCGTCGCGAGCACCATCGCGTACCTGGTCCACCTGCACGAGGCGGGCCGTCCCATCGACGCGAACCGGCTGCTGGAACAGCAGTCGGCCGCGCTGTCCGGCACGGACCTCGCCGCGGTCGCCGTGGCCGCCGCGCTCGCCGGGCCGGACGTGGTGGTCCGCAGGATCCTCGACGCCACGGCCGGCGGCGACCCGGACCGGGTCGCCGCCCTCGCCGCCGCGCTGCACCACCCCGCCGGCCCGCCGGACGCCGACGCCACCGCCGGCGGCGAACCGGACCGGGTCGCCGACCTCGCCGCTGGGCTGCACCGCCCCGCCGGCCCGCCGGACCGGGTCGCCGACCTCGCCGCTGGGCTGCACCGCTCCGCTGGCCCGCCCGAGGCCGACGCCACCCGCGCCCGCCTCGCCGAGCACCTCGACGCCGCGGTGCTGCGCGGCGCCGTGCCCACCGTCGCGGCCGTGGCCGGCCGGCTGGTGCGGCGCGACGCGCTCGGGCCGGCCGAGGCGCTGCTGCGGGCCAAGCTGCCGACCCTGTTCGCCGATCCGATCTCGGCGTTGCCCGCGGCAGTGCGGCGACGCGGCGCCACCCCGTCCGAGGTTGCCACGGCCACGGTCGCCGAACTGGCCGTGGCCCTGCTGTGCATCGACGCGCAGGCCGACGCCGACGAGACCGTGACCACTGTCCGGGACCTCGGTCCGGCGTTCCGGTGGGCGCTCGCCGACCGCCTCGTCGCCGGCCCGCCCGCCGCGGCGACCCGTATCCTGGGCCGGTTGCAGCCGCAGACCCGCTCCGAGTGCCATCTCGACTATGCGACCGTCGCCGCCACCCAGCGGATGCCCGAACTCGCCGGCACCTTCCGGATGATCAAGGACACGTTTCCCGGGCACGTCCTGTTCGACTTCCTCGCCCGGGCCGGCGCCCAGGCTTCGGTCAACGACCTGCTCGGCCTGCTCGACGTCCTGCTGACACTGCCCGACGGTGAGCAGCACGCCAGGCCTCTGCTGCAGGCGCTCACCCCGCCCGGCGCGTACGTCGTCGCCAGCGACCTGGTGCAGCGGCATCCCCAGCTCGTGCGGCTGCTGCCGTTCGAGGTGTACGGGCCGGCACCGTCCCCGGCCGACGTCGCCGCGCAACGGTTCGTCCGCGATCGGTTCGGCAACTGGCCGGCCGGGGACCGCGCTACCGAGGACGCCTGGCGACGCGCCGCCATGGAACCGGAGGAACACCTGTTGGTCATCCACCTGATCGGCCACACCGCCGCCGTCGCGTTCACCGATCGGGCGGTGCTCCACCCCAACGCGGGCCGCTTCTCCTACACGGATCTTCCGGACCTGTCCCGTCTGGAGAGGACGAACCTCCGGGAGCTCGGGCCGCTGCTGCACGAGATCGTCGGGGCGATCACCGCCGTGACCGCATTCCCGCTCGACCAGCAGCGCCCGCCGCAGCGGTGAACCGGCGCCGCCCGAGAAAATAGTCGCGGCGGCAGTCAACCCCGCGCTGCCCGGGTGACATCAGTCTGGTGGAACGTCCACGGAAGGGACCCACCACGTGCGGCCGGATCGGGAACATGACTTCAGCCAGTACGCGCAGGCGCGGATACCGCGGCTGCAGCGCGTGGCGTACCAGCTGCTCGGCGACCGGGACAAGGCCGACGACGCGGTGCAGAACACCCTGACGGTGCTGTACCAGCGGTGGAACCGGATGCATGACGTGCAGAACCTCGACGCGTACGTGCACACGATGCTGGTGCGGTCCTGCCTGAACGACCGGCGGCGCTGGTGGGCGAAGGTGCAGCTGTGGGAGACGACCCCGGACCTGCCGGTCGCCGCCGGGGAGCCGCTCGTCGAGCAGCGGATGGTGCTGCGGGCCGCGCTGCGGCGGCTGCCGGAGGGGCAGCGCACGGTGCTCGTGCTGCGGTTCCTGTGCGACCTGCCGGTCGCCGAGGTCGCGCGGCTGATGAACCGGTCGGAGGGGACCGTGAAGCGGCAGACGTTCACCGGGCTGGGGAACCTGCGCAGGATGCTCGACGAGCGAGCGAGGAGCGAGGCATGACCGAGAACCCGTTCCTGATCCTGACCGACGAGCCGGTGCCGGACAGCCGGGTCCGGGTCGACGACGTCGTCGCCGCCGGCCGGGCCCGGGTGCGGCGGCGGCGTGGCGTCGTCGCCGGGGCGTGCGCGGCGCTGGTCGTCCTCGTCACCCTGGCCGGGGTCGCGGCCGCGGTCCGCCCGCCGCACCGCGAACCCGCGAATCCCGATCCGACGCCGGTGCCGTCGGTCAGCGCGCACCCGTCGGGGTGCACGGTCGCGGCGGTGGACGTCGGCGGCGAGTTCGGTGCCACGTACACGGATCCGAGCGGCCGGTACATCGTGTACACCCGCGCACCCGATCCCGGGCGGCTGGTCCTGTACCGCGACGGCGCCGTCGTCCGGCAGTACACCAGCGGCGAACGGTTCCACACCGCGGCGCTGAACACGGCCGGGACCGTGGTCGGCAGCCTGGGCAAGGACGCCTTCCGGACCACCGACGCCGGCACTGTCGTCACTCTGCCCCGGCCGGCCGGTGCGCTGGGGGTGTCGGCGTCCGGCATCAACGCGGCCGGTGACATCGTCGGCGAGGCGTCGATGCCCGGCAAGAAGTTCCGCGCGGTCCTGTGGCGGCACACCGCTCCTGACGTGCCGGTGCTGCTGCCGACGCCGTCCGGCACGTCGTCGTCGGCCGACGGGATCACCGACGACGGGCGCGTCGTGGGCAACCTGGACCAGGGGGCGGTCCCGTATCTGTGGAACGCTGACGGCACCGGGGTGGCGTTGCCGACGCCGCCGGGCATGCCGGGTGGCGTCCCGCTGGAGATCGCCGGCGACTGGGTCACCGGCCTGGTCAACTACCTGTCCATGAAGGATTTCGACCCGGCGACCGGCCGGCGGACGGGGCCGGGCAACCCGAAGCCGGCCCGCTGGCATCTGTCCGCCGGCACGGTCGAGGTCCTTGACGCCAGGGACGTCTTCAACGGTTCGGGGCACATCGCGGCCGACGGGACGATGGTGATCGACCGGTTCACCGACGCGGCCCTCTGGAGCGGTGGGGCGCTGACACCGTTGCCGGCACCGCCCGGGTACGGGCGCCTCGAGATCACGTCGATCAGCGCCGACGGCAGGGTCCTCGGGGGTGCGGCCATCAAGGAGAGTATTGGCTCGATCGAACCGTTCCGCTGGGACTGCCGCCGCTGACCGGGCGGCCTGGTGTGTTCTGTGGACGGAGCGGCCGGTCGCGGCCGTCCGCGGCCGCGTGCTTGTCGCGGCCGTCAGGCCGCGGCGCGGCCGGCCGCGGCCGCGGGTTTGTCGCGGCCGCAGGTCGCGGCTGCGCAACTGTCCGCGGAGGTGGCAGGGAAGGCCGTCAAGGCCTGACCGGTGGCTGACGGGAGCGGCGGGCCGTGCCCCCGACGGACCGGAGCCATGCTCTTGGTTTTGCTTTTGCGCTTGGTTTTCAGGCTTTCGGCGCGGCGGTGCTGCGGCGCAGGACCAGGGTGGGTGCGACGTGCGGGTCGGGCTCGGGGCGGTCGGGGCCTTCCGGGAGGTCGGCCTCGATGGCGCGGAGCAGGGCGGCGATGCAGCGGCGGCCGACCTCGTCGAAGTCCTGGCGGATCGTGGTCAGCGGCGGCGACAGGAACTCCGCCTCCGGGATGTCGTCGAAGCCGACGATGCTGACGTCGTCGGGGACGCGGATGCCGTGCTCGTGGAAGGCGCGCATCATGCCGAGGGCCATCTGGTCGTTGCCGGCGAAGACGGCGGTGACGTCGCCGCGGCGGGCGAGCTCGAGGCCGGCCTGGTAGCCGGAGCGGGCGGACCAGTCGCCGGTCATGAGCGGCGGGGCGGGCAGTCCGGCCTCTTCGAGGGTGCCGCGCCAGCCTTCGATGCGGCCGTGGGTCTCCAGCCAGTCGCGGGGGCCGGACAGGTGCCAGACCTTGCGGTGGCCGAGGCCCAGCAGGTGCTGGACGGCGAGGCGGGCGCCGGTGACCTGGTCGACGGAGATCGCGGGGATCTCACCGCCGACGTTGGACTCGACGGCGACGGCGGCGACGCCGAGCGGGAGGCTGTGCAGGGCCGCGGCGGCCGCGGTCTGCGGGGCGATGACGACGACGCCGGCGACGGACTGGTCGGCGAGCGCCTCCAGGGCGGCGACCATGCCGCTGTGGTCGAGCTGCTCGAGGGTGACGATGCTGACGCCGTAGCCGGCGGCGCGGGCGGCGCGCTCGATGCCCAGCAGCGTCGAGGCGGGGCCGTAGAGGATCGTGTCGAAGCTGACGACGCCGATCACGCGGGAACGCCGGCCGGCGAGGCCGCGGGCCATCGCGTTGGGGCGGTAGTTGAGCTGCCGGACCGCCTCCAGGACCCGCTCACGCGTGGCGGGACTGACGCTGGGATGCTGGTTCAGCACCCGGGACACGGTCTGGTGGGACACGCCGGCGAGTCGCGCGACGTCGTTCATGACCGCTGCCCGGCCCTGGCTCGTAGGACGCATCGCCCTCCCCCCATGTTGATGTTAGCGCTGCCACGATATGCCGTACCGGGCGGTACGCCGTGCCCCGGGGCCGGGAATGGCCGTTCGGATGACCCTGCGACATCGGACGGCCGGTCGGCGGTCTGCTCACCCGGCAGGTCGCAGGGCCTCGGACACACGTCGCAGGTCGTCCGGGTCGAGCGCGGCGCGGCTGAACGGGTTGCGGGCACTCACATAACCGTCGCTGATCCAGGTGCCGTCGACCGGCCGCCACCGGGCGGGTTCGAAAAGGCGTGTGCCGTGCACGAGCGTCCCGGCGGCGGCCCGTACCGGCTGCGACCGGCGGTCCGGGCCGCCCACGACCGACAGCGCCTCGGCGAACCACGCGGCCGCCTCCGCGCCGGCGTCCTCGTCGCCCAGGCAGGGCGCCAGGAGCAGCAGCCGGTGCGCGATTGCCGCCCGGTCCGGCTGGCGGCGCCAGCCAGAAGTCGACGCTGCACTCCTGGTCGGGGACCCATACGCAGTCCGGGTCGAGGGCCATCAGGGCGTCGGTGCGGTGGACGACGAGTATGACCCCGCCGCCGGGCAGCGGAACCGTGCAGGTTCATGGGATCGGGCGCGCTATTCGACGCAGAACTCGTTGCCTTCGGGGTCCGCCATGACGGTGAGCTCGTCGCCCGCGTGCAGGACCGTGGCGCCGAGCGCCTCGAGCCGGGCGACCTCCTCGGCCACGGTGCCGGGCGCCCGCAGGTCGAAGTGCATGCGGTTCTTCGCCGTCTTGCCCTCCGGAACGCGGGCGAACCAGATGTTCGGCCCGCCCCAGCCGGCCGCCTCGACGAACGCCTTGTCCGATGTGGACTCCTCGTCGACGTCGCTGCCCAGCGCCGCGGCCCAGAACCGGGCCAGCACCAACGCGTCCGCGCTGTCGAACGTCACCGACTTGATGTAGGCAGGCATGGGCCGCACCCTACTCCCGG
This sequence comes from Dactylosporangium sp. NPDC049525, assembly GCF_040676755.1. Classification (NCBI taxonomy): domain Bacteria; kingdom Bacillati; phylum Actinomycetota; class Actinomycetes; order Micromonosporales; family Micromonosporaceae; genus Dactylosporangium; species Dactylosporangium sp. NPDC049525. The sequence continues at coordinate 10,706 of NZ_JBFAPO010000104.1, read as the reverse complement.
GTGCGGTAGACGCTGATGTGGTTTCGGCTGTCCGTGGTGTACGGCGAGCGCGTCCAATCCGCGTACCTCGCCTCGAGGTGCAGGCCGGCCGCGGCGGCAAGTTCGTCGATCTGCTCCGGCCACAGGTACCGCATCGCGAACGGCGCCAGGTGGACGCCACCCGCGTCGAACGTGATGGTCTGGCGGACGAAGCGCTGGGCGGCACGGTCGTACTGGTGCAGGCGGATCGACGCGGAGTCCTCCGTCACCGAGCGCATCTGCACCTGCTCGTCCCGGTCAAAGGCGGCAGGGTCCGGCACGAACGCCTCGACGACGAACGCGCCGCCGGGCCGCAGCACCCGGGCGATGTTGTGGAAGCAGTCGGCCTGCCGGTCCGCCTTGTCGAGGTTGAACAGGGTGTTGAAGACGAGGAACACGAGGCTGTACGGGCCTTCGACCGGCACGTCGGCCATGTCGCCGACGGTGACCGGGATGGTGTCGCCGCCGGGTTTGCCGCGCAGGACCGCCACCATCTCCGGGGCGCCCTCGATCCCTTCGACGGCGATGCCGCGGGCCGCCAGGGGCAGCGCGACCCGCCCGGTGCCGATGGCGAGCTCCAGCACCGGCCCGGCCCCGGCCACCTCGGCCAGGAACTGGACGGCCTGTGACGGGTCGGGCAGCGACGGGTTGTCGTACGTGGACGCCCACAACTTGCCGAAGTGCCCCGGATCGTCAAAAACCGACATCGATCAAGTCTAAACGGGGCGGTGGCGTGCTGCTCAGAATTGTCGTACCCGCTGACTAGGCTGCTGTCATTGCCGGAAAGGGGATGGTCGTGGACGCCGTCGTGCAGGGAGCTGGGACAGGTCTGGTGGTCGACGCCGCGCGGGCGGAGCCGTTCGCGAGCGTCGAGGAATACCAGGCCGCCGTCGGCGAGGTCCGGCAGGCCGCCGCCGCCTACTACAGCGGTCCCGACCTCGCCATGGACGACGCCGTCTACGACGCGTTGCTGGCGCGGGTCGCGGCGACCGAGGCGGCGCAGCCCGACTGGAAGACCGACGAGTCCCCGACCGAGGTCGTCGGCGCCGGCGGCGGGGTCGTCGGCGACGTCGTGCACAGCACGCCGATGCTCAGCCTGGACAACGTGTTCGACGAGGACACGCTGCGCAAGTGGGCGGCGCGACTGGAGCGGATCCTGGGCCGCCCCGCCGGCGGGTTCACCGTGGAGCCGAAGATCGACGGGCTGGCGATCGCCGCCCGCTATGTTGACGGCCGCCTCGTGCAGGTCGCGACCCGCGGCGACGGCCGCGCCGGTGAGGACGTCACCGGGCAGGCCCGGCGCGCGGTGGGGCTGCCCGAGCGGCTCGCCGAGCCGGTGTCCCTGGAGGTGCGCGGCGAGGTGTTCATGACCGACGGCGACTTCGAGCAGGCCAACGTGCTGCGCACCGGCAGCGGCGAGCCCGCGTTCGCCCATCCGCGCAGCGCCGCCGCCGGCACGCTGCGCGCGCAGGACCGCACCTATGACGCGCCGCTGTCGTTCTTCGCGTATTCGGTCCACCGCGAGTCCTTCGCCACCGTCGCCCACTCCGACGCGATGGCGGAGCTGGAGCGGCTCGGGATCGCCACGACCGGCGGTTCCGTCGCCGGGACACCCGTGTGCGGCACCATCGAGGAGGTCCTCGCCGCCGTGCACGTGCTCAGTGCGAGCCGGGGCACGCTCGGGTTCGGCATCGACGGCGCGGTCATCAAGGCGGACCAGCCGGCCGACCGGGACGCCGCGGGCTCGTCGAGCCGGGCGCCGCGGTGGGGCGTGGCGTTCAAGTTCCCGGCTGACACCCGCACGACCCGGCTGCTGCAGATCGAGGTGCAGATCGGCCGGACCGGCGTGATCACCCCGGTCGCGGTGCTGGAAGCCGTCCAGATCAGCGGCGTCACCGTCACGTCCGCGACGCTGCACAACTTCGACGACCTGGTCCGGCGCAACGTGCGCCCCGGCGACGTCGTGTTCGTCCGCCGCGCCGGCGACGTGATCCCCGAGGTCACCGGCGCGAAGCTCGACGAGCGCCCGGCGGACTCGGTGCCGTTCGAGCCGCCGGCCCGGTGCCCCCGCTGCGACGGCGAGATCGACCGCAGCCAGAAGCGCTGGCGGTGCACCCGCGGCCGGGCCTGCGGCGCGCACGAGTCGCTCGCCTACTACGCCGCCCGGCACTCGATGGACATCGAAGGGCTCGGCGGGAAGATCATCGACCTGGTCGTCGCCGCCGGTCTGGTCACCGACCCCGCCGACCTGTATGACCTGGACGTGCCGACGGTCGCCGGCCTCGACCGGATGGGCGAGCTGTCCGCCACGAAGCTCGTCGCCGGCATCCAGGCGTCCAAGGCGCAGCCGCTCGCCCGGGTCCTGACCGGCCTGGGCGTGCGGATGACGGGCCGGTCGATGTCGCGCCGGCTGGCCCGCCACTTCGGCACCATGCAGGCCCTGCTGGACGCGTCCGTCGAGGACCTGCAGCAGGTCGAGGGCGTCGGCCCGGAGCGCGCCGTGACCATCGCCGCGGAGCTGGTCGACCTGGCCCCGGTCATCGCGAAGCTGGTCGACCGTGGCGTCAACATGTCCGAGCCCGACCTGCCCCCGCCCGCCGTCGCCGCCACCGACGCGGGCGACGGCACCGGCGACGCCCCTGCCGCCACCGTCGCCCCGCCGCTGCGCCGGCCCGACGGCACCCCCATGACGGTCGTCGTCACCGGCTCGGTGCCCGGCCTCACCCGCGACGAGGGCAACGAGGCCGTCGAGCGCCTCGGCGGCAAGTCCTCCGGCTCCGTCTCGAAGCGCACCGACCTGGTCGTCGTCGGCGACGGCGCCGGCTCCAAGGCCGAGAAGGCCGAACAGCTCGGCATCCGCATCCTGCCAGCGGAGCAGTTCGCCGCGCTGCTGCAGGCATATGCCGCCGGAGACGAGGCCACCATCACCGAGATCCTCGCCTGACGCCCTCTGCCCGTGGCTGCCAGACCGGCGGGCAGCCTGGCCGCTGCGGGCGATGGGTAGCGTGGTTGCCGGTCCGTGCCGTGTCGAGGGCGTCGTTCGGTGGTGCCACGCTGTCGCTGGCTTCAGAACGAGCACGATCATCCAGGTCGCGACGCGGCTCCACACCTCATGTTTGATCATGGGGTGGGGCATGCGCCCGCCCCACGCGGTGGCCGGGTGTCGGACTCCCTCTGGCAAGCGCATGTTCGTGGCGAAACGGACCTGCCTCTGTGGCGTCTCCCCGCATGATCGGTGATTCCCGCCGCCGGGCAGCGCGGATCGCCGCCACGAGGCCGCGGGTGGGCGTCGGACACTGAGGACACCCGTGACAGGCCGCGGGCCGTCAGTGAGCGCAGGAACGCTCGCTGGCGCCATCCTCGTCACTGGCGACGTCCAGGCCGGGGACTTCCCGGCCGCCGTCTGCGTTCGCGCCGGCCGCGACCAGGGCGTGCACGTTGACGATCCGGCCGCGCTCACGCACCTTCGCCACCAGGGCGTCCCTGCGTCGGGCCGTGGTCGTGCTCGCCAACGCCAACGCCCGCCACCCCGACGTCCTGGCCGCACAACGCCGCGAACGCGCCCGCATCCGCATCCGCATCCGCATCCGCTGGGGTGGGCGGCCCCTCGTCGTCGCGGCCCGGCCTACCGCGCGGCTCGCAGCGCCGCCGCGACCTGGACGACATCCAGATCGACGACGACCTCCGCACCGTCCCGCACGCCGCGCTCGCTGACCGCCAAGCCGATCAAGGCCAGTTCGGCGGCATCGTCACGCAGTTCGTACTCTTCGCGACGCTCTTCACCGATCCCGCCCAGTTCATCGCGATTCCAAGCGGCGACGGCCAACTCGGCCAGAGACCGAGGCAACCGCACACTGATCCGACTGACCTGGAGATCGAGACAAGCACCGATCGTCTCCAGCACGGTCCGATCCTGCTGATATCGCACGTATTGCTCGCGGTCTTCCACGAGCCGAGGCTACTCAGGCTCTAGCCAGTGAGTTGATCGCGAGTAACAAGGGCGCAGTACTCAAGCAACTGTCAGGAATTGGTCAGCGGCGGATGCGGGGGCGCCGGCTTGTTAGGTTCTGAGGCACGGGGGTCTGATGGTCGGCGCGGCGGCGGGTGCATCCCGCTGGGACCACCGCCTCCGCAGCACGGCAGCCGCCGCGCCGGTCATGAGGAGTCAGCAGGCCAGCGTCGTCGGGGACGAGATGGCGCCGGTGAGGGCGTGGGCGAGGTCGGCGACGAAGCGGTCGATGAGTTCGCGGGTCTTACCGGGCATGCAGACGACGTGGGCGTTGCCCTGTTCGTCGGTGGCGAGCGGCCAGCGGTCCAGCAGGTGCTGCGGTGGGCGGGGGAAGACGACGGTGAAGGCGTGCTCCTGGGCGCGCCACGCGGGCCAGCCGATCCCGTGCAGCTGCCGTTCGGTGTAGCCGGCGAGGTCCCGGGCGGCGATCGCGCGGCCGCGCAGGCCCGGCAGGCCCCAGTAGCGCAGCAGGTACCACAGCCACAGCGGGGCGTGGCCGGAGCGGGAGCCGGTGATGGTGCTGTCCGGGGCGGCGGTGTAGGTGATGCTGCCTCGGCCGGTGTGGCGGTCGGCGAGGGCGACGACGATGCCGCAGGGGAACGGGGTGGCGAGAAACTTGTGGCCGCTGACGGCGAAGGAGTGCACGCCGTCGGCGAAGGTGAATCCTGGGCGGCTGAGCGGGTCGCACAGGGCGAGCGGGATGCCGGCGAGGGCGGCGTCGGCGTGGATCCAGCGCTGTTCGGGGTCGACGCCGGCGAGGGCGAGGGCCTCGTCGATGAGGGCGGCGTCGTCGACGGCCTCGGTCATGGTGGTGCCGATGGTGGCGATGACGACGGCGCCCGCGCCGCGGCGACGGCGGCGGTGTTCGGCGACCGCGGCGCGCAGGACGTCGTAGCGGATCTCGCCGCGGTCGTCGGCGGGGATGAGGTACAGGCGCAGGCCGAGCAGCTCGGCGTTCTTGGCGACGCTGTAATGAGCGGCGGTGGAGGCGAACACCGCCGCCCCGGGCAGGTGCTGGCGCGCCTGCCACAGGGCCCACAGGGTGCTTTCGGTGCTGCCGGTCGTGACGTACCCGTGCCGGTTGTCCAGTGGTGCGTCGACGAGGTCGGCCACGAACTGGACGACCTCGTGCTCGACGACCTTCGTGTGCAGCCGGTAGGAGCCGCCGGCCGCGTACGGGTGCCCGACATTGTTGAGCAGCAGCCGCTCGAAGCGGGACACGGCCGTCATGTCGGGCAGGTCGGTGGCGCCGGGGAAGCCGAGGTCGTAGGTGGCGTGCCGGGTCAGGTCGGCGTGCAGCTGGTCCAGCCGGCCGAGAAAGGTCGGGTCCTCCGGGAAGGGCTCCCCGGCGCTCATCGCGGCTGTGACCTGACGTCGACGATGCGGCCCAGCTCGCTCATCCAGCGCCAGACGTGATACGTCGGGTCGTGCGGTTCGATCTCGGCGAGGGATGGGTTCCACCGCCATTGCATGCTCGGCACGCCGTAGTGGGTGTTGGCGTCGTCGACGGAGCTTTCCACGGTCAGGCCGTTGAACTGTTTGCGGCCGCCGCGGTCCAGCAGGAGCCGGGTGCCGTCGATGAGGCGGGCGAAACAGCGGCCTGGCAGGTCGAACTCGTTGGCGGCGTGGCGTTGCGCGTCGTCCCAGGAGCCGTACGGGGTGTCCAGGGTGCAGACGCCGACGCCGACGAACACCGCCGCGGCCGACATCGGGTCGCACTTGTTGGCCATCATGGTCCGCGGATCGAACTGCGGGTCGGACTGGTAGCCCTCGTGGGCGTGCCGGGCCAGGCCGTAGAGCAGCATCGGCAGCTCGTTGGCCTCGTCGTCGGCGAGGAAGATGCGGGTCGCGGTGCGCAGCTGCTGCAGGACCGGTACACCACGCTCCAGGTAGAACAGGGCGATGCCGTGCGGGCTGAGCGGGTCGCGCCGGCGGCGTTCCCAGACGTGGCGGGTGTGCAGGACGGAGAAGCGGCGCAGCCGGGACACGACCTCACCGCGGAACGCCGCGGTGACGTCGGCCTCGGGGTTGCCGTCGGTCTTGGGGCGCGGGCCTTCCGGCGGCACCGCACGCAGGTGCCGGGTGTCGGGCTCGTCCGAAGGGGTGGCGGCCCGGCGGTGCGAGGAGGGCCGCCCGATGCGGTCCTGGGCACCCAGGTCGGCCACCACCTGGTCGGGCTCAAACATCGAGGTCCTTCAGCCGGCGGTCCAGGACCCGCAGCGGGTCCGGTCTGCCCTTGCCGACTTCCGCGAGGAGTGGCGCGCGGCGGGACCGCAGCAGCAGCGCCCACAGCGCCCCTACCAGGACGGTGATGATCACCGAGGCGGGGATGACGGCCTGCAGGATCGAGTCGCCGGCGATGCCCAGCAGCGAGGACAGGTTCGCGACCGTGACGAGCAGGATGCCGGCGCCGGCGATGACGCCCAGGGTCGGCAGGACGGTGCTGACCATGAGGCCTTCGCGGCTGCCGCCGCCGCGCCGGTAGTACCGGATGCTGCCGGCCGAGATGAGCAACAGCATCAGCAGGATGCCGACGGCGCCGGCCGCGGACAGCCAGGTGAACAGCACGGTGATCGGGTCGGCGCCGAGGATGACGAACAGCCCGACGACGACGAGGGCGGTCGCGCTCTGCAGGATCGACCCACCGGTGGGGGCGCCCTCGGCCTGGCCGCCGGAGCCGGTCCGGGCCAGCCACGCGGGCAGGACGCCCTCGCGGGCCATCCCGAACGCATACCGGGCGAGCACGTTGTGGAACGACAGCATCGCGACGAAGACGCTGGTGACGAGCAGCATCGTGGCGAGCAGGCTCAGGCCGCTGCCGTACCACTCGTCGAGGACCGTGAACGGCAGGCCCGCGTTGGGGTCGGCGGCGACCGAGGCGATCCGGTCCGCGCCGACGGTGGCGGCGAGGGCCCACGCGGACAGGCCGTAGAACACCGGCATGAAGATCAGCGCGGCGATCGTGGCGCGGGTGATGCTGCGGCTGGTGCGGACCTCCTCGCTGTACGCGGGGGCCGTGTCGAAGCCGATGAAGGCGGCGATGCCGAGGGCGAGGGCGCCACCGATGCCGGGTGCCCAGAGGCCGGTCATGCTGATCGGCTCGACGCTGATGCTGCCGCCGGCGGGGTGCGCGAACGCGGCGAGGTCGAACAGGGCGATGACGACCAGCTCGACGCACAGCACCGAGCCGACGACGAACGCGGACAGCGACACGTGCAGCAGGCCGCAGATCGCGACCGCGAGCCAGAGCACGCCGGCCCACACGACCCAGTTGCCGCCGAGCAGGTCGGCGAGGGTGGCGCCGACCAGGCCGTACAGGCTCATCTGGATGCATGAGTAGAAGACCAGGGCGAGGGCGCCGCCGATGATGCCGGCGGTCGGTCCGAAGCCGTGGGCGAGCAGGGCATAGGCGGGGGCGGCGTGCGGCACGTTGCGGGCCATCGACACGTACCCGACGGCCAGCAGCGCGAGCGCGATGCCGAGCAGCGGGAACGTCAGGGGTGTGGCGATCATCCCGGTCGAGGCGTAGGTGGCGACGATACCGCCGGCCAGGACCGCCATCGGGGAGCTCGCGCCGATCTGGAACAACCAGACGCCGCCGCCGGACATCTGCCGTCGGGTGAGCCCGTATCCCGTCATCGCGCACCACCACGGATGCTGCGGAAACATGACGGCACGGACATGGGCCGAGGGGAAGGACGCATCGCGGCGCGTTCTCCGATTCTGAAGTTGGCCGGTCCGTCGTGGACCGGAGTGCTCTGTGTGATCATTACCGCAGCGCAGTGTATAGGCGGAAGTCACTCACCGCCGACCCTCGAAAATTTCACGGGCACCGATCGCTCGTTCGGTCCCGAAGGCCCTAGAACAGGCACTGGGTGGCGGCGTGAGCCCTACCGGCCAGCTCACGGGCCGGGTTGGATGCCGCAGAATTTACCGGCGCGTGTTCGGCTCGTAACCTGCCTCGGTCCTCAGGTTCAGAAGTCGGCGGCCGAGGTCCACAACTGGCGACGCCCCACCGGTTCCTGCGAACCGATGGGGCGTGCCGCGGTGACCGCTACGCGGTGAGGCGCAGATAGTCGACGTTGAATCCGCCGGTCTCGCAGTACAAGGTCAGTTGCTGGTCGCCGGCGGCGACGGTGACCGGGACGTGAACCGACTGGTAGGCGCCCCACCCGCCGGTGTCGGGCACCGAGGCGGTGGCCAGCACCGCGCCGGTCGAGGAGCGCAGCGAGATCGCGCCGGTCGCGGGTGCGCCGGAGCCGTTCGCCACGCGGAGCTCGACGTCGTAGGTGCCGGCCGTGGCGACGTCGAGGCGGTAGGCGAGCCAGTTGCCGGCCGACGTCCACCCGACGTTGCGGCCGCCGCTGGCGGCGGGGTTGTTCTCGACGAAGTTCGGCCCGCCGTCGGTCCAGCCGTGCTGCGCCACGTACGCCTCGGCCTCGATCTTCTCCCCCACCGGCGCGCCGTGCGGCTGGACGGTGACGCGGACGGTGGCCCGGTCGCTGGCGCGGCCGTCGGTGACCGTGACGGCCAGGTCGAAGGCGCCGGGGACGGTCGGGTGCAGCGTGACGGCGCCGGTGGCCGCGTCGACCGTGACGCCGTCGGGCAGGTCGGTCGCGTAGTAGGCCAGGGCGTCGCGGTCCGCGTCGGTGGCGCGCAGCTGGAGGGAAACGGTGCTGTACTGGTCGACCGCGATCGACGAAGGAGCGTGCAGGACCGGGGCGTGGTTGCGGCCGCGGGGCAGGTCGGCGTTCCAGCGGAACGTGGCGTAGGCGTGCGCGGGCACCGTCGCCACGAACGACTTCCCGGCGAGCACGACCCGCACGGTGCGGTCGACGTCGAGCGCGTTGCCGATCACCGCGACGTAGCCGTCCTGGCGGTCGCGGTACACGACGTTGCCGATGCCGCCGGCGGTGCCGCTGGACTCGACCCGGACGTGGTCGGGCCCGAGGTACCGGGCGAACTGCCCGAGCTGGTAGAGCTCGTCGCGGACCGTGAAGGTGCGGGCCGTGGTGTCGACCTTGACGAGCCGGTCCGGCCATTTCGTGGTGCGGGCGACCTCGTCCCAGTCGACGTTGTTGTCGCGGGCGGGGGTCCAGTGCAGGGTGCCGCCGTCCTGGTCGGTCGCCTGCGCCCACAGGATGTAGGAGGACGCGTCGAGGCGGAAGTCGGCCAGGACCGTGGCCGGCGACAGGTCGCTGGTCTCGGTGAGGTGCACCGGCTTGCCGGTCTGCTCGTAGGCGTCGCGCATGACGGTGGGGTCGCCCCAGTAGGGGTGGAACGCGATCGCGTCCGCCGCGCGCGCCGCCGCCGGGTCGTTCAGGACGCGGTAGTAGTTCTTGGTGGCGGTGCTGTTCGGGTCGCGCCAGTCCCAGAAGTTGAAGTCGTGGATGTAGAGGTCCACGTCGAGGCGGGCCCGGCGCAGCTCCCGGTCGATCGCGACGGAGAGTTTCTGCTGCTGCTCGACGCTGATGCCCATGGCCGGGTAGACGACGTCCATGCCGGGCTCGTTGAGCAGCGTGAGCGCGTCGACGTGGATGCCGAGCCGGGCGTACGCCTGCACGTACTTGACGTAGTAGCGGGCGAACACGTCGATGCGGTCGTCGCGCAGCTTGCCGACCTGGTAGTGCTCGGTCGTGCTGCCGGGCTTGAGGGCGACCTCGCCGAGGAAGCGGTTGTTGGTCTTCATCCAGGCCGGCGCGCTCCACGCCGAGGCGAGGAACGTCGCGCGGGGGTTGTACTTCTGGATCAGCTTGATGGTGTCGACGATGTGCAGGTCGATGTCGCGCTGGATGCTGAAGTACCGCAGGTCGGGGTCCTCGGTGACGCCGGCGGGCAGGTCGTCGTAGGACCAGAACGGCAGGTGCTCGATGAGGTCGGGGCTGCCGATGGTGAGCCGGAAGCGGTCCAGGCCGGCGCCGGTGCGAGGGTCGACGAGGAGCCGGACCGCGTCCTCCCGCTGCGCAGGGGTCAGCTTCCACAGGTTGGACACGGACGTCTCGTCGATCGAGAAGCCGATGCCGGTGTACGCCTGCCGCGTCCGGCTCGGGTCGACGACGACAGTGGCGTCGGTCTTGACGCCCGAGCCGGCGCCGACGCGGGTGTCCGGCAGCGGCTGCCAGTGGGCGGCGCCGGTCGAGTAGGTGCCCGTGACGAGGGCCCCGGGCCGGGCCGCGGTCGCGGCGGTCGGGGCCGCGAGGGTGCCGGCGGTGACGAGCGCGACGGTCGCCGCGGAGATGGATCGCCTCACGGCGCCTCCTGAGGTTCAGCGGTGCGGCGCCGCCGCAAGCGGCGCCGCACCGATCGGAAGGGGTGCTGACTACGGGCCGCTCACCAGGTAGGTGACCTGGTTGCCGCTGTTGACGGTCCCGCCGGTGTTGTTGATGACGCGGGAGATGGTGCCGGTGCCGCCCAGGGAGACGGTGACCATGTTGTGGAACTTGACGTTCGGCGTGACCGGGACCTCGAACGAGTGCCCGAGCACGACGCTGGGGTTGACGTTGAAGTAGCAGTAGCTGCCGAGGCCCCAAGCTTCGTGGCTGGTGACGCCGGCGCCGACCTTGTAGGCGGCCCAGCCTTGTGCGCCGCCGCCGGAGGTCCAGGAGGCTTGGTTGGGCACGTCGTAGGGGATTTCGTTCTGGTAGAAGTAGGTGCGGCCGCCGTTGCCGTTCCAGATGGT
>NZ_JBFAPO010000103.1:0-26123 GCF_040676755.1 Dactylosporangium sp. NPDC049525 | reverse complement strand
GGCGGCGGGGCCAGCCGGTGGACCGGCCCCGCCGCGCGCCCGGGACTGACGCCGATGCCCGAGAGGTCACCCATCTTCGGCGTCCAGGTCCCGCTCCAGGAGGGCGGCGAGCGCATCGACGGCGTCCTGCGCGCCGTCGCCGTCGGCCTCCAGGGTCACCTCGGTGCCCTTCTTCGCGCCGAGCGACAGCACGGAGAGCATGCTGCGGGCCGGCACGGGCTTCTTCTCGCCGGTGCGGATGGTGACCTGCACCGGTTGCTTCGCGGCCGCGGCGACGAACAGCGCGGCGGGGCGCGCGTGCAGGCCGCTGGCGGAGCCGACGAGGACGGTCCGAGTGGGCATCGACGACCTCCTACGGTTCGATGGTGACCTTGATCGCCTCGCCGCGGGCCACGATGCCGAAGGCGTCGAGGGCGTCGGCGAGGGGCAGGCGGTGGGTGATGAGGTCGGCGACGGGGACGGCGCCGGAGGCGATGAGCCGCAGCGCCTCCTTGTTGTGGGCGGGGCTGGAGCCGTTGGCGCCGACGATGGTGAGCTCGCGGTAGTGGACCACGTTGGAGTCGACGGAGACGACCGGCTTGTCCTTCGGCAGGCCGCCGAAGAAGCTGATCCTGCCCTGCCGGGCGGTCATCTGCAGCGCCTGCTCCTGGGCGGCGCCGGACGCGGCGGCGGTGATGACGACGTCCGCGCCGCGACCCTCGGTGAGCTTCATGACGGCGTCGACGACGTCGGTCTCGGCGCCGCAGATGGCGGCGTCGGGGCGGACCAGGTCGGCGGCGAGGTCGAGCCGCTCCCGGTTGAGGTCGACGAGGAAGACGCGGGCGGCACCGCGGGCGCGGGCCAGCCGCACGTGCAGGCAGCCGATCGGGCCGGAGCCGACGACCACCACGTCGTCGCCGTCGCCGACGCGGGCGAGGTTCTGGCCGTTGAGGACGCACGCGAGGGGTTCGGCGACGGAGGCCTCGGCGTAGCTGACGCCGTCGGGGATGCGGTTGAGGCCGTCGACGTCCAGGACGTTGTGCGGCACGACCATGTACTCGGCGAAGCCGCCGTCGAAGTGGTACCCCATCGACACCTGGTTGGAGCAGACGGTCATGTGCCCGCGCCGGCATTCACCGCAGCGGCCGCACGGGATCGCGGCGATCACCTGGACCCGGTCCCCCGGTGCCCAGCCGGTCACGTCCGCGCCGACCTCGACGACCTCGCCGGCGATCTCGTGGCCCATGACCCGCGGCGGCACGATGTGGTGGTGGCCGTGGTTGTAGATCTTCACGTCGGTGCCGCAGGTGGAGCAGGCCTTGACGCGGATCTTCACGTCGGCGGGGCCCGGGGCCGGCTCCGGCGCGTCCTCGATGCGGACGTCGCCGGGGGCGTGGAACGTCAGGACTTTCACAACTCTTCCTCTGTGAGAAGGCGGATGACGAAGTCGGCATCCGTCGCATTGCGCAAGGCCTCTGCGCGGGAGGGGTCCATCAGCACCCCGGCAAGCGAGGCCAGGATGTCGACGTGGCCGTCCCCGGCGGCGGCGATGGCGACGCAGACGCGCACGTCGTTGCCGTCCCAGTCGACGCCGTCGGGGAAGCGCAGCACCGCGAGGGCGTCGCGGCGCACGTTCTCCTTGCTGTTCAACGTGCCGTGCGGGATGGCGACGCCCTCCCCGATGTAGGTGGAGACGCTCTGCTCGCGGGCGAGCATGGCCTCGACGTACTCCTCGCTCACGGCGCCCACCGAGACGAGCACCTCGCCGCAGCGGCGGATCGCCTCGTCCCGCGATCCGGCCCGCTCCTGGAGCCGGATCGCGTCGACGGTCAGCAGGTCAGCCACTGAGCTCACCGCCGCGTTGGACGGCGTTGACCACCTTCGTCACCGCTGGGTCGCCGATGAACACCTGGATGGGCACGATCACCTTGTCGGGGGCGCTGACCCGGGCCCGGGCGGCGAGGCCCTGGTGGCAGATGACCACGTCGGCGTCGGCCGGGATGCGGTTCACCGGGGTGTGCTCGACGATGACCGAACTCTTCGACAGCTGCCGCCGCAGGGTGCTGGCGAGCATGACGCTGCTGCCCATGCCGGCGTCGCACGCGACGACGACCTTCTTGATCTCGGTGCCGTTGATGGTGGGCATGAGCGTTAGACCTCCTGGCGGGTCGGGGCCGCGGTGCGCGCCGGGCCTTCTTCGACGATCGAGGCGTCGGCCGCCGCGGCCGCGTCGTCGTCCACGGTGTCCGCGGGAGGTTCGCCCCGGCCGAAGCCCATGAGCAGCGACGCGACGGCGAACGTGACGGCGGCGGAGATCGCGATGCCGAGCAGGACGACGAAGTAGCCGCCCTTCGGGGTGACCGCCATGTAGGCGAAGATGCTGCCGGGTGCCGGGGTGGCGACCAGTCCCGCACCGGTGATCATGAAGGTGCCGACGCCGGCCGCGCCGCCGGCGATCATGGCGAGGATCAGCTTGGGCTTCATCAGCACGTACGGGAAGTAGATCTCGTGGATGCCGCCGAGGAACTGCACGATGATCGCGGCCGGGACGCTGGGGCGCAGCGCGCGGGGGCCGAAGAGCATGAACGCGAGCAGCAGGCCGAGGCCCGGGCCGGGGTTCGACTCGATCATGAACAGGATGGACTTGCCCTTGTCGGCGGCCTCGGCGACGCCGAGCGGGCCGAGCACGCCGTGGTTGATGGCGTTGTTGAGGAACAGCACCTTCGCCGGCTCGACCAGGACCGAGGTCAGCGGCAGCAGGTCCTTGTCGACGAGCCAGTCCACGCCGGAGCCGGCGCGCTTGGTGAGCCACTCGACGACGGGGCCGATGCCGTAGACGCCGCCGATGGCCATGGCGCCGCCGATGATGCCGGCGCTGAAGTTGTCCACCAGCATCTCGAAGCCGGGACGGATGCGGTTCTCCACCAGCCCGTCGAAGAGCTTGAGGATGTACGCGGTGAGCGGGCCGATGAGCATCGCGCCGAGGAACATGGGCACGTCGGCGCCGATGACGAGGCCCATGGTGGCGACCGCGCCGACGACCGCGCCGCGCTGGCCGTGCACCAGCCGGCCGCCGGTGTAGCCGATCAGGACCGGCAGCAGCACGGTGATCATCGGGCCGACGAGGCCGGCGAGCTTCTCGTTGGGCAGCCAGCCGGTCGGGATGAACAGTGCGGTGATCAGCCCCCAGGCGATGAACGCGCCGATGTTGGGCATGACCATGGCGGCCAGGTAGCCGCCCACGCGTTGCACGGAGGCCTTGAAGCCACCGCCTTGGACCTGCGGGGTGTAGGTCGACACGGGGTTCTCCTTCAGGAGGGCGGGCCGGAGCGCAGCAGGGGGCGGAGCTGGTCCGGTTGGGGGTGGATGGTGACGTTGTGGCGGATCAGGTCGGCGGGGCCGGGCATGCGGCTGCCGGGCAGGCTGACCGCGGCGGCGCCCCAGGCGAGGCCTTCGGCGAGGGCCGCGGCGCCGTGGGCGCCAGCGGCGATGAACCCGGCGAGGAGGGCGTCGCCGGCGCCGACGGTGCTGCGGGGACGCACCACGGGGCAGGTGCCGGTGACGACCCCGTCGGCGTCGACGAGGACCGCGCCGTCGGCGCCGAGGCTGGCGACGACGGCGCCGGCGCCCCAGGCGCGCAGCTGCTGGCAGGCCTCGACGACGGCGGCGAGGTCGGGCAGCGGCGCGCCGACGACCTCGGCGAGCTCGTCGCGGTTGGGCTTGAGCAGGGTCGCCCCGGCCTGCGCGGCCTCCCGCAGGGCGGGGCCGCTGGTGTCGACGGCGACCCGGATGCCGGCGGCGCGCAGCCGGCGGCAGAGCAGTGCGTAGGAGTCGTCCGGCAGGCCCGGGGGGACGCTGCCGCACAGCACGACCCAGTCGGCGCTGCCGGCGCGGGTCAGGACGCGGTCGGTGATCTCGTCAAACTCGGCGCGGAACATCGCCGGACCGGGCTCGTTGACCTTGGTGACCGTGCCGTCGGGCTCGGCGAGCGTGATGTTGGAACGGGTCCGGCCGGTGATCGGGACCGCGAGGACCTCGACCCCTTCGGCCTTGAGCAGCCGGACGAGCTGGCCGCCCTCGTCGCCGCCGCACGGCAGGACCGCCACCGACGGGACCCCGTTGGCGAGCAGCGCCCGGGACACGTTGACGCCCTTGCCGCCGGGGTCGAGGTGGGCGGCGGTGGCGCGGATGACCTCGCCGCGGGTCAGCGCCTCCACCTCGACCGCGCGGTCGAGGCTCGGGTTCAACGTGACGGTGACGATCATGCGCGGGTCACCCGCACGCCGGCGGCCTCGAGGTCGCCGACCAGGTCGCTGTCCGCGACGGTGTCGGTGATGAGCAGGTCCAGGTCGGCGAGCTCGCCGAAGCGGGCCAGGTAGTCGTTGCCGAGCTTGGTGTGGTCGGCGAGCAGGACCGTGCGCCGGGCGGCGCGGATCATCGCCCGCTTGACCGCCGCCTCGGCCGGGTCCGGGGTGGTCAGGCCGCGCTCGACGGAGATGCCGTTGGTGCCGAGGAACGCCACGTCGACATACAGGTCCGCGAGGGGCCGCAGCGACCAGTCGTCGACGGTGGCGAGGGTCTTGCCGCGGACCCGGCCGCCGAGCAGCAGCACGTTGAGGTTGGGGCGGACCCCGAGGGTGGTGGCGATGACCGGCGAGTTGACCACGACGGTCAGCTCCCGGTCGGCGGGCAGGAGCTGCGCCAGGCGGGCGGTGGTGGTGCCGGCGTCGAGGATGATGGCACCCTCCTCGGGCACCTCGGCGAGCGCGACCTTGGCGATGCGCTCCTTCTCCTCGATGAGGACCGCGTCGCGGGTGGCCAGGGCGGGCTCGAAGCCGATCCGCTCGACCGGGATCGCCCCGCCGTGCACCCGACGCAGGACACCGGCCCGCTCCAGCATGGTGAGGTCCCGGCGGATGGTCTCCGACGTGACGTTGAGCTCGTCGGCCAGGCCGGCGACCTCGACCCGGCCTTGCGTCCGGGCGATCCGGAGGATCTCCTGCTGCCGTTCTTCGGCGTACATCGTGTTGTTTCACCGCCGTTTCATTTTGCTTGTGCTTTGTTTACGCCCGCTTTTGTTGGAAGTCAAGAGTGGGCCGGTGACGAACCAGATCGCAAGGACCATCGACACCTGTCCGACGCCTGCCTTCAGCGCGGCGGTGCGCGCCGGGTCCCCGATCCACCAGATCCCGGCGCCGAGCAGCGCGACCGTGACCGCCCACGCGATGGCCGCCAGCCCGAACAGGTGCCACTCGTGCGTGCGCTTGTCGGCGGGTTTCGCCGGCTTCGGCCCGCCGGCGAAGTGGTACGCGAACCGCACGTCCGCCCAGCGCACCATGCTGTGCGCGAACGCGACCGAAAAACCCAGGTACAGCGCGGCGAGCGCGTGCCGCGACCCGGCGATCGCGCCCCCGTGCAGGTCGACGGCGCACGCGATCAGCAGCACCAGGTCGACCAGCGGCACGGCGGCGAGCGCGACCGCGCCGGCCCGCGGCAGGCGCAGCGGGTACCGCAGGATCAGGCCGGCCGCCAGGACGATCCAGAACGCGATCTCACAACCGATGATGAATCCGATGACCATGCTCTGAGCGTTTCGTGCGTCCCGCCCCGACGCGTCGGCCGCGACGACGGCTCGGGTGTACATCCTTCGTCGCATATCGGGCGGCGCCGTCCGGGTGATGGAATCGGGGCATGAAAGGACGTGCCGTCGACCTCGCCCTCGCCGGCGCCGGGCTGGGCGTGGGGCTGCTCATGCTCGCCACCGGGCAGTACCAGGAGCAGCTGGGCGCCGGCTGGCTGGTGCCACCGCTCGTGGTGTGCTGCGCGGCGCTGCTGCTGCGGCGCACCGCTCCCCTCGCCTCGGTGCTGATCGGCACCGCCGCGGTCACCGCCGACGTGGTCGTCGGGCCGTCGCTGGCCACGCCGCTGGTCTACACGCAGGTGCTCTACGACGCCTGCGTGCACGGCCGGCAGGCCCTGGTCCGGGCGCTGCTCACCTGCTCCGTCGTCGGCTCGGTCGTGACGGCGGTGGTGGCGCTGGTCGTGTTCCGCGACATCAAGGCGCTCGGCCTGGCCATCCTGCTCGCGCTGGTCACCGTGGTGCCGGTGCTGACCGGCGCGCACGTGCGGCACCACCGGGAGCAGGCGCAGGTGGCACGGCAGCTGGTGCGCCTCACCGAGCTGGACCGGGCCAACGCCGTCGCCACCGAGCGGGCCCGGATGGCCCGGGAGCTGCACGACGTCGTCGCCAACCATCTCAGCGCGGTGGCCATCCATGCGACCGCGGCGCTCAGCACCGACCTCGGGCCCGACGGAACCCGCGACGCGCTGCGGGTCATCCGCGAGAACAGCGTCCGCGGCCTGGCCGAGATGCGCCAGCTCGTCGGGTTCCTCCGCGACCCCGCGGGCGGGTCCGCCGGGGAGGACGTCACCGCGGGGCTGGCCGACCTCGACGATCTCGCGGGCCGCGCCAGGCGTTCTGGCCTCGCGGTGGCGGTGTCGGTACGGGGTACGCCCGCGGACCTGCCCACCTCGGTGGACCTGGCGGCGTACCGCATCGTGCAGGAGTCGCTCACCAACGCCCTCAAACACGGCGACGGCGGCCGGGTCACGGTCGAGGTCGCCTACCAGCCGTCCACAGTGGACATCACGGTCGCCTCGCCGCTGGCCGGGAAGCCGCCGCGGGCCGACGGCGCCGGCGCCGGGGTGATCGGCATGCGGGAGCGGGCCGAGCTGCTCGGCGGCTCCCTGGACGCCGGCCCGCGCGACGGTGGATGGCTGGTCGCCGCGCGGCTCCCCCGCGAGGTCCTGGCGTGACCGTGCGGGTGCTGGTCGCCGACGACCAGGGTGCGGTGCGGGCCGGCCTCGTGCTCATCCTCGGCTCGGCACCCGACCTCGAGGTGGTCGGCGAGGCGTCCGACGGTGTCCAGGCCATCGAGCTCGCCCGCGACCTGCGGCCCGACGTCGTGGTGCTCGACGTGCGGATGCCGCGCCTGGACGGCATCGCCGCGACCCGGGAGCTCGTCGCGCTGGGCGTGCCGGGCGTGCTGATCCTGACCACGTTCGACCTGGACGAGTACGTCTTCGGGGCGCTGCGGGCCGGCGCCGCCGGGTTCCTGCTCAAGGACGCCGAGGCCGCCGACCTCCTCGCCGCGGTGCGGGCGGTGGCCCGGGGCGACGGGGTGATGGCGCCCGCCGTGACCCGGCGGGTCATCGCCACGTTCGCGGGCCCGCCGGCCCCGCCGGTCGACCTCGACGGCCTCACGGAGCGTGAGCGGGACGTGCTGCGCTGCCTCGCCGACGGGCTGTCCAACGCCGAGATCGCCACCCGGCTCGGCATCGCCGAGGCGACCACGAAGACGCACGTGAGCCGGGTCCTGGCGAAACTCGGCCTGCGCAGCCGGGTGCAGGCCGCGATCGCCGCCCGGGGCCTCAGCATGGACTGAGGCCCTCACGACGGCTTCAGCTCAGCGGCACCGACGCCGGGGTGATCGGGGCCGGCAGCCGGCCGCCGCCGCCCAGGTACTGGTGGACCGCCGCGGCCGCGGAGCGGCCTTCCGCGATCGCCCAGACGATCAGCGACGGGCCGCGACGGGCGTCGCCGGCCACGAAGACGCCCGGGACGGAGGTCTGCCACTCCTTGTCGGTGTCGATCGTGCCGCGCCGGTTGCGGGTCAGCTCGATCTGCTCCAGGTGCGGGCCGGGCTGCGTGCCGGCGAAGCCGATCGCCAGGAACGCCAGGTCCGCGGGGATCTCCCGGATCGTGCCTTCGACCTCGGTCAGCGTGAACCCCGGGCCGAGCACGACGTCGACGAGCTCGACCGCCCGCAGCTGCCCGTCGTCGTCGCCGATGAAGCGGCGGATCGTGCAGCCGTAGTTGCGCTGCCCGCCCTCCTCGTGGGCGGAGGCGGTGCGCAGCATGATCGGCCAGGTCGGCCACGGGTTGCGGCTGGCGTCGCGCTGCGGCGGCGGCAGCGGGACGACCTCGACGAGCTGCACGCTCACCGCGCCCTGGCGGTGCGCGGTGCCGAGGCAGTCCGCGGCCGTGTCACCGCCGCCGACGACGATGACGTGCTTGCCCGCGGCGGAGATCGGCGGGGCGTCCAGCTTCCCGGCGACGACCTTGTTGGAGCCCTCCAGGTACACCATCGCCTGATGGATGCCGGTGAGGTCGCGTCCCGGGGTGTCGGGCACGTCGCGGGCGTCGAGCGCGCCGCAGGCCAGCACGACGGCGTCGTGCCGCTGGCGCAGCTCGGCGAGGGAGACGTCCACGCCCACGGCGCAGTTGGTGACGAAGGTCACGCCCTCCGCCTCCATCTGGGCCAGTCGCGCGTCGATGTGGTGCTTCTCGAACTTGAAGTCCGGGATGCCGTAGCGCAGCAGGCCGCCGGGGGCGTCGCTGCGCTCGTAGACCGTGGTCGCGTGGCCGGCGCGGGCCAGCTGCTGCGCCGCGGCCAGGCCGGCCGGGCCGGAGCCGACCACGGCCACCGTGCGGCCCGACGGCGCGACCGACGGGAACGGCCGCAGCGGCCCGTCGTCGGTGGCGCGGTTGATGATCTCGACCTCGACCTGCTTGATCGTGACCGGGTCGTCCCCGATGCCGAGGACGCAGGCGGCCTCGCACGGCGCCGGGCAGAGCCGGCCGGTGAACTCGGGGAAGTTGTTCGTCGCGTGCAGCGTGTCGGCGGCGCGGTCCCAGTCGCCGGTGCGCACCAGGTCGTTCCAGTCCGGGATCAGGTTGCCCAGCGGGCAGCCGTTGTGGCAGTACGGAACGCCGCAGTTCATGCACCGGCTGGCCTGCTCATGGATCAGCTGGCCGTCGGCGCGCTGGTAGACGTCGCGCCAGTCGGCGACTCGCTCCGGCACCGGCCGCAGCAGCGGCAGTTGACGACCGTACTTCATGAACCCAGTCGGGTCTGGCACAGCTGACCTCCACCGTTTGCCTGGCGGCGCATTCGGAACACGGTGGGACAGCGTTGGCCCGGTTTGTCGACACGGCCGTGCACGGCCGCGGAACGCACCATAGCCGTTGCGCCCATGCCCTTCACAAGGGGCTGCCCTGCCCAATGCGCCACACCCCGCCACCGGGGGCTTGACATGTGACCTATTGGTCACATAACTTCGAGTAGTGGATGACGACGACCGAGTGTTCAAGGCCCTCGCCGATCCCACCCGCCGGTTCCTGCTCGACCTGCTCTTCGCGCGTGACGGCCGCACGCTCACGGAGCTCGAGTCGGAGTTGGAGATGTCCCGCTTCGGCGTCATGAAGCACCTCAAAGTGCTCGAAGAGGCTGACCTCGTCGTGACCCGGCGGGCCGGGCGGGAGAAGTTGCACTTCCTCAACCCGATCCCGATCCGCCAGGTCCACGACCGGTGGATCGACAAGTACACGGAACACCACGTCACAGCACTGCTGGACCTCAAAGCCGAACTCGAGGAGCACGAGTCATGAGCAGCACGCAGGTGTACAAGGTCTACATCAGGGCCACCCCGCAGAAGATCTGGGACGCGATCACCACCCCGGAGTGGACCTCGCGGTACGGGTACCGCGGCGCCAACCACATGGACCTGCGCCCCGGCGGCGAGTTCCGGGGCATGTCGAACGAGGGCATGATCGCCGCCGGCGCCCCGGAGCTCGGGGTCGACGGCGAGATCGTCGAGGTCGACGCGCCGTTCCGCCTGGTGCAGACGTGGCGGATGCTGATGGACCCCACCAACATCCCGGAGGGCTTCACCCGCCTCACGTATCAGCTGAAGGAAGGCAAGGACGGCGTCACGTCACTGACCGTGACGCACGAGATCGGCGACGAGGCCGGCCTGGCCGAGATGCTCGCCGGTGACCTGGAAGAGATGGGCGCCGGCGGCGGCTGGCCGTGGATCCTCAGCGACCTCAAGACGCTGCTGGAGACCGGCGCCGCGATGGCCGACTGAGATCTTCCCGCCGCTGGCGGATACATCCCATGTATCCGCCAGCGGCATCGGCATGATCACGGATACTCTCGGACGAAGTCGGGGCGATGCAGGCATTGACGAAGGAAGACGTCCAATGTTGACTGCTTGTCACATGAGAGGGGCTCGACGGCGCGAGGCTCCTGCTCCCAGATGCGAAGGAGAGTTTCTGTGGGCAAGCCCCGCCGACTCGCCCTCCTGGCGGCCGCCACCGTCGTGTTGGGCACGTTTGTCACCCTGATCCACGGCCAGAACGCGACCGCGTCGACCACCGACGAAGCGTTCAACCCCGGCACCGGCGCACTCGACGTGAACTACGCCGGGTACATGGGCAAGCACGACATCGTCTACAACAGCCCGCAGACCAACCCGCTGCACGGGCTCACCGTCGGCAACGGCAAGACCGGTGCGATGGTCTGGAACGCCAACGGGCTCACGATGCAGGTCTCCGGCGTCGACCTGTCGCAGCAGTCGGCGTTCGCGGCGGGTCTGGTGAACCTCAACACCAGTCCCGGCCTGGACACCGGCGCGAACAGCTACCAGCAGCGGCTGTCGCTGTACGACGGGACCCTGACCACCCGGTACACCTCCGGCCGCAGCGTCACCGTCATGGGCGTGCCCGGCTCCGAGGTCATGGGCGTGCACGTCGAGGACGACCGCACCGGCCTCGGCACGACCACGCTCGACCTGAGCATGTGGGACCCGAACTCGGTCACCAACAGCGCCGACGTGCCCAACCTGGACACCTGGAAGCAGGTGAGCACGTTCGCGGACGCGACCGCCGCCGGGTTCAGCCGCGGTCAGAACGACCCGAACGGCTTCGGCTACACCTTCGCCGCGACGGTCGAGGGTGCCGCCTACACCACGCAGGTCGTCAACGGCACCCGGGTGCGGCTCAACATCACGCCGACCGGCAGCTACACGATCTGGTTCACCGCGGCGAGCCGGGTCAACTCCCCCGGCGCCAACTCCGTGACCCAGGCCCGCAACCAGCTCTCGGCGGCGAAGAGCACCGGGTACCTCACCAACCTCAACAACTACCGCAACTGGTGGCACGCGTTCTGGGCGAAGAGTTTCGTGCAGTACTCCGGCGCCGCCGGTACCGGCGACTACCTGGAGAACGTGTACTACCTGTCGACGTACATGATCGCGGCCGGGGGTTACGGCAACTACCCGTTCCACTTCATCAACGGCGTGTTCCGGGCGACCGAGGACCGCACCAAGTGGAGCAACGGCTACTGGTTCTGGAACCAGCGTGACGTGTACAACTCGTTCCTGGCCTCGAACCACGCCGACCTGTTCGCCACCGAGAACCGGCTGTACAGCCGCAATCTCGCCGCGTTGAAGTCCTACACGCAGACCAGATACGGCATCGACGGATTGTGGGTGCCGGAGACGATGGGCTGGGACGGCAACGCCCGCGGCACCGTCGGCAGCGACTTCGTCAACGACATCTACTCCACCGGCACCGAGGCCGCCTACAACATGTACCTGCAGTACCGGTACACGAACGACACCGCGTACCTGCAGAACACCGCGTACCCGTACATGCGCGAGGCGGTGAAGTTCTACCAGTCCAAGCTCAGCTACGACGCCGGCACCGGCCGCTACTACATGGCCACGTCGAACGCGCACGAGACGTACTGGGACGTCAAGAACGCCATCACGGACCTGGCCGCAGTGCGGCTGCTGTTCCCGCTCACGATCGCGGTCAGCAACCAGCTCGGCCTCGACGCGGGCCTGCGCGCCGGGTGGCAGAACGTGCTGGACCGCATCGAGCCGTACAAGACCAGCAACGGCGCGTGGCTGCCGCACGACCCGCCGGCGCCCGCGCAGCAGCGCAACGGTGAGAACGTCACGTCCGAGCTGATCTGGCCCTACGACCTGACCGGCATCGGCGCGCCCGACTACTCCACCGCGCTCAACAGCTGGAACTCCCGGCCCAACCCATACAGCAACGTGTGGGCCAACGACGCCGTCCAGGCCGCCCGCCTCGGCCTCGGCGACCAGGCGCTGCAGGGCATGAAGCTCATGCTGCAGCGCTACCAGAACTACCCCAACGGCATGACCAACAACACCAACGGCGTCTTCGAGTACCTCGGCGTGCACCTCGCGGCGATGAACGAGACGCTGCTGCAGTCCTACAACGACAAGATCCGGGTGTTCCCGGCCGCGCCGAACGACACCAACTTCGTCGGCAAGTTCACGCTCCTGGCCAAGGACGGCTTCCAGGTCAGCTCGGAGCGGGAGGGCAACGAGACCAAGTACGTCGGCATCAAGAGCCTCTACGGCAAGCAGGCCCGGGTCGTGAACCCGTGGGGCACCGCCGAGATCCGGGTCGTCCGCGCCTCGGACAACGTGACGCTCACGACCACCACCGCCGGCGAGGTCACGTTCGCCACCGCGGCCAACACCGTCTACATCGTCGAGCGGACCGCCAAGCCGCTGACGGCGTACACCTCGACGTCGCTGTCGGGGACGGCGAACAACGGCGTGAAGTCGCTGTCCGGCACCGCGTCCACCCTCGGCACCGGCGGGCCGGGCACGCCGGGCCTGGTCAACGACACCTCGCTGACCTACGACGCGAACTGGTACCACACCACCGGCCGCGGCTACGGCGACTACAACGACGACACGCACCACTCCAACACCGTCAACGCCGCCGCCAGCTACACCTTCACCGGCACCGGGGTGGAACTGCTGTCGGAACGCTTCAGCGACATGGGCAACGTCGACGTGTACATCGACAACGTCTTCCAGGCGAACGTGAACCTCAACGTCTCCGGTGCCCGCCAGGCACAGCAGGTGGTGTACAGCAAGACCGGCCTGACCAACGGCAGCCACACCATCCGCATCGTGAACAAGACGACCTCGGTCGGCATGATCGACGCGCTGCGGATCATCACCGGCGGCACCCCGCCGGCCGGCGGATCCACGCTCATGGCGCAGGTCAACAGCCGTTACGTGAGCGCCGCGTCCGGGCCGCTGATCGCGAACGCGACGACCGTCAGCGTCTCGGAGCAGTTCGACATCGTGGACCTCGGCAACGGCAACGTCGCCCTGAAAGCCAAGGTCAACGGCCAGTTCGTGTGCGCGGAGAACGCCGGCGCCAACCCGCTCGTCGCCAACCGCGCGGCAGTGGGCGCGTGGGAGACGTTCAAGCTGATCCGCAACTCGGACGGCACGGTCAGCCTCCAGGCGACCGTCAACAACAAGTACGTCGTCGCGGAGAACGGGGGCGCCGCCGCCCTCATCGCCAACCGTGACGCGATCGGGCCGTGGGAGAAGTTCAACCTCGCCACGTCCTAGGTACGTCGTAGGTATCCCGCCGGGTGGGGCCCGCCAGCCCCACCCGGCGTCACCGAAGGGACACAACTGCATGCATGTCACCCGCCTCACCCGGCGTGGACTGCTGGGCGCCTCCGCCACGGCGCTCGGCCTCGCCGTGCTTCCGCTCGCCCTGCGCGACGCGTCCGCCGCCGCCGGGCCCGCCGGCAACGTCCACGTCTTCTACTACCCGTGGTACGGCACCTATCGGCACTGGGACCAGGGCGGGCACACCCCGCCGCAGGATCTGGGCGCCAACTACTACCCGGTCCGGGGCGCGTACAACTCCGGTGACGCCGGCGTGCTGGAGCAGCACATGGCGTGGATCGCCCAGGCCGGCGTCGGCGTCGTCGTGACCAGCTGGTGGGGTCAGGGCTCCTACGAGGACGGCCTGGTCCCGGGGATTCTCGACGCCGCCGCCCGGCACGGGCTCAAGGTCGCGTGGCACCTGGAGCCCTACACCGGCCGGACCGCCGCCTCCACCGTCGCCGACATCAACTACATCATCGGCCGGTACGGCTCGCACGCCGCCTTCTACCGCGACGCGCAGCACGGCAACCGGGGCGCGTACTACGTCTTCGAGAGCCTGCGGATCACCGACTGGACCGCGCTGGACCAGGTCCGCTCCACCTCGATCGTCCTCGCGCAGACGACGGACACCAGCAAGGTCGCGCACTTCGGCGGCATGTACACCTACGACGGCATCGCCGCGGCCACCGCGCCCGGCTGGGCGAACGCCAACGCCTACTGCCGCGCGCAGGGGCTGGTCTGGGCGCCGTCGGTCGCGCCCGGCTACATCGACGACCGGGCCGTGCCGGGCAACACGACCCCGACGCTCGGCCGCGACAACGGCGCCGCCTACGACCGGGCCTGGAACAACGCCCTCACCCAGGGCGGCCTGCCGTCGTGGGTGTCGATCACGTCGTTCAACGAGTGGCACGAGGGCTCCTCGATCGAACCCGCGTCGTCGAACCCGCCGGTCGGCTTCGGCTACCTCACGTACTCCGGCGCCTACGGCCTGACCGGCACCGCGGCGGAGACGGCGTACCTGACCCGTACCAAGTACTGGGTCGACCGGTTCGTGCCGACGCCGCCCGGGTCCGGTCTGGGCCTGCGCGCCCGCGCCAACGGCCGGTTCGTCAGCGCCGCGACCGGCACGCTCGTTGCGAGCGCCACGTCGTGGGGTACCGCGGAACGCTTCGAACAGGTGCCGCTCGCCGGCGGCGCGATCGCCCTGCGCGCGGCGGCCAACGGGCTGCTGGTCTGCGCGGAGAACGCGGGCGCCGCGCCGCTCGTCGCCAACCGCACCAGCGCCGGCGCGTGGGAGAGCTTCCAGCTGCTGAACAACGGCGACGGCTCGTTCAGCCTGCGGGCGAACGTCAACGCCCGCTACGTCTGCGCGGACAACGCGGGTGCGGCACCCCTCATCGCCAACCGTGCCGCCATCGGCCAGTGGGAGAAGTTCGACCTGGTGATGCCCTGACCGGATCGGCTTGCGGGCGGGCTGTCAGGGGGCGATGGCGAGCTCCCGCGGTGGGGCCGTGAACTCGCGAACGGGCAGCGGGGCCAGGCCGTCGCGCTCGACCCCGGCGATCACCCCGATGGCGCCCGCCGTCAGGCCGGCGTCCAACTGGACCGAGCCGCCGCCCACCATGGGCGCGGACGCGACCATGCCCGCGGTGGCCAGCTGAGGGGCGGCGACCACCAGGGAGAACGTGCCGCGGTTGCCGGTCAGGCCGAACTGGCCGGCAACCGGGCGGCCCAC
Source organism: Dactylosporangium sp. NPDC049525 (assembly GCF_040676755.1). Classification (NCBI taxonomy): domain Bacteria; kingdom Bacillati; phylum Actinomycetota; class Actinomycetes; order Micromonosporales; family Micromonosporaceae; genus Dactylosporangium; species Dactylosporangium sp. NPDC049525. The sequence continues at coordinate 11,104 of NZ_JBFAPO010000103.1, read as the reverse complement.
GGTGTCGCGCACGACCGTCGTCGCGACGCTGCCGGCGCCGCAGCGGTCGCCGAACGCGGAGCGGTCACCGAGGGGGCAGCGGCCGGCGTCGATCGCGGCTCGGGCCACCTCGGGGCGCAGGACCGACTCGCAGTGCGGCCCGACACCCGCGACCGGACGGCCGGCGCCGTCGGCGAGCCGGGCGACCGGGAGCGGGTCGCAGCGGGTGCCGTCGGCGGCGAGGGTCGCATACGCGTTGGCCAGGTCCAGGGCGGTCGTCGCCGAGACGCCGAGGGTGAACGCGCCCCACGACGCGTGCGCCGCCGGCTCGCTGAGCATCTGGTCCTCCTTGCTGCGGAAGACGATGCCCAGGCGCTTGGCCATGGCGATCGCCTTGTCCGCGCCGATCCGCTCCTGCAGCGCCACGAAGTAGGTCACCACCGAGTGGCCGAACGCGTCCCACATGGTGCGGCGGCCCGACAGGTACGCCGGGTCGCCGGTGTTGGCGGGGCACCAGTGCCCGCCGTTGCAGGCCGCCGGGCTCTGCGGGGCGATCCGGTAGTTCGACTGGTAGACCCGCTTCGTGTCGATCGCGTGGTCCAGCGTGAGGCCGCTGTCCAGCGCCGCGGCCAGCGTGAACATCATGAAGGGCGCGCCGGCCGCCGTGCCGGGCATGTCCGCGTCGCCGGAGACGAGCGGGTCCATCAGGTCCGGTCCGGCGGGCCGCCACTCGGGCTGGTCCTGACCGGCCGGGCTGGCCGGCGGCGGCGGGCGGCGGAAGTTGCGGTTCACGGCCATCGTCCTGACCAGGCCGGTGCCGGGTTCGATCGCGGCCAGGGAGAACACCTTCGGGTCGGTGACCGGCAGGAGCGCGTCCACCCGTAGCTTCGCACCGGCCTGCAGCCGCGGGTCGAGCGAACCGTCGATGCGGTACCCACCGTGGCGCAGGCGATCGAGTCGCTGCGCGGCGTCGGCCCCGAAGGTGGGCTGCGCCTGCCACCACGTGATGAAGTAGTCGCAGAAGTAGCCCCAGTCGTTGACTGGCACCCGCAGGCAGCTCTCGCGGGGTCTGGTGGTGTCGAACCGCGCGATCAGGGTCGTGCCGTCGGCCGCGTACAGCTCCGATGCCCGCGGTTCGGGCGACGACGCCGGCGCGCCGGGCTGCTCCGCGCCCCGGGACCGCCACACGACGATCCCCACCACGGCGGCGACGATCAGCACGACCGCCGCTGCCAGTGTCCCGCGCCGGCCGCCCGGCCCCCGTCCAGCTGCCGACTCGATGATCGACTCGCTCGTCGATGCCCCCGCCATTGCCGCCCCCACACCGTCGAACCGCTGACCCTTCACAGTTCTAAGGCACCGAGCACTGTGAAGGGTTGGATGGTATCGATTGCTTTTTTGCGGGCGCTGACCCTCGGCACGTCCGGCCTGTAGCCTGGCGTCCATGCGGCGTGGGGAAGACCCGTTCGAGCAGCGACTCGTGTCCTCTGCGGATGTCCTCGACGGCACCGTGGACCTCGACGACTATCCGCATCGGTACCTGATGATCCAAGCCGACACGGGTTTCAGCGCATCCCGGCAGGCGATGCCACGCCTGCTCGCCGCGATCGAAGCGCTCGAGGACCAGGAGTGGACGCTGGTCAACATCCTGGCCAGGGACAACTTCTACGCCGTCATGCGCCGCCCGACCACCTGACGGCACGGACGTTCCGCTTCGTCAGCGGTCGAAGGCGCCTCCGCCGGGCTGCGGCAGCTGCGGCGGCTGGGTGGTTCGCGGCTGCGAACGCTCGGGCGCGGGCTGCGGCACCGGCCCCAGTCCGGTGTGGTCCGCGGGGTCTGGCTGGACGTCTACCGGCGGGGGCGCGATGGCGTGGTCCGGCACCGACGGCGCGCTGTTCGCCGTCAACCAGTGCACCCAGCTGTCCCGTTCGTCCGGCGGCATCGGCGTGAGCGTGGGCGGCGGCAACGGCGTGAGCGTGGGCGGCCCCACCGGCGGCACGCGGCCGGGGACCTGCCCGGTCGGGCATGTCGGTGGCGCGGGCAGCTGCCCCGGATCGGATGTCCGGTCGACGGCCGGCTGCGCCGGAGTCACGGGCTGCGACGGCGGTAGCGCCTCACCGGCTACCCGGTCGACGGGCCGCTGCGTCGCGCCTGGCGGTGGCGGTGGTGCCGACTCCGACCGGGTCTCAGTCGGCCGGACCGGAGCATGCCCGGCGGTCGGAATCCCGCGGTGCATCGACGGCCGCGCTTCAGGCGTAGGCGCCCTGTGCGAGGTCGGGTGCGCCGTGGGTGCCTGCGCCGCTGCCGCTGCCGCTGGCTGCGGCGTTGTCGCTGCCGGTGGCTGCGTCGCTGCCGCTGCTGGTGTCGCTGCCGGCTCGGCGACGTGCGCAGCGCCGGGCCTGACGTTCGATGGCCGCGGCTGCGGTCCGGTCGCCCGGGTGGCAGGCCCGGGAGGAGCCGTGGCGGGGTGCGGGTACGGCCCGCCATGGGTCGCCTCACCGGACGCGGCGTGACGCGGTCCGGGTGCGGTCCGGGGCGGCGCCGTCGGCGCGACGAACGGCTCGTCGGCGCGCGCCCGGCCGGACTGGGCGTCCTGCCGCCCTGGCGGGGCGTGGTGCGGCGGCGGGACGTTCGGCTCGGGGATGCGGGCCCGTCCGTAGAACCAGTCGTGCATGTAGTCGCGGACGACCTCGATGACGATGCCGGTGCGGCGCCGGTCGGCCACGGCCTGGTCCGAAGACGACGCGTCGATATCGAGGATTTCATTGATCAACGCGGCGAGGTCGCCCACGACTGCCTGGTGTCGAATGCTGTCGAAGAGGCCACGCCCGCACCTGCACTCGGTCAGATCGACACCGTCCACCGCGCACAGCACGACGCCGGCCACCCGCAAGGCGTTGGCCACGTTGCTGACCGGCTTCAGACCTGCCTTCACCGTCTGCTCGACGAAGCGGCCGATGAGCCGCACGATCCGGCCGGGTTCGCCTGTCCCGCCAAGGATGATCTCCACCGTCCGCCCCGCGGCCCGCGCGACCCACGACCGGGCGGCGTCGAGGATGTCGGCGATCTGTGCCAGCACCTCGCAGCCCCACCGGCCCCAGGCGGAGGGCTCCGGCGCCGGATCGGGGTACGCGCCTGCCTCTACGAGTTTCCGCTGCAGGGCCTCAAGGTGCTCCGACGACGGCGCGGCCAGCGCGACCGCGGCAGGGGCAGGTGCCTCGCTCTCGACGCGCTCGATGAACTCGGCAAGCTTCGGGAGCTCGCGGGACTCGTGCTCGACGACGCGCAGTTTGACGCTCAGGCTGTTGGGCGCGGACCGGGACTCTTCGGGCGGATACACGATCCTGATCGCCGGCTGCGGCGCCGGGTCCGTGCCACCTGAGGCCGTGTCGCGGTCCCGGCCGAGGACTTGGGTGCCCGCTCCTATCAGCGGCTCCGGGAGCGACGACGTCGGCTCCGGGGGCGACGACGGCTCCGGGGAGATGGCGGGCGGAGGCGGGGAGACGGCGGGCGGGGCGGCGGGCGCCGGGGGCGCGCCGGCCGGGTCCGGGTCAGGCGATCGCGCCTCCGGTCCTTGCCCCGGGAGACGGTCACCGGGGTCGGAACCCGGATGGTCTTCGCCGGGGAGGCATTCCGGGCAGCCGCCGTCGTCCCGGACGGCCTCCGCGCCGGGCCACGGCAGCCACAGCCACCAGGTGCCGCATCGCGTGCAGCGGCCCACCCGAGCCAGCTCGCCCGAACGGACTGTCATGATCCCGCTGTACACCAGACCGGGTGCCATAACAGCGATGGTGGCACGCACGCGCAAAAGCCGCCGCGCGGTGCGCAGGCGGCGTGAGGACAGCACAGTACCGGTCCTGGAGGGGCCCCTCCAGGACCAGTACCTACCCTGCTCGGCGTCGGCGTCGCTCTGCAGGGTGTCGTCCGCAGGTCTTCGAGCGGTGGGTCCGCTCATCGAACCATGGACAACCCTCGACACCGAGTGAACATCGGAGGTGTCACTTCGTCAAGAAGGTTGCCGAACTTCTTTTCTATCGAACAAAAGCGGCAGGCTCCAAGATTTTACCCCTTGCCGATCATGGCCGACGCCTGCTAGACATCGGATGTATTCATGCGCGGCGTCACTCAAACGGGGGAGGGGCAATGACCGACCGATTCGTGTCGCTGGACACCTATGACGTACGGTTCCCAACCTCGCGGGATCTCGACGGCTCCGACGCGATGAACGCCGACCCAGACTATTCGGCCGCTTACGTGGTCCTGCGGACGGACGCCATCGAGGGCGGGGACGACGACAGCACCGACGGGGAGGGGCACGGGTTCGCGTTCACGATCGGCCGCGGCAACGACGTGCAGACCGCCGCGATCCGGGCGCTGCGCCCGTACCTCGTCGGACGTCTGGTCAAAGAGGTCCTCGACGATCTCGGCGGGCTCTACCGCGAGCTCGTCTACGACTCGCAGCTGCGCTGGCTCGGCCCGGAGAAGGGCGTCATGCACATGGCGATCTCCGCGGTGGTCAACGCGCTGTGGGACCTCAAGGCGAAACGGGCCGGCCTGCCGCTGTGGCAGCTGCTGTCGGCGATGTCCCCGGAGGAGCTCGTCGACCTCGTCGACTTCCGGTATCTCAGCGACGCCCTGACACCGCAGGAGGCCCTGCGGCTGCTCCGCGACGGTGAGGACGGCCGGGAGGAGCGGATCCAGACGCTGCTCGCCGGCGGCTATCCGGCGTACGCCACGTCGCCCGGCTGGCTCGGCTACGACGACGCCAAGCTCGCCCGGCTCTGCCAGGAGGCGCTCGACGACGGGTTCACGCAGATCAAGCTCAAGGTCGGCGCGAACCTCGGCGACGACCTGCGCCGCATGCGGATCGCCCGGGAGGTCTGCGGGCCCGGGGTGCGGATCGCGGTCGACGCCAACCAGCGCTGGGACGTCGGCGCCGCCGTCGACTGGGTCAACGCCCTGGCGCCGTTCGACCCGTGGTGGGTCGAGGAGCCCACGTCCCCCGACGACCTGGTCGGACACGCAGAAATCGCCCGGCGGATCGCGCCGATCCCCGTCGCCACCGGCGAACACGTTCAGAATCGGATCATGTTCAAGCAGCTGCTGCAGCTCGGCGCGGTCTCGTTCGTCCAGGTCGACGCCGCCCGCGTCGCCGGGGTCAACGAGAATGTCGCGATCCTGCTGCTCGCCGCGAAGTTCGGCATCCCGGTCTGCCCGCACGCGGGCGGGGTCGGCCTGTGCGAGCTCGTGCAGCACCTGTCGATGTTCGACTATGTGGCGGTGTCCCGGTCGATGCACCACCGGGCCATCGAGTACGTGGACCACCTGCACGAACACTTCACCGACCCGGTGCGCATGCACCGGGGGCACTACCTGGCGCCGCTCGCACCAGGGTTCAGCTCCACCATGCGGGCCGAGAGCCGGGCCCGCTACGCGTTTCCAGACGGCCCCATCTGGAACTCCCACACCCCCTGAGGATCCCGCCATGAAACAGCTACGACCGGTCCTGCTGGCGACCGCCCTGGTCGTGTCCCTCGCCGCCTGCGACTCGTCCACGTCGCCGAAGGACGGAGCCTCCGGCGACGCGAAGGGCGCGCCGATCGCCGTCGACCTGCCCCGCGCCGACTCCGACTTCTGGAACTCCTACGCCAAGTACATCCCGCAGTTCGCCAAGGACAGCGGCATCAACCTGATGACGCCGACGAACTCGCAGAACGACATCGCCAAGCTCGTCGCGAACACCCAGGCGCTCACCAGCCAGGGCGCCAAGGCGATCGTGATGGCGCCGCAGGACACCGGCGCGATCGCGACCACCCTGACCCAGCTGGAGCAGAAGAAGATCCCGGTCGTCACCGTCGACACCCGCCCCGACAAGGGCAACGTCTACATGGTGGTGCGCGCCGACAACCGTGCGTACGGGCAGAAGGCGTGCGAGTTCCTCGGCGCCAAGCTCAACGGCAAGGGCAAGGTGATCGAGTTCCAGGGGTCGCTGTCCAGCGTCAACGGCCGGGACCGCTCCGAGGCGTTCGCCGAGTGCATGCAGAGCAAGTTCCCCGGCATCACGGTCTTCGCCGAGCCGACCGAATGGGAGGGCGCGAAGGCGTCCGCCGCGCTGCAGACCCGCCTCGCCCAGCACCCCGACATCAACGGCATCTACATGCAGGCCGGCGGCGTGTTCCTGGCCCCGACGCTGCAGCTGCTGCGCACCAAGAACCTGCTGGTCCCGCCGACCGACCCGAAGCACGTCTTCATCGTCTCCAACGACGGCATCCCGCAGGAGTTCGAGGCGATCCGCAAGGGCGAGATCGACGCGACCGTGTCGCAGCCCGCCGACCTGTACGCGAAGTACGCGCTGTTCTACGCGAAGGCCGCTGTGGACGGCAAGACGTTCCAGCCCGGCAAGACCGACCACGACAGCACCATCGTCCAGGTCCGCGCGGGACTGCTGGAGGACCAGCTGCCCGCCCCGCTCGTCACCAAGGACAACGTCGACGACTCGGCGTTGTGGGGCAACCAGATCGGCAAGTGATGACCGACGCAACCGGCGCCTCCACCGTTCCGGCGGTGGAGGCCGTCCACACGAGCAAGCGCTTCGGCGCCACCACGGCGCTGCACGACGTTTCGCTGACGATCGCGCCCGGCAGCACCCACGCCCTCGTGGGCCGCAACGGCGCCGGCAAGTCGACGCTCGTGTCGCTGCTCACCGGGCTGCAGAGTCCTGACGGCGGCGCGATCGCCTTCGACGGTCAGCCGGCCCCGCCGGTGTCGGACCGGGCCGCGTGGCGGCGCCGCGTCGCCTGTGTCTTCCAGCGCTCCACGATCATCCCGGACCTGTCGGTGGCGGAGAACCTGTTCCTCAACCGCCAGGGCGACCTGGTGCGCTGGGGCGCGCTGCGCCGGCGGGCGGTGAAACTGCTGGACGACTACGCCGTCGACGTCGACCCGGCCGCCCGCGCCGGTGACCTCGGCGTCGAGCAGCGGCAGCTGGTCGAGATCGCCCGGGCCCTGTCGCAGGGCGCCCGGTTCATCATCCTCGACGAGCCGACCGCCCGGCTCGACGCGACCGCGATCGAACGGCTCTTCGGCCGGCTGCGGGCGTTGTCCGCGACCGGGGTGACCATGCTGTTCATCTCCCACCACCTGCAGGAGGTGTACGCCGTCTGCGACACCGTGACCGTGCTGCGGGACGCGCGGCACGTGCTGACGGCGCCCGTCGCCGACGTCGACCACGACGCACTGGTCGCCGCGATGACAGGCGAGGCGGTCGGGCTGACCACGGTCGAGGCCCGTCCACCAGTGCCGCCCGACGCCCCGGTCGCGTTGCGGCTGGCGGGGTTGACGTTGCGCGGGTCGTACACCTCGATCGATGTCGACGTGCGCGCCGGTGAGATCGTCGGGGTCACCGGCTCCGGCAGCAGCGGCAAGGTCGCCCTCGCCGAAACCGTCGGCGGGCTGCGGCGCGCCACCGCGGGCACCGTCACCGCCGGCGGGTCACCCGTCACCGCGGGTAGCGTGCCGGCCGCGCTCGCCGCCGGGATCGGCCTGGTGCCGCAGGACCGGCACCGGGAAGGGCTGATTCCGCTACTTTCGGTGGCCGAGAACGCCACGCTGCCGATCGCCGCGTCGTTCGGTCCGCTGGGTTTCGTCGCCCCGCGGCGGCTCGAGGCGACCGCCCGCACGTTCATCGACCGGTACGACATCCACACGTCAGGGCCGTCGGCGCCGGTGAACAGCCTGTCCGGCGGCAACGCGCAGAAGGTCGTGCTCGCCCGCGCCCTGAGCACGTCGCCGTCGGTCCTCGTCCTGATCAACCCGACCGCCGGCGTCGACGTGCGCTCCAAGGAGTCACTGCTCGGCGCGGTGCGTACCGCCGCCGACGCCGGCACAGGAGTGCTGATGATCTCCGACGAGCTCGACGACCTGCGCCACTGCGACCGGGTCCTCGTCATGTTCCACGGCCGCGTCGTGGCGGCCCTGCCCGCCGGGTGGAGCGACACCGACGTGGTCGCCGCCGTCGAAGGAGTCCAGCAATGACCACAGTCCAGGCCGGGCTCTCCCGGATCCGCCTGGCCAGGATGCGGGATCTCACGCTCGTCCCGGCGATCCTCGTCCTGCTCGTCGTCGGCGCCCTCGTCGACCCGGTCTTCCTGACCAGCGCCAACATCACCAACGTGCTGCAGCAGCAGACCGAGCTGTCGCTGCTGGTGCTCGCCGAGACGGTCATCCTGATCGGCGGCCGCTTCGACCTGTCGCTGGAGTCGACCGTCGGCCTGGCACCGGCGCTGGGCGTCGCCCTGGTCATCCCCGCCGCCAGCAACGGCCTCGGCACCGGCTGGCCGTCCGCCCTGGCGGTGCCGCTCATCCTGCTCGTCGGCCTGCTCGTCGGCGCGCTCAACGCGCTGCTGATCCTGCGCTTCGGGCTGTCGGCGTTCATCGTCACGCTGGGCATGCTCATCACGCTGCGGGGGCTGCAGATCGGCATCACCGGCGGGCAGAGCCTGTTCGAGCTGCCGCCGTCGGTGCTGTACCTCGGCAACGCCACGTGGCTCGGCCTGCCCCTGTCAATCTGGATCTGCACCCTCCTCTTCGCCGTCGGCATCGCGGTGCTCGGCTGGTTCCGCCACGGGCGCGCCGTCTACGCCATCGGCGGCAACGTCGACGCCGCCCGCGCCGCCGGCATCCGCAGCGAGCGCGTCATGTGGGTCGTCTTCATCATCGCCGGCGGCCTCGCCGCCTTCGCCGGCCTGCTGATGACCGGCCGCCTCGGCTCCATCGCCGCCGGCCAGGGCGACGGCATGATCTTCACCGTGTTCGCCGCCGCCGTCATCGGCGGCGTCAGCATGGACGGCGGCAAGGGCACCCTCTTCGGCGCGCTCTGCGGCGTGCTGGTCCTCGGCCTGATCACCAACATCCTGACCCTCGCCGGCGTCTCGGCGCAGTGGATCCAGGCGGTGTACGGCCTGATCATCCTCGTGGCCCTGATCCTCGCCCGCGTGACAACGGGCAAGGCGCAGGACTCCTAAGACCGGCATGGTGGGCGGTGTCTTGGCGGTCACCGCCCACCATGTCGTCACGCCGCGTTGACGCACGCCGGGTCGGCGGAACACGCTGGAGCAATGAGCGACCCGGCGGCCAGCGACCCGCAGCGTCCCCGCCCGGCCCGGCAGTTCCGCCGCGGCAGAGGCCGCAGGATCGGCGACGCCGTCATCGGCGTGTTCGTCCGGGCCGGCCTGATACCCAGCACGTACATGCTGACGACGACCGGCCGTAGGTCCGGCCGCGCCGTGACCCACCCGGCGACGGTGGTGCGGGACGGCGAGCGCCGCTGGCTCGTGGCACCCTACGGAGCGGTGTCGTGGGTGCACAACGCCCGCGCCGCCGGCCGGGTAAGCCTGGCCCGCCGCCGCGACCGCAGCGACTACACCGTCCGTGAACTCCCGCCGGCCGAGGCCGGGCCGGTGCTCAAACGCTACGTCGCGGTCGCCAGCGCGACCCGGCCGTACTTCGCCGCGGACCGGGACGCACCGGTCGCGGCGTTCGTGGCCGAGGCACACCGCCACCCGGTGTTCGAGCTGCTTCCGATCACCTGACGGTCCGCCGTGTCCGGCCGGCCGGTGGCCCCGTTCCGGCGTAGCGTTCGGGGCGTGGGGAGCGCCTCGACGTTGCTGCTGGTGGACCTGGACGACCTGCGGGGCCGGGTCCTGCCGGGGCTGCGCGACTGGGTCCGCGGCGAGGGCGTGGCCGGTTGGTGGTCGCGGCTCCTGGCGGCGGCCAAGGTGCCACCGCCGGAACGCGTCGATGCGGCTGCGTGGCCCGAGCTGACCGATCCCGGCGTCGCTGACGACGCCGCTGATGGCGCCGTGGTCGGCGGGGCGGGTTTCGTGCCCGCACGTCGGTTGCCGGTCGAGGACTGGACGCTGCCCGCGATTGAGGTGGCGTTCACGAGCGCGGTCCGCGAGGGCGGCATCGCGTTCGGCAACACCGTCCACATCCGACTCGAGCTCGTCGACGACGACGGCGAGGTGCCGCTCGATCCCGCTCCGGTTGCCGGGGACGGCACGGCCACGCTGCTGACCGCGCTCGACGAGAACCTGGTCGTCCTCAACGAGGGCGGCGGCGGTTTCGGGGAGGGCCTGCGCGGGCTGCTCGACGTCGCGTCGGCCGCCGCCCTCGACGCCGAACTGACCGCCCGCGGGTCACGGCCGGCGACCGGGAGCCTGCGCGAGATCCGGGCCGCCGTCGACGCCGCCGCACGGGCTGGCAGCGGCCACCGGCAACCGCCGCCGCGGTGCACGCGATGGCCCACCTCGCCCGGGAGCGCGGGTTCGGCCTGCTGCACGGCCGGGACCTGCGCGACCAGCACCTCGGAACCTGGGACGTCGGCGTCTTCACCGCTCACCCGCGCTGAGCGCCGCTACCGCTCGTGGACCAGGTCCCCGTCGACGAAGACGAGGTCGGCCTTCGTCTCATACAGGGTGGCGTCGGGGTCGAACGGGTCGCGGTCCAGCACGACCAGGTCGGCGGCCTTGCCGACGGCGATTGAGCCCGTGGCGTCGTCGGTGCCGTTCACGTAGGCCGAGCCGAGGGTGTATGCGATCAGCGCCTGCTCCAGCGTGAGCGCCTCCTGCGGCAGCATCGGCACCTGGGACGTCGGCCAGTCCGCCTCGCCCGAGACCGGCGGCTCGGTGCGGTGCACGGCGACGTGGATCGCCCACCACGGGTCGGGAGTGGTGACGGGCCAGTCGCTGCCGGCGGCGAGGCGACCGCCGGTGCGGGCGATCGAGCCGAACGGATACTGCCAACCGGCGCGCTGCGGGCCGAAGAACGGCACGCACAGGGTGTCGTTCTGCTCGTGGTGGGTCGCCCAGAGGGCCTGGATGTTGGCGGTGACGTCAAGCGCGGCGAACCGGGGCACGTCATCGGGGTGCACGACCTGCAGGTGCGCCAGATGGTGCCGGGCGCTCGACCCGCCGCGCGCCCCGCCACCCGGGCCACCGCGCGCCCCGCCGGCCGCGCCGCCCCGCGCCGCATCGTGCACCTCGTCGGCGGCGGCGCCCAGAACGCCCTGCTCTGCCAGCTCACCGCCGACGCCTGCGAGCTGCCCGTCGAGGCCGGACCGGTCGAG
>NZ_JBFAPO010000102.1:0-26496 GCF_040676755.1 Dactylosporangium sp. NPDC049525 | reverse complement strand
GGCGCTGCCTCTACGGCAGCGCCACCAAGCCGGTGGCTCAGCTGGTGATGGCGACGAAGAACTTGTCGTTGTCCAGTATCCGGTTCGCTTTGTAGAACCTGGTGTTCAGGTAGTCTCGGCCAGCGTCTTGGTTGTCTTCTTCACCGATCATGCGGGCGGAGCCGTCCCATTGCATCCAACCGTTGGAGTCGCCGTCGGCTTCGGTGGTGGACCAGTAGGCGCCCTCGTAGGTGGACGCGAACGGGAACTCGTCGCAGTTGAGGTTGGGTGTCGCCGCGCCGTCACCCCAGACGTCGACGCATACCTTCTTCGCTCGTAGGCGGTTCTTGTCGATCCTGTCCTCGCCGGTCAGGCGGTGCAGTGGCCTCTGTTCGCTGCCCAGCTCGGGTTTGTACTCGCCAGGGATGGTTTTGCCGATGAATGCGGGCCAGGTCCGTTCGACGTGGTGCAGGGCGTCGTCGATGTGCTGGTTCGTCTTCGCCGACGGCGGCTTCGCTGGCAAGCTCGTCGAGTGGGCAGCCATCATCGTGCGCACCACTCTGCACATCGTGCGGAAACCCGAAGGCCAGGGCTTCGTTGCATTGAGCGCTGGTCCCGTCCGCGTGGCACCACGTCGAGCAGTACGCCATCAATCCGATCGAGGCTGATCACAGTCGACTGAAGCAACGGTTGAGACCGTGCGCGGCCTACGAACGGACAACACAGCACAGGTGATCATCACCGGACACGCCTTCATGCAGAACCTTCGACGCGGCCACTACGAACTCGCTGTCGACGCCCCGCCGACTACGCGAGTCGCCGCAGCGTTCGCCGAACTCGCCTTCGCGATCTGACCGCGGACCCGACACGGGGTTCAACACGTCGTCGATCCCACAACGCAACGGCGCCGTTGAGCGCGGTGCCGGCCGGCTCGGACCGCACGGTGAGGGTGAGGCGCCGGTAGCCAGGGCTGCCGGCCACCCGGCTGATCGCCTTCCGGCATGCCGATATGGGGACAGTGGCACGACGTTCGACTGTGGCGAGCCAGTTCCCCGACGGCCATGAAGTCGATGGCACTTTGGGACGTTAGCCGGCGGTCGCATCGGGTAGCGCGGAACGCCGCGTTCGTACCGCGGCTTGAAATTTGGGCGATCGGCCGTGGGGAGTTCAAGTTGACCAAGACCAGTGTGGAGCCGGTGGTTGTACCGCGGCAGGCTCGTCGTCGAGGGCTGTGGCTGTCTGTGGCCGCGGTGGTCGTGGTGCTCGCCGCCAGCGGATTCGTCACGCTCAGGCTGGTCAGTCCGGTGCCGGCGCCACGGATCGTGCAGACCGTGCCGCGGGCATACGCAATCCCAGGCGTTCCGCCAGTGTTGCCGTGGCCGGAGGCCGGGCAGGCAGCGGTTGAGATTGACGGACTCGGCCGGCTGGGCTCCTCCGGTGGTTCCCGACCCGTGCCGATCGCTAGCGTCGCCAAGGTGATGACCGCGTACGTTGTCCTGCGGGATCATCCCCTGCGCCTGGACGAGAACGGCCCCACGCTGACCGTCTCGGCTGAGGAGGCCGCCGCTTATCCGTCTCAGCTCGCCTCCGGCCAGTCGCTGGTCCAGGTTGTGGCCGGCGAGGTGCTCACCGAACGGCAAGCCCTCCAGGCCCTGCTTTTGCCCTCGGCCAACAACATCGCCCACATCCTCGCCCGGTGGGATGCCGGCAGCAGCGATGCGTTCGTGGCCAAAATGAACCAGGCCGCAGCCGGCCTCGGGATGGCAGACACGCGCTATACCGACCCGTCCGGGCTCGCACCGTCCACCGTCAGCACCGCTGCCGACCAGGTCACCCTGGGCCGGGTGGCAATGCAGGTGCCGGTGTTGGCGCAGATTGTGGCGATGCCGCAGGCCACGCTGCCCGTCGTCGGGCCGGTCAGGAACGTCAACACACAGATTGGTAAGGACGGGATCGTCGGCATCAAGACCGGCTCCACCGATGAGGCCGGCGGCTGCCTGCTCTTCGCGGCCGAGATCTCCGCAGAAGGGCAGCGGCTCAGGATCATCGGCGCCGTACTCGCACCCGGCCCGAACATGGCAGACGCCTTCGAGGCCACCCGTCGCCTGATCCAAGCCAGCAGCGGCCTGCCGCACAAGTACCGGGTCGTGCGCGCCGGAGATATTGTGGCGACCGCCCGGGGACCGATGGGCAGAAGCACAACCCTTGCCGCAACCGGCGACGTGGACGTGCTCGGCTGGCCCGGCTTGGCCTACCAGATCGATACCGTGACCACCATGCCGCGCCGCCACATTGCAGCGGGGACCCATGTCGGCACGCTCAAGCTCACCGCCTCAGCCACGGCCGTAACCACCGCCCTGCAGACCACCCAGGCACTCGCTCCACCCAGCCGGTGGGAGAGGATCACGCACGGGTGACTGCCGGCGTCCTGCTGTGGCGTCACCCGAACACACCGCGCCGGTTCGCACCTGGCACGGGCGGCCGCACCGGGGAACGGTCGACGATGGAGACCGTTCCCCCGGTCATACACGAATCACATCGCCGGGCTGCCGAACGCCCGATAGCAGAAACGTGTAGTTGATTCCTTACGTTCCGCTTAGATTTCCGTCGGACGCTTCACGCGCATTTGCGTACCCGCTAGGGTCATGAAATCAACTGTGGCTAACCGTCACCGCCTAGGGTGACTCCACAGTGGATCCGCTGAGTCGTGTTCGCACGAGCCGGGGAACCAGGCACAACTGGGGTGAATCCACGGGGCCACGTGCCGCGAGGTAGAGCGAGCTTCCCGCCCGAACCCGTCAGCTAACCCGGTAGGCGGTGCCGGAAGGAGTACTGCGTGCAAACCCTCGCGTCGCATCACATCTGCCGCCTGACCTCGACCCGCGGCCCGGGCGCCCATTGGGCGTCGACGGTGATGAGACGGAGTCCGGTTCAGTAGCCGTTCCGGCGCCGACACCCGCACACCTACGACGCGACACCGACCCAGCTACCACTGTCCACTTTGGACAATTAGTGGGCAGTGCCGCTGACCACCCCTGCCGACACCAGCTTCGGCGGCAGGGGGCGATACCGGCCGCCCGGACGCAGAACGACCGCGCCGTCCGGCGCCGGCCCCAGCCGTCGCGTTCCAGCATGCAATGTCGAGGTTCCCGTGCAGCACCTGTTCACAGCACAGCACAACAAAACCAGTCCGCCCTCCGGAAGCTGCCGCCCTCGGCGGCCTCGGCGGTTTGCCGCCGGATGTGCAGCGTGACGTTCTTGGTCTGCTGCCGCACCGGATCCGCGCCGGCCGGAGGGAGGCCGAATGTCCACCGGCGAGACTGAGGTCCAGCAGGACAGCGCCGCGAAGGTTCGCGGCCCTCGTCATCTGCAACGTTCCCGCCGCGGCCGCCACGCGGCCCGCCCCCGGATCGGGCTGTACCTCGGCGCAGCCATCATCGCCGCCACGGGGATCGGTTGGCCTTTGCTGCCGACATCGTCGCCCACTACCCCGGGTATCGCAGTACATGCCGACATGGCGCTGGCGGACGCCGCGGACCGAGCGAGGGTCGCCGAGAACGACGCTTCCCGCAGCAAACAACGCGGCCAGGTACAGCCCAGCCGGCAACCGACCGCAACGGCCACGGCCCATCCGAAGCCGTCGCAGACGAAGCCGAGCGCACCTGCGTCGTCGTCACCAGCGTCCTCGCCGTCGCCGACCGTCCGCGGCCCCGTCGGCGGGCTGACCCAGGCCGAGATGAACAACGCCGTGGCCATCATCGAAGCCGGCCAGCAACTGAAACTGCCCCGACGCGCGTTCGTGGTGGCGATCGCCACCGCGTTACAGGAAAGCCATCTGAGAAACCTCGCGAATGCGAACCTGCCGGAGTCGTTGAAGCACCCGAACGAAGGCGTCGGGTACGACCACGATTCGGTCGGGCTCTTCCAGCAGCGACCCAACTGGGGGACCGTCGCCCAGCTGATGGATCCGCACGAATCCGCGCGCCGCTTCTACTCCGCGCTGGCGAAGATCCCCGGCTGGGAGCAACTGCAGATCACCGTAGCGGCGCAAACCGTCCAAGTGTCCGCCTATCCAGACGCCTACGCGAAGTGGCAGACCCTCGCTCAGCAGATTGTCGACGCCGTGGCGTAGCGCGCCCGGGGTTCCCTCCGGCACGCGGCCTTCGGACCGGGGTCAGCCGTCCTGTGGCGGGACGTCGCCCTCGTCGTGGTCCGCCTCGGCCTTCGTGTGGTGCACGGTGCCCGGACGGTGGTCCGGCGGGCCGTACACGGTGGCGATCCGCAGCGGGCCGTCGCCGTCGTTGACGAAGTTGTGCCTGGTGCCCTCCGGCACGACCACGACGTCGCCGGCGGTGAACGGCTGCTTGCGGCCGTCGAGGATCGACGTGCCCCGGCCGTCGACGGCGATCAGGACCTGGTCGATGCCCTCGTGGACCTCCTCGCCGATCTCCCCGCCGGCTGGGATCGTCATGATCACCAGCTGGGTGTGCCGGGTCGTGTGCAGCACGTGGCGGAAGTCCTCGTTCGACCGGACCTCCTCGAACAGGTCGCCCTGGTACGGCTCGTACTCGGCCATGATGCCCCCTTCTCGTTCCTGGACATCCCACCTGCCCGGCCCACACGGGAACGAAACGGGCCGGAACCGGGTGGCGTGTATGCGCCATATCCGTTTCGTGTACGGCAGGTGTTTAGTCTCATTGATCATTCCCAATTGATGAGGGAGGACCGATGTCCCGGTTCGTCTGCACGGTGAAGCACACCAGGTACGTCATCGGCGCCATGGCCGGCGTCTTCTTCGCGACCTGCAGCTCCTCCTGACCCGAAGCCGGCCCGGGGCGGCGTCGTGCCGCCCCGGGCCGGTGCCCGTCGACCGGTGGAGGCCGGATGTTCACGACCGCGGTCCGGCAGATGCGGGTGGCGTTCTCCACCGTGCTCGGCCGTCCCTTCTCCGTCCCGGTGGTGCAAGGACTGGTCCGGGACGCCCTGGCGACGCTGGAGGAGTTCGGCACACCCGGCGACGACGTCGGCCAACTGGTCGACGGACCCTACGCCGACCCCACGATGCGCCGCGAGCTGCAGACCAGGGCGCTGCAACGCACCGCGCGGCACCTCACCGTCGGCGCACCGTACTACCAGGACCGGTTCGCCGCCGCGGGTGTCGACCCGGCCAGGCTCACCCCCGAGACGCTGCTCCGGCTGCCGGTGATGACCCGGGCCGAGCTGGTGTCCAGGCAGCGGGACCTGCTGTGCGGCCGCCCCTACCTGTCGACCCGCAGCACCGGCAGCACCGGCACCCCGGTCGAGGTGTGGCTGTCCCGGCAGGAGATCACGCTCTGGCCGGCGCTCATCGCGCTGTCGCTCGTGCTGCGCGGGGAGCTCACCCCCGACGACCACGTCCAGCTCAGCATCAGCTCCCGGGCGACCGCGGCGATCCAGGAGGACGTCGAGCTGTGCGGCCTGGTCGGCGCCGGCTGCAGCGTCGTGGGGCTGGTGCCGCCGGACGAGGCCCTGGACCGGCTATGCGGATCCGCGACAGTGCTCAACACGTACCCGAGCTACCTCGGCGCGCTCGTCACCGCCGCCCGCAGGCGTGGCCTGGGCCCGGACGACTTCGCGTTGCACACCGTCAACGCCGGCGGCGAGGTGCTGTCGGCGGCGCTCGTCGCGGCGGCCGAGGCCACGTTCGGCGCGCGGATCAACGACGCGTACGGCGCCACCGAGGTCCTGCCGGTCGGTGGGCGGTTCTGCACGCACCGGCACCTGCATCCCGACCCGAACATGGGGTACGCCGAGACGATCGACCTCGCGACCGGCGCCCCGGCCGAACCGGGCCGGCTCGGCACCCTCGTGGTCACCCCGTACCACCCGTACCGCGAATGCATGCCGGTACTGCGCTACGACACCCGCGACCTGGTGCGCGCCCCCGCCGCCGACGAGCCGCCGTGCGAACTGGCGGCCACCCCCGGGATGTCGCACATCCTCGGCAAGGCCCGCGACCTGCTGGCCACCGCATCCGGGCCGGTCACCCCCCGCGACGTGGTGGAGGTGATGGACGCGCTCCCGGGAGCCCGCTGGCCGGTGCGGTTCGCCGCCGAGGAGGCGGGCGGGCGGGTGCGGGTCACCGTGCCGGACGACCACACGGGCGGCCTGTCGACCGGCGAGATCGCCGGACGTTTCGCCGGCCGCGGCATCGACGCGGAGGTCGTGGTGGTCCCGATGGGGCAGGACAACGCCCGGCGGCTGCGGCCGCTGCGCTGCGACCTGCTGGAGCAGACCTTCACCAGGCCCGTCCCGACCCTCGTGGGGGAGCCCGTATGAGCCGGACGGCGTTTCTGGTCCTGGTCACGTTCTGCTTCGCGCTGGCCGCGCCACTGGCCGCCGCCGCCTACTTCCGGTGGGTCCGGGCGGCCAGGCCGGCCGTCGGGGTCTTCGGAACCGGCGACGTGTTCGTGATGATGGGGTTCGTCGTGGTACTGCCGTTCGCGTACCTCGCGTTGCCCGGCTGGGGCCTGCCGACGGTGCTCGGGCTGGTCTTCGCCGGTGGGCTGTCGGTCGGGTACGAACGGGTCGTGACACACCGCTGGCTGCGGCGGGGCCTGATCCTCGGCCTGCTGGGCGCGGACCTCGCGGCGTGGGCGGCGTGGCGGGCCGGCGCGGCACCGCTCTGGTTCACCGCCGTGAACAGCGTGGTCGTGCTGCTGATCGCGGTCTCCGCGGCCAACCTCTCCGCGCAGGGCGGCCTGCGGCTGCGGCACGCGGCATGGTTCACGCTCGGCCTCGCCGTCTACGACCTGACCTTCGCGACCGCGATCCCCATCACCCAGAAGCTCGCGGCGGCGATCCAGGGCTACCCGTTCGCGCCGTCAGCCGGGCTGCGCGTCGGCGACCTCGGCGCGGTGATCGGGATGGGTGACCTGCTGGCGTACGCGCTGTTCGGCGTCACCGCGTACAAGGCGTACGGCCGGACCGGCCTGCGGGTGGCGCTCGTCGTCGTCGCCGCCTTCGGCGCGCTGGCGCCGGCGCTGTCCCTGCTGGTCATCGAGGCGGTCGCCGGGCACCGACCGTCGCTCATCCCGGCGCAGGTGTTCTTCGGACCGGGAGCGTTCCTCGGGTACCTGCTGCTGCGGCGCCTCGGCCCGGAACGCCGCATGGCGGAGATCCTCGGCAACCCCGTCAACCGGCCGGCTGACCGCCGGGCCCGCTGGCTCGGGCCACCGGCTCCGTCCGTTGCACCGGCTCCGTCCGTTGCACCGGGTCCGGCGGTTGCACCGGGTCCGGCGGTTGCACCGGGTCCGGCGGTTGCACCGGGTCCGGCGGTTGCACCGGGTCCGGCCGCTGGACCGGCTGCGTCCGTTGCGCCGGCGCGGCCCGCCGAGGTTCGCGGGCCGGTGCGCCTGTCCTGACCGGCGGCCAGTCGTCGTCCGGCGCGACCGGACCGGCCGGCCGCGGTGCCCGGTCCAGCACGACCGCCGCCCGGCGCCGGCACGCCTCGGCCCGCTGGTCCTGGCCGTAGTCGTGCCACACCGACGCCAACAGGCGCAGCACGTACGCCTCACCGACCCGCAGGCCGGCGTCGCGGCAGACGGCGAGCGCCGCGGTCAGGTCCGCGACGGCCGCGTCCAGCCGGTCCAGCCGCCGGTAGGCCTCGGCCCGCCACAGCAGCGCCTGCCACGCGCTGTCCTGGGCGCCGGTCTCCTGGCAACGTCGCAGCCCCAGGGTGAGCAGGCGGGCGCCCTGGGCGGGGCGGCCCAGTCGCACGTAGGCCTTGCCGAGCCCGGTCAGGGTGATGCCCTCGCCGACCAGGTCCCGTTCCGCGCGGCGGATCTGCAGGCTCTCCAGCAGGTATCCGAGCGCCCGCTCGTAGTCGCCGAGCTGGAGCAGGACCTCCCCGGCCTCATACCGGGTGATCCCGACCGCGGGCCGCCGCCCGGCCGAGCCGTACCGCGCCGCGCTCTCCTCGAAGCATCGCAGCGCCGCGGCCGGGTCACCCCGCCGGGCGTGGGTGAGGCCGAGGTGCGAGAGAGTGGCGGCGATCCCGCGCTCGTCCTGCGCGGCCCGCCGGGCGGCGAGGACCTCGTGCAGGTGGTCGAGGGCTGCGGCGTACTCGCCCCGTTCGCGGCACACGATGGCCAGCATGGTCCGCGCCGTGGACTCGGCCCGCCAGTCGCCGAGCGCCGCCGCGACCCGCCGGCTCAGCGTGCCGAGGGTGGCGATGTCGTCCCAGCGTCCGCGCATCGGCAGGTACTGGATGGTCGCCGTGGACAGTCCGAGCACGAACCGCGCGTGTTCGGGCTCGCCGTCGGCGACGTGCCGGGCCACCGCGATCAGGCAGGGCCACTCGCTGTCCAGCCAGTGCAGGGCTTCCGCAGGGGTGGTGACGGCCACCCTCGCCGGCGCGCCCACGAGCTGCGGGACCTCCTCCCGCCGCTGGTTGGGGCGCAGGACGTCGACGGCCTGCTGCACGGTGCCGAGGTAGAACGACAGGGCACGGGCCACCGCAGCCTGACGGTCCACTGTGGACTCCATGGCGTCGGCGAGCTCGGCGGCGAAGCACCGCAGCAGGTCGTGCATGGCGAACCGGTCCCCGCCGGTGCGGCTCAGCAGGTGCGCCTCGGCCAGCCGGTCCAGGGCCGGCTCTGCCTCGGCGGTGCACACGTCCAGCAGCGCCGCCGCGACGGCCGGCTCGAACGTCGGGGTCCGGACCAGGGCGAGCAGCCGGAACAGCCGCGCCGCGGTCGGATCGCCGAGCCCCTGGTAGCTGACCTGGAAGCAGGTGCGGACCGCGAGCTCGCCGGCACGCAGCCCGTTGAGCCGGTGCCGCTCCTCGCGCAGCTCGTCGGCGAGCGCCGCCAGGGGCCGGTCGGGGCGGCCGGCCAGCCGGGCGGCGGCGATGCGCACCGCGAGGGGCAGGTGCTCGCACTGCCGGACCAGCTCGACGGCGCGCGCACCGGCCGCGGCCACCCGCTCGGCGCCGCACAGCCGGCCGAGCAGCGCCAGCGCGCCCTGCGTGGACAGCGCACCGAGCGCCATGCTGTGCGAGGACTCCAGGGTGACCAGCATGCGCCGGCTGGTCACGATCGCGGCGCACCCGGGGCCGGCCGGCAGCAACGGCCGCACCTGAGCCTCGTCGGCGGCGTTGTCGAGCACGACCAGCAGCCGCCGGGCCGCCGTCAGGGACCGGAACCGGCCGGCCGCCTCCTCCGGGTCCGACGGCACCTGCACCTCCGGCACGCCGAGCGCGCGCAGGAACCGGCCCAGCACCGCGGCGGGTTCGGCGGGCGGCATCGCGGCGGCGCCGTGCAGGTCCGCGTAGAGCTGCCCGTCCGGGAACCGGGCCGAGACCTGATGCGCCGCCCGCACCGCGAACGTGGACTTGCCGATCCCGCCGGGTCCGTGCACGACCACCACGGCAGGCCCGCCGGGCGTCTGCAGCGTCGTGCGCATCGCGTCGAGTTCGGCGGTACGCTCGACGAACGCCGGATTGTCCAGCGGCAGCTCACGGGGTGGCACGAGCACCGGACCCGCCGCGGTCGGCGTCGCGGCCAGCAGCGTCTCGTCCCGGTTGAGGATCGCGCCGTGCAGCCGGGTCAGCTCGGCGGCTGGTTCGATGCCGATCCGTTCGGCAAGGACCGACCGGGCCCGCTGAAACGTCGACAGTGCACCGGCGGCGTCGCCGCTGCGGTATTGCGCGATCATCAGCAGCTCCCACAGCCGCTCCCGCAGCGGGTGGGTCACGACCTCCCGCCGCAGCTCGGCGACGACCTCGGCGTGGCGTCCCTGTGCCAGGCGGGCCGCGGCGAGCGCCTCGACCGCGTCGCCTCGCTGCTCGTCGAGGGTGTCGAGCAGGCCGCTGAGGGCGGCGTCGCGCCGTACACCCGCAGCCGCCGGACCTCGCCAGTGCGCGAGCGCCGCGCTGAGCCGCTCGGCCGCGGCGTCGACCGCCCCCTGCTGCTGCAACATCCGGCCGGCACCGAACTCCCGGTCGAACGTGTGCAGGTCGAGCTCCCCGTCGTGGACATCGACGAGGAACCCTGGGCGGCGGGTGACGAGCCGGGTCCCGCCGGCATGGTCCGGATCGGCGAGGACCCGCCGCAGCCGAACACAGTAGGTGCGGACGTTGGCCTGCGCGGACAGCGGCGGGTCTTCCTGCCACAGCAGGTCGGTGATCCGGTCCAGCGACAGCACCTGGTTGGCGTGCAGCAGCAGCACCAGCAGCAGCATGCGCTGCTTCGGCGGGCCGAGCGCCACCGTCGCCCCGTCGCGCCGGATCTCGACGGGCCCGAGGATCCGGAACTGAAAGTGACTCACGCACCTACCTCTGCCGCGGTAGAAAGGCCTATCTACGGCCATCATGCCGGAAACTCGACACCACCGTCGGGGCAAGGCCGCGCGCAGCGCACCGACGCCAACCCGGACCCCTGATCCTGATCCGCTGAGCACCGCAGGCCGATGACGCAATAGGACGCCGTTGCATTGCGGGATCGGCAGACGTGTTGAACCGTGTCGGGCTCGGTCAGATCGCTTCGGCGAGTTCGGTGAACGCAGCCGTGACCCGCGTTGTCGGCCGGGGCGTCGACGAACGACCTATCGCCCGGTGAGTGGCGGGCGAACCGGGCGGCGTCGGCCAGCAGCGGCGTGAACCGTTGCACCCACCGGTAGACGGTCACGTGGTCGACCTCGACGCCGCGCTCGACCAGCAACTCTTCGACGTCGCGGCAGGAGAGGTTGTAGCGCAGATACCAGCGGACCGCGACCACGATCACTCCGGTGCGAACCGGAACCCAGCGAACGCCGACCTCGGAGGCAGCCACGGGCGAGGACGGATCGACAGCTTCACCGCTCAAGCCTGCCTCGATCACGCCAACGCCCAACGCAAGGGAGCCAGTATTTCTCCTTCGGCGTTCCGGCTGGGAGCATGGGCGGTTGTGACTACCGGAGACCCCCCGAAGCCGCCCCGCCCGATGAGCACCCGCGCGATCCTGGCCGGCGCAGCGATCGTCGTGCTCATCGGCGCGGTCCTGCTGGTCGCGCTGCTCGTCCTCTACGGCAAGGGCACCCCGCAGGACCAGGCCCATCTCGAGGCCGTGCGCACCGCCGGCGCGACCGTCATCGGCACCGGCGGCGCCGTGGCCCTCCTGCTGGCCGCCCGCCGCCAGCGCTCGACCGAGCTGACCCTGGAACACCAGCAGCAGGTGGCCGCGACGGCCGAACAGGACGCCGTCGAGCGCCGGGTCACCGAGCTGTACGCACAGGCCGCCGATCAGCTCGGCAGCGAAAAGGCCCCGGTGCGCCTCGCTGGCCTTTACGCCCTCGAACGCCTCGGCCGCCTGAACCCGGCCCAGCGCGAGACCATCATCAGCGTCGTGTGCGCCTACCTCCGCATGCCGTTCACCAGCCCCGGCGACCGCCCGGCCGACGACGCCCTGTACGTCCAGTTCCAGGAGCGCTCCCAGGAACTGCAGGTCCGCATGACCGCCGAGCGCATCCTGCGCCGCCATCGCGGCGCCGCGGAACCCGACGACTTCTGGACGGTCCCGGTCGACCTCGACGGCGCCAACCTGGACCAGGCCCACCTGCCGGACGTCGACCTGTCCGACGCCAGCCTCTACCGCACCGACCTGACCGGCGCCGAGCTCGGCGGCGCGAACCTCGGCCGCGCCGACCTCACCGCGGCCGTCCTGACCGGTGCCAACCTCGCCGGCGCCGACCTGACCGCTGCCACCCTGGACGACGCCGACCTGACCGCCACGGTGCTCACCGGGGCCCGGCTCACCGGCACCCTCCTGACCGGCGCGACCTGGTCCCGGTCGACGGTCTGGCCGGACGACGCCGTGAAGGCGGTCATCGCGGCCGCCTCCACCGGCGATGACCCCTTCCACATCGGCGACCTGCGCCTTCCATGACGGCGATTTCGCCGCGTTCCACAGCCGTGAGACGCATCATCACGCCGTCACACATGGCGATGAGCAAGCGGGACTTGCGGAGCGAGACAAGATCGATGCCTCGGAACGGGGGCTGCCTCCTGAGTCGATAGCCAGACGTGGGACCGGCTTGGCGATCAGGTTGCGGCCGGCGATGGTCGTGCTCGCGTCGGCCGGCGGGAACAGCGTGACGGTGATCGCGACGCTGGTCCAGCCGATGAGGATTCGGTCTGGCAGGTTATTCACGGTTCAACGAGATGGGCATGGCCAGCCCCAACCCTCGGTGGGCGATCCGGCGCACCGCCCGCTCTCGGACCCGGACGCGGAGATCATCGATCGGGCTGTGGCGGTGCAGACCCTCGCGGCAAGGCGGTCCGGCTGGTGACCACGGATACCTGGATGGGACTCAATGCACGCCGGGCCGGTTTGCTGGTGAAGAAGCCAGCAAGGGAGATCGACACGCCGTCGGGCGGCGGCCGAAGCCGTTCGGGCGGGGACTCACCCCCGCGCTGACGCGCCTCGGCGCCGTGTCGTTCTGCTCCGCAATGCTGATCAGGGGCTTAGTGCTCGACTGGAGCGTGGAGTTGGCCGGCCCGGCGCCGGCCAACTCGATCCGCTCGCGCCTGTCCACGAGCGTACGAGCAGTCACCGAGCCGATCCCCGCCCCGGTCCGCCGAGTCGTTCCGCCGCTGTGGCTCGGCGGGGTCGCGATCGACCTGGCGTTCATCGTCGTGTTCTTCGCGATCGTGGTGCCCCGGTGCCCTGATCGGCTGACCCGCCCGGGTAGCCCACGGGGGAAGCTCAGCTCTCCCAGAGCACCGGGTTGAGCGGGCCGTCCGCGACCCTACCGACCGGCCGGCTGTCGAGCCACGCCGCGAGGTCGTTCTCCTGATAGCGGTTGGTCGGTCGCGCCACCCGGATCGCGGCGTCCATGTAGATCACGGTCATCACCCGGCGCGGCGTCGCGCTGGTGTTGCCGGGCGCGCGGTGGATCGTCCAACCGGAGTGGAAGCTGACGTCACCGACGGCAAACGGCGAGTCGTCGACGCGGTAGCCGGCCTCGGCGACGAAGGCGTTGAGCTGGGCCTCCGACTCGTCGCTGATCTCCATCTCACGGCCGTAGCCGGAGCGGTGGCTGCCGGCTGCGAACGTCAGCGGGCCGAGTTCCATCGGGGTGTCCTGGAGGGGTATCCAGACCGTCACGGTGCGATCAGTGGAGAGCGGCCAGTAATGCTGGTCGACGTGCCACGGTGTGAAGCCACCACCGGCCTCCTTGTAGAGCGCTTGGTCGTGGTAGAGCCGCACGGCCGGCACCTGGAGCAGCTGGGCGGCGATCCCGGCCATGCGCCTGGAGAAGGCGAACTCGCGCACCTTCTCGCTGTGCCGCCACAGGTTCCCCACCTGAAGGAAGGCTCGGCTGTAGGTGTCGCGTTCGGACAGGGGCAGGTGCTGGGTGTTGAGTCGGATGACCTGCTCGGTGATTTCCGGTTCGTAGTGTGCGACGACGTCGGCGCTGAGCACGCCGCGCAGTTTGACGTAACCGTCGGCGGCGTAGCGGTCGACGTCGTCCAGGCTGACGGCGTAGTGCCGGTCCAGCTCGGTGGAGATGGTCATCGAAGCCTCCCATCAGCGGTTGCCGACCCAGTGTCGGCGGGAGAGTGATGGGCCGCCACGCCTGCGGCGGCCAGAACCGATACTCTGCCGGCCGATCTGTGCTGCGGACGGCGCCGCAACGGCCGGCAGGGTACCGTCCGCGCATGCGTCCGTCGTTGGAGCATGTGCCGTCGTCGCCCTACCAGTCGTGGCACCTGGGGGTCCGCGCGGAGCCCCGGTTCGCCTTCGACTGGCACTACCACCCGGAATACGAGCTGACCCTGATCGTCGCCGGCTCGGGCCGCCGCTACGTCGGCGACCGCGTTGCCGACTATGGCCCCGGCGACCTGGTGCTGGTGGGTGCGCAGACGCCACACACGTGGGCGTCGGGCCCGGCCGGCAGGCACGAGGCCGTCACACTGCAGTTCCAACACGACGCCTTCGGTGCCGGGTTCTTCGGGCGCCCCGAGTTTCACCGTGTCCAGCAACTCCTGGCCCGCTCCGCGTTCGGCCTGCGCTTCGGCGCGGGCGCCGTGGCGGCCGCGGCCACCATGGTCGACATCGGCGGCCTCGACCCGGCCCGGCGCACGCTCGCCCTCCTCGACATCCTCGTGTCGCTCGCCGATCAGCCCGCCGAGAGGCTCGCCACCCACTCCCTCATGACCAGGGTCGACGCCGCCGCGCGCGGCCGGATCGACCGAGTGATCGGGATGATCCGCCGCGACTACGCCGAGGAGGTCACGGTGCGCCAGGCGGCATCACTGATCGCGATGACGCCCGACGCGTTCAGCCGGTTCTTCCGGCGCCACACGGGCCGCACGTTCACCGACTACGTCAACGACGTGCGGCTAATTGAGGCGTCCCGCCGGCTCGTCGAGTCGGACACCGCGATCAGCGAGATCGCCATCGCCTGCGGCTATCCCAACCTGTCCCACTTCAACCGTCGTTTCCGCGCGCAGACCGGGATGAGCCCGCGCGAGTTCCGCCGCCACTTCAGGACGGAGGGTCGGCCGGCATCCTGACCTCAGGCATCAACGCGATCCACGCCGCGTCGGCGGGCTGCGGGGGAGCGGGGCTGGCGGTCCATCTTCGTGCGAAGCTCGAACTCAATGTCGAACTGACGATGACGAGCAGGCCGCCGAACCGCGCGTTGACAGCGGTATGACCGTGCATTTGATCTTCGCCAGCCGAACGGCATCATGCGCGAGGCACAAGTACCTTAGTGCGCATGCCAGACGACATCGTTCTGCGGCTCGACCGCGCGACTGCCGAAGATTTGTATGTCGCGCTCTATGAGGCCGGAGAACACATCGCTGCTGGCGCACCCTTTACTCCGCCGACCACCGAGGAGGTCGAGCGGCTCGGCAGTTTCCTGCGTGACCTCGCGCACGCGCTTGGCCGTCGTTGCTCTCCGTACTGCGATCATCTGTAAACGATTGGGACGCCGCGCGACCAGCGGCAGATCCGGATGCCCGATCATGAATCATGCCGGTTCAGACCTACCGATAGGGCCTCGTAAGGCTCGTCCCGGCGGCACGGGACCGGCTTGGTACGGTCTGGCAGTGGAGTGGGCGGTCTTCTGGCGCATCGTCGAGGGTGCCCGAGCTGAGGCGGGCAGTGACACCGAACGCGTCGCCCAGGTGCTTCTTCGTCGCCTTTGCGCGTTGACTCCGGACGAGATTGAACAGTTTGAGGAGCTCTGGTTCCAAGCACAGGACGAGCTCTACCGCTGGCCCATCCGGGACGCTGCCACGCTGTTGTTGGGTCCCTTCGACGATGATGATTTCCTCGCGGTACAGGACTGGATCGTGTCGCATGGGCGGCAAACCATGCGTCGGGTCCAGGACGACCCTGACAACCTTGTCGAATTGGCGCCCGACCGGCACAACGCGCGGATCGACTGGTTCTGCGGCCTTCCGCTCGAGGCGCACATCGCCGCAACCGGGGCTCCCTTGGCGATCGATGGGCCTTCCGGACCCGACACACCGGTCGGAACTCCGGCCGACCTCACCGACGAAAACCATACGAGGCAACGTTTCCCCAAGCTCACGGCCTACCTCGACGTCAATCCGTGGATCGAGCGTCCGTGGGAACGCGCAGCCAGCTGATCACCGCATGCGCTCATCGGCTACGTCAGAACACTGGCTGGACAACTCCCCGCCACGGTGGATAGCGAGCGGATCGCGGCAGATGTGTGCGCCCGACCAGGCGGCCTCGCCGGCTCGCGCTATGTTCTGGCCACGGTTGCAGGCGCCCTGCCTGCCGAGCGTTGGTTGTGGAGGCTGGCTGCAGATGTTGACAGGCGCGGTCGAGGTGTACGCGAACCATGGTCTGCTCGTCGTAGGGTCGATCAGCTGGCCGGAGCTGAACTGGGGCGACGGACCGGCCGACGCCGACGGGCGGCATGTTGTGGTCAAGACACGTGGCCAGGCCGGTCACACCCGGGTGTCGTTCTGGTCAGGTTCGATGCCGTTACTCGGAGCGCTTGTCTTCGACGGAGACCTGGCGTTGGAGGATTATCGGATCTTCGTCGGTGACATTGAAAGGCTCGGGCGGTGGACGCAGCGGATCTCGCGGACGGGTCCACAGCGGGTGATCATTCGGGTCGATGACCCTGGCTACGCGTCCCGAGTCGACGTCGGGCTGGACATCACCGCTGACGCGCAGGTGATGCCGCTGCCCGGAACCGGGCCGGTACTGTTCGACGTCCTCACGTCCGACCGAGACGGGATACACCCACCCGGCCAACCAGCGCGGTCTAGCGCTGGACGGCCACGACGCACCACGTCGCCGCCTTGCGGCCGCGATTCGCCTGCTGTCCGACCGCAGTTTGATAGAGACACGGCAGAACGGATACGAGGCGGGGATCATCGCGGAATGGCTTCGATGGCTCAGCATGGATCTCGACCAGGCTGGCGCGTCAGCGCTCGGGGAACAGCTGCGGCAGCTGGTCATCGCCGCCCGGACCGCCAACCCTGCTGATGACAGGACCGTCCTGCCTGCCGATGCCGCACGCATCGCCGAGACGATACTCGACGCAGAGCTTCGGGACAGCGAATGACGGCCGTGCGTTCGATACCTGCGACCGCAAGCCACCTGCCGTGAGTTGAGAGACGTCTTCATCTTCGACGCGCCACCCTACGTCCACGCACGACCGGCCCGACCCGCATCCGCACATCGGAAGGACAGGAAGCCTTGCCTTGGCCGATCCTGCTACCGGCAGTGACGGGGCTGACCGGCCGCCGCGTACCAACGGCGGCATGAGTGCGCACGCGATCAAACTCCGGCGTGATCGCCGGCGACCGGAGTCGGAAAGCATTGCCGATCGCCATCGACGGAGGCGCTGATGCAAGTAGATGGAGCCGCCGTGGCCGAGATGGAGCGCGCCACAGCGGACCTGCTCCGCCTCGCGTTCGTCGAAATCAGATTCCTGACCGAAGATCGACAAGAGGATCAATCGCCCGAAGCTGCCGCCCGGCGCCGCAAGCACGCCAACGCCATCGCCGACATCTGCCACAACCTTCCGGGCTTGCTCGCACCGGGTCGGCGTGACCGTCTGGCTGATGGACTGTGGTATCTCTGGAGCACCGCCAACGCGGCCAGGCGACGTTGGCTGGTCGGAAACTGGGATCACCTCGCTTACGACCATCGGTGGCTCACCGCGCCTACACCGGGGGACGACACCAGACACCGCCCCTGAGTGACGGATCGCCGCTTGGACCGCAGTACACCGGACAGCGGCAGAGTCGTGCAGTGATCGTTGCGTGGGCCGGGGCGAGTCGATCTACTCCGGCGGAGTGTGCGGTCGGCCGCTCCTCTACAATGGGTGGCGTGAAGCTGCGCCGGCGCAAGAAGCTGCAGCAGTACCTGTTGGAGGCAGCGAGTTGGGCCGATGCCAAGCAGGTGGCTGCATTGCTGCGCACTGGCGCCGATCCGAACATGCCCGGCCGCGGCGGGAGTACGCCGCTGTACCGGGCCAGCGTGCAGGACATGGCGGACAATGTCAGAGTGTTGCTGGCGGCCGGGGCGGAGCCGAACCAGGAAAGCGGTACGGGCGAGGAAGGGCTACCGCTGTGTGGTGCCGCTTGCTGGGGGCACACCGCCACGGTGCGGGAGCTGTTGACCGGCGGCGCCGACCCGAACTTGCGAGAGGACGACGGACGCGGGCACACGGCAGTTGAGTGGGCCGAGATCGGCGGCCATCCCAGCACCCTGAAGCTCCTGTGTGCCGCCGCCTCCCCGCATCCTACGGAGCGGTCCGCAGGATAGCTGTACGGATAGTGACGGCCGCGTCAGCGGCATAGCGGACGCTTCAATGAGCTGTTGCAAGCGATTGGATCTCGTGCCGATCTAGTGGCAGGCCGAGTCCGTGTAGGAGTTCGTCGCGGTCCTGTTGCTGGTCCCGCCAGAGGGTGTCGTTCGCCGCGAGGGCCGACAAGTAGGTGCGCTGGGCGGCGCTCAGCGGGCGCTCGGTGGCCGGGGGCTCCGGGGCGGCGGCTGCGAGCAGCGGCCCCCAGGTTTCGTCGATCGACCATGGCCGTGCCGATGCGGCGACACCCAGCGCGGCCGGCAGGAGTCGCTCGAAGTCGTCGGTGCAGCGAAGCGCGGCTTCGACCAGTCGGGCGCTCAGCGTCGCTTCGGCGTAGGGGGTCGGGGGCCGTTGGCGGAGCCACTGGTTACATTCCACTGGACTGATCAGCGCGGCGGTGATGACGTGCAGCGCGCGGGGGTCCGTCGCCGTCGCCGGTGACAGTGCTGCGCAGGTACGGATTGCCACCGATGCGTCGTCCAGCAGTTCGCTTGTGTCGGAGCCGGTGGCGGCCAGGGCCAGCACGCAGTCGATCCGGATTTCCGGCTCGGCGGTGCTGTCTGTTGCCACGGCTGTCAAGCGTTCGAGAGCCTGACTGGGTATCGGTACCTGGTCGCCGGCCAGCCCGATCCAGCACGCCAGCGCGTAGAGCGCCGCACCGTGCTCCTGCGGGTCCGGCGCATCCAACCACGGCACCAGCAGGGGAATGACCACGTCTGCCCTGCGCACGCACCCGGACCCTAGCCGTCCCACCACGATGTAGTCCGGGTCGTTCTCGGGCTCCCAGACAACGTCGTAGACGTCGGCTTCAAGATCATCGCGACGCACGTAGTTGACCGTGTTCGGCTTCGCCTGGAAACGGGCCGCCCACGCCGCCACGTGACCGAGGTACGACAGGAGTTCCGTGCGCGTGGAACGTTCCTCACCCGTGGCCGCCGGCCAGCCGAGGCGATGGTCGGTCAGCATCCGTGCGACCAGTTCGGCGACCGGAGCAGTGGCGGTGGAGTGCGTTTCCTGGTGTGTCACGCTGTTCCAGAGATGCAACAGCGCAGACGTCCGCACGCCAGCATCAGTGGCGGTCAGGCCACGGAGGTGCCGCGGGGTGTCCAACGCGCTTCCGTACGCGTGCGACAACCGATGCCAGGCAACGTCGTCCAGGACGTCGTACGACCACACCACCACGACGGCAAGGATAGGCCGCGATCCTCCGGCGGCCGACGCATTGAGTGGTCGCTGGAGATGCTGGTATCGGCACGAGTCGACCAGACGGCTGCCGATGAGTCGTTCAGCCTTGATCACGTACGCGCACATCGGTAGGGCAGCAAGCCTCGGCCTCGCAGGAACTGGTCACGGCCGGTGACGAGCTCGGGCCGCCCATCGCGCACCATCGGCGGCATAGCGGACGCCTCAGGTGAGCGCCCTGCGACGGTAGGGCCGAAAGCCAACGCATCGGTCGGCGAGCCAGCTAGCGCATGCTCCGGCTGCGAAGAGTTCCTCGCGCAGCGCCGAATCGGTGTTGGGATGGTGGACGACGAGGTGACGGACGACGAACCAGTTGGCCGGAGCGGTGGCGGCTTCCTGTTGCGCCATCGCCTGGAGTGCGTCGGTTGGAGTCCGCGGGTTCAGCAGGGTGTTCCAACGGACTGTTTCATCCTCGTCCTGCGCAAGCGTGCTGAGCGCCTCCGGCGGAGTGTTCCAGTTTCGGGCGGTCCACAGTCTGACCGGTCGTATTTCATCGGTTGCCAAGACCGAGAGCCGCTCGACGGATGTGCTCGGAGACCGGGCTTCGAGGACACGAAGATAACCGAGCCTGCGTTCAGCCACCGTTCTCACTGGCCGTTCGTCCATGGCGTCATGGTCGCATTGGACAGCCGACACCGGCATCCGCTCATCGGCAGGACAGCGCGCCTCGATCTCACCGAGGCGGTCACTCTCAGTGGCAAGCAACGACTGGCGCCGCGCACCATCAGCGGCAGATCTGGATGCCAAGATCGCCGGTCAGCATCGCTGCCCGGCAGTTAAGGATCGCGGTCGCAGGGCTATCACGAACACCAGGCGCGCCCGGTGCCCACGTTCCGGGAAGACTAACTGCGCGTAGTAGCCGCCGACTATCTAAGTCGGCTGTTGAAGCGATGGCCGGAAACGGGCCGGTGGCCATAGTGTGCTGTCGTGCGCAAATTACCGCTGCTGTCGGTGTGCGGCCTGGTGTTCAACGTGGCCGTGCTGGCTGCACTGTACGTTCCGGGCACGTCGTACGCCCACGCGGTCTTCTGGCTGCCGTTCGTCCCCGCGTTCCTGACGTTCGGATCCGCGCTCTTCGTCATCAACGGAGGGCGGCTGGGGCAGCTGGGGTGGGACCAGCTCTGGGACGCGCTCGTCGCACTGCCGCGCTGGGTCCGGGCCGGGCTGGGGCTGCTGTTCGTGGCCACCGTCGCGTACATGCTGACCTCGCAGGTCGGCACGCAGACCGAGCTGGGCTTCGAGCGCACGTTCGCCGTCGTCGCGGTGTGGCTCACCGCCGTGGGGACGGCACTGCACTACGGCGTCCAGCATGGGCGGGAGCCCGGGGCGGGCCGCCGGTCGTACTGGATCGCGCTGGCGATCTTCGTTGTCGTCGGGGCAGCCTTGGCCGCAGCCACGTTCCTGCTCGGCAGCGACCCCATCAATGACGAGAAGGCGACGCACGACCGGCTGGCTGCGCAGTTCGGCGACGCCTCGTGGTACCCGAACCTGATCGCCGCGAACACCTACCACGGGGCGTTCATCGTGTACCTCGACACCCGCGACGCCACGGTCCAGGCCAACGCCTGCACCGACCTGAAGCCGGTAGCGGCCGGGCTCGGCCGTGTCCCCGACCTGTACTACGCCACTGGCGGCCACGGGCGGTTCGCGCGGACCTGCTGACCCGCCCCCTGCCCGAGCGTCTGCCGGTCACGTACGGTTGCCGATCTGCTGGGCCAGGCGACCGCCTTGGCGTGTAGGGGCGCGGCGGCACGTGCTGCCGCTGCGCGCGTATGTACTGCTCGAAGCACAATGGGCAATGAAGAACCAGGCGGCGCTCCACGCCATGATCGAGTGCACGCTTCTCGGCAGTTCAGTACGCGCCGGGTCTTTCCCCGGGCGTGCGCACTACATACGGAGAGTCACACCGGCCCGGCTGGCGGCGCGCTCGCTCGGCGGCAGATGAGTGTGCCGTGCATGCTTGCCACCGATCACTGCTCGGAGGGCGGCTCGCTGATTTCGCCGAGGTCGTCCAGCAGCCGTTCCCGAGCGTGGTGCAGGCGGTCGGCGTAGTCAGGCACGAAGATCTCGACGAGCGACTTGTCCAGTGTCCCGGCGATCGTGTGTAGCGGCGACCAGACCGCACGATCCTCGTTCACCAGGTTGTCGAACGCGGGCGTGCCCATCATCCGGTAGAGCCAGTCGGACAGCACGAAAGCCTGATCCCGGGAGAGCTTGATCGTGAGGTCACCGTCAGCCACCCGGGCAGGGTACTGGGGATACTTGCGAAGCCTGCGGCACGCCATCTGGATGAACGCGGACCAGCGCAGCCACCTCGAATGATGCCGCCGTGAGTCCATGTGCAGCGCACCGGTGAGCTAGACATGGAGCATGAGTCCACGGCGCCGGGCGATGTTCACCGTGCTCGCGACGATCGCCGCGGTGCTCGTCGCCGCCCTCACGGTCCGCGTGATCGCCGGCCATCGGTCCCGGGGACTGCCTGACCAGGCCCGCCCGGGCACCGTGCTGCTCGTGCCGGGCTACGGCGGCGGCACCGGCGCGCTCGACCAGCTGGCCGGGGCCCTGCGCCGCGCCGGCCGGACCGTGACGGTGCTCGCGCTGCCCGGCGACGGCAGCGGTGACCTGCGCCGGCAGGCCGACACGCTCGACGATGCCGTCGACGCGGCCCTGCGCACGGTCTCCTCGGTCGATCTGGTCGGCTACTCGGCCGGCGGGGTCGTCGTGCGGCTCTGGGTCCAGGACCACGACGGCGTGCATAAGGCCCGCCGCGTGGTGACGCTCGGCTCGCCGCACCACGGTGCCGCGATCGCCGCGGCCGGCGGGGCCGCCCTGCCCGAGGCCTGCCCCCTCGCGTGCCAGCAGCTGGCCCCGGGCAGCAGCCTGCTGGCCGGGCTGCACTCGCCGGTGCCGCAGCCACCGCTGTGGATGAGCGTCTGGACCGAGCAGGACCAGACGGTCACCCCGCCGGAGTCGGCCCGCCTCGACGGCGCCCTGGACGTCCCCATCCAGCAGTTCTGCCCGAACCGCGGGGTGAGCCACGGCCAGCTCCCGACCGACGAGTACGTGCAGGACCTCGTCGTCACCGCCCTGGGTGCCGACCCCCTGGAGCAGCCCCAGCCCTGTTAGCTCAGCCCTGCTAGCTGGTGACGTCTTTGGTTGCGAAGTTGGCCCACGACAGGGCCAGGAACACCAGCACGTAGACCGCCTGGATGCCCAGGCCGCGCTCGATATCGCGCCACAGGATCGGCTCGCGGAAGAAGTCGATCCAGGCCAGCCAGTACCGGGTCGGCAGGTAGGGCCGGATCGAGATCGCCGCGTCCAGGGCCACGAACAGCTGGCTGGCCACCAGCGCCGCGATCGCCCCCAGCGTGGCCCCCAGCGGCGAGTCGGTGACCGTGGACAGGAACAGCGCAATCGCTCCCACGCCCAGCATCGACACGGCCACGTAGAGCATCGCTGCCCCGATCCGCAGCAGCACCTGGCCCGGGCTCAGCGGTGGCCCGGACACCGACGCCACCACACTCGCCGCGCCGGGCTGGGCCGGGAACAACGAGACCCCGACGATGTATCCGGTGGTCACC
The DNA here is from genome assembly GCF_040676755.1 of Dactylosporangium sp. NPDC049525. NCBI lineage: Bacteria > Bacillati > Actinomycetota > Actinomycetes > Micromonosporales > Micromonosporaceae > Dactylosporangium > Dactylosporangium sp. NPDC049525. The sequence goes on along the minus strand of NZ_JBFAPO010000102.1, from coordinate 3,871 downwards.
ACCGCGAGCACCGCGGCCAGTACGAATACGACGAGCGACGCCAGCTTCGCCAGCAACAGCCGGGTCCTGCCGACCGGCCGGGCCAGCAGGTAGCGGAGCATACCGGCGCCGGCCTCCCCGGCGACCGCGTCGCCGCCGACGATGGCCACCGCCACCGGCAGGAACAGCGGCAGCACGATGGCCAGGGCGGCCGCCGGAAACAGGGAGCCATCGGCGAGCACGGCGGTCAGGAAGGCCGGTCCCTGCCCGGCACCGGTGCCGATCCTGGTCGTGGCCAGGAAGATCGCCACGGCGATCGGCAGTGCGCACAGCAGGGCGATGCTCACCCAGGTGCGCGGCCGGCGGTACAGCTTGCGCAGCTCCACGAGGATCATCGTGCGTCCACCCGGTCCGATCCGGTGCTTGTCGCCGCGAGCACCACCTCTTCGAGCGTCGAACGCTCCTGGACGAGCCCGAACACCCGCACGCCGTCGGCGACGAGCTGGGCGTTGAGCGAGGCCGCGTCGGCGTGCCGGATCGTGAGCCGCTCCCCGGCGGTGACCTCGATGTGCCCGTCCAGCATGGCCCGGGCCGCGTCGACGTCGGGGGTGTACACGACGATCCGCCCGGTCGGGGCCAGCATCGTGGCCAGCCGGTCCTGCCGGACCAGCCGCCCCCGGTCCATGATCCCGACCCAGTCGCACAGGTTCTCGACCTCGGCCAGCAGATGGCTGGACAGGAACAGGGTGGTGCCGGCCCGGCTCAGCTCGTGCAGCAGCTCCCGGATCTCGTGGATGCCCTGCGGGTCCAGGCCGTTGGTCGGTTCGTCGAGGATCAGCAGCCGCGGGGTGCGCAGCAGCGCGGCGGCCAGCCCGAGGCGCTGCCGCATGCCGAGCGAGTACGTGCGGACCGGCCGGCGGTCGATGCCGGCCAGCCCGACCCGGTCCAGGGCCTCCTCGATGCGCCGGTGCCGCGAGGCCCGCACCGAGCGGCCGGCGGCGTCCAGAAGCGACAGGTTGACCCGCCCGGGCAGGTGGCCGTAGAAGGCCGGGCCCTCGATCAGTGCCCCCACGTCGGTCAGCACCTCGTGCAGCCGGCGCGGCACCGGCCGGTCCAGCAGGGTGATCTCGCCGCTGGTGGCGAAGACCAGGCCGAGCAGCATACGGATCATCGTGGTCTTGCCCGAGCCGTTGGGCCCGAGCAGCCCGAACCGGGATCCCTCCGGCACGTCCAGGTCGACCGAGTTCACCGCAGTGAACTTGCCGTACCGCTTCGTGAGCGCTCTTGTGGTGATCATCGCAGCTCCGATGCGGCGCGGGCGAGCAGCTCCGGACTGGCGAATCCGGCGAGGACGTAGGTGCGGCGGGCAGGCCGGACGACCAGCACCGTGAGGACCGCGGACCGCACGGAGAAACCGCCCGGGACCGCGGTACCGCCGGCATTGCGCACGGCGTCCAGCGTGCGTTGCCCGACCCGCCCGGGGACGGGCGCGACCACGAACCGGGACAATCCGGTGCCGTAGACCCCGAGCCCGCCCACCTGTCCCGGCAGCCGAGCCCGACCGGCCAGACCGGCGGGGAGCTGGGTGTTGGTCACGATGTTGAGCGCCGCGGTGACGTCGTTCTGGGTGGTCGTGGTGAAGCCGGAGGAGGCCGCCGCGTCGGGGATGAGCACGTGCGGGTCCGGCGCCGTCAGGCTCAGGTCCAGGAAGCGCGACGTGAATACGCCGGCCAGCTCGACCTGCAGCGGCAGCCCGGTCGTGGGGTCGGCCCAGACGTCGAGCCAGCTGATCGTGGTGTCCAGGTCGCCCGGAGTGAACCGCAGCCCCACGGCGGCGATCCCGGCCACCCGGCGGGCCGGCAGCGCGGTCAGCCGATCGCCCGGCGAGGGCTCGGACAGCAGGCGGCGGGCCAGGTCCGGAGGCAGCAGATCGGACGCCTGCGGCAGCCGGGCCGGCAGATCGCCGACCACCTGGGTCCACAGGTTGCGGCCGAAGTCCCATGTGTAGGTGCTGCCGCCGCCGCGGTAGGTGTCGCGCTCGCCGACCGGGTCGAGGACCGCGACCCGCCAGGAGTCGGCCGTCGCCCGCCAGACCCGCATGCTGGTGCCGCCGCCGAACAGTTGGGTGACCTCGCCCAGCTGGGGCAGCGCCGGCAGGATGACGCTGCCCTGCGTGTCGGCGTAGCCCTGGTAGGGCACCCCGGCCGAGGCCAGGATGCGGTCGCGCAACTCGGCGGGGTCGACGCGCGGGGCACTGACCGGCAGACTGGCGCGCACGACCGGCACCGCGACCAGGGCCGCGATCACGGCGGCGACGAGCACCCAGCGTCTCACCTCGCCCAAGGTATGTCGCTCGGTCGTAAGCGACGAATCCCGCCGCGGAATGTGGCCGGACGGCGCTGCCGTTGCGGCGCTCGACAGGCAGGGACTGGCCTACTTTGGTCTGGATCTGTGGGCCAGCAAGCTGCGCCCGAGGCGGAAGAGGACATCGTGCGGGCCGATCGACAGCAAGGCGCCGATCATCGGCATCCGGACCAGCGCTTGTCGTACGGAGCGTGAGGGTCGCGCACGAAGCGCGGCCATGAGAGTGCGTTCGAAGCTGACTCTTGAGATCTTCACCGGTTCGGATCGGTTAGGCGCTGGGCAATCGCCGTAGAGCGTCGGCGCCGATGCTGAAGTGGTCGACGAAGCGTTGAACGAATCCGGTTGTCTGTTCGAGCATCCGGCCCACCTGGTCCGCGCCGTACGCGGCGTAGTCCTCGATCGCTGCGACGGCTTCGCCTTCCCTGCCGTCCAGAGCGCAGGCGACGGCCAGGATGCCGTCCCGGGCCTGGTAACCCCGGTTGGCGTACGTCCAAGTGATCACATCACCGAGCCCGGTGAACTGCTCCAGGAACGGCATCCCGTACGTGTCGAGGTCCTTGAGCAGGACGTCGCTACCCGAATCCACCTCGTTCTCCGAGTGGATCGCCCACCGGGTCAAGGACGCGACAGAAATACCGTCGGCGTACAGCAGATCCTGCAGTCCGGCGGCCGTCCCGACAGCAACCCCTAGCCCTTCCTCCGGCCGACGACCCATGAACGCATCGCAGAGCCGGCCCAGCTCCAGGTGACCCGCCGCGACGACGGGGCTGAAGGTGACGCCTCGAGAGCCGATCGAGGGGTTCAGGCTGAGGGAGAACACCAGGCCGCCCGGCTGACGCTGGGCGAAGGCCGCATTGGTGCGGGAAGACCGCGTCGCCTGCCATCTACGACCGAACATCGAACCGGTCAGCCGCCGCACGGCGGCGTCCCGCACCGCACGCCTGTCGACGACAGGTTCCGGCACCCCGTCAACCGGCAGACGCAGCTGATTCAGCTGAGGGTCGTAGCAGTTCAGACCGTGGACGCCGGCGAGTTGAGCGGCCCACGCCGAAACCTCGTCGGCCCAGCCCAGCACCATGGGGAAGTACACCAGTGGGCCGCGGGCCTCGCCCATCAGCGGAGCGGTGGACCACGGGCTGTCCTCGCCGGCGTCCGTACCAATGTCCGGAAAGCGGGCCAGCAACGCAGCCACGTACGCGGCGATCCGCGCGGTGGGCTCGACAGGCGCAGCAGACCCCATGTAGCGGTCGTACAGCCGCTTGAACTCAGCCGCCGCGACAACGTCGTCCGCCGGCCGGTCACCCTCCCAGACCGCAAGATCGTATGACACAGTGCCATTCTGGCCTACGCCACGGCGACGGCGCATGCCAGCCAGCAGCCACCGGGATCACCAACAACCGATGCGCTGACAGCGACAAGATCAGGTGCGCGGACATCGGCTACTTATCTAATTGGCGGTACGACCGCAGCCCGGCCAGGCTTGGTCGAGGTGATCGGCGGGGTAGCTCTCACATTCGGCTGCCCACTT
>NZ_JBFAPO010000101.1:0-27684 GCF_040676755.1 Dactylosporangium sp. NPDC049525 | reverse complement strand
GGGGCCGGCACGACGGGTAGGCGCGTCGACACCAGGGTCGACGCGCCTCACCAGGCCCGGTCGGTCAGGCGTCGCCTTCTCCGACATTGCCGCCCTCGTGGTGGGCGCCGTCCGGCGGCCGCGCCGGGCGGGCGTGGTCGCCGCGCGCCGCGGGGACGCCAGGCCGCGCCGGGCGCGGATGGAGCCCGCGCGGCCCGGGGGCGCCAGGCACCCGCACCCAGGCGTCGCCGATCGGCGCGTAGGCCGACCTGTCGATCGACGGGTGGCCCGGCCTGATCGCGACCCGGTGGAAGGCGTCGCTGACCATCACCACCATCCGCGCCCCGGACGTGGCCCGCAGGACGTCGTCCAGCACCGGCTCCCCGACCAGCCGCGTCACCCGCTCGACGTCCTGCTGGCCGCCCGCGTCCGAGTAGTGCATCGCCACACGGACCTGGCCGATGCCGGTGGCCGCGGCGCGCAGCGCGTCGTCGAGCGCCTGCACGAAGCCACCGGCGACCGTCACCGCCGGCCCGGCGTCGGGCTGGGTGAGCCTGATCCCGCCCGGCAGCGCCTCCACCGTTGCCGCCGGCAGGCCCGCGTCCACGGCCGCCTCGTGCACCAGGGACCTCAGCAGGTCCGACCCCGGCCGGATCAGCGCAACCGTGCCGCCGCGGGCGGTCGCCGGTTGTCCAACATCATCGCTCATCGGTGCAGACACTCCCTGCGTCGCTCAGCATCCGATGCACTACTGACGGACGGCACCGCCACTCTTGCGCCCGCGGCCGCGCCCACCTCCTGGCGCGACCCGCCCTCAACCGGGCGCTGCTCTTCCCACCCGGCCCGTGAACCGCGGAGACAAAGGCGCGCCGGCCGGGAGGGCCGGCGCGCCAGTGGCCGTCAGGACTCGACGTTGACGATCTCGCGGCCGGTGGTCGCGTAGCTGTAGTAGTAGTTGGGGCTGCGCACCGACAGGTCGCCCAGGGCGTAGGCCACCCCGGCGTGGAACGGGGCCGGTGACGCCGTCACCGGGATCTTCACCTTCTGCGCCGTGCCGGTGCAGGTCGCCTCGGACGTGTGGTTCTGGCCGCCGGTGGTGATGCTGCCGCCGGTCTGGGTGACGCCCGCCTGCGCGGTGAAGTACCAGCCGGCGGGGCCGCCGCCAGTGCCGTCCAGGCCGCGAGCAGCGCCCGGCCGCGCAGCCGCGGTGCCAGCACGGCCACCGCGCCGCCGGTGAGCAGGCCGCCCACCGCGAGCAGGGGTCGTGGCTCGGCGCCGGCCGGGAACGACGGGATGAGCGCCGCCAGGGCAATGACCGCACCGAGGACGGCCGGGGCCGCCTGGCGGAGCACGGCACGCACACCGGCGGCGGCCGCGAGGACGAGCAGCCCCGCGACGAACGCGAGCGCCCCGGCCCGGCTCAGCGTCGCGGCGAGACCGGCCAGCGAGAGGTACGCCCCGCAGGACCGCCACCACCCGCCGGGTGCGTCGAGTGTCAGCGCCAGCGCCAGCAGCGCGGTGACGGCGAGGACCGCGGCGGCCGCGTTGGCGTAGGTCAGCGTGGACGAGGCCCGCCACAGCGTCGACTCGACCAGCACCGACCAGCGCCCGATCCGCCACGCGACGCCGGCCCAGCCGGTGCCGAGGACCGCGGCGTGCCCGGCGAGCAGGTCACGCCCAGCGTGCAGGGTCAGGCCGGCCGCCGCCGCGGCCAGCAGCGTGACCAGGTCGCTGTTATCGCTCACAGGTAAACGTGCATCGATTGCCTGAGCGTGGGTGTCATGCAATGGTTGCGCTCACATTGCTGGCGTTCGAAGGAGTCGCCCTCATGGCATGGTCAACCCGCATCCGGCTGCGAACCGCGGTCGTTCTGGCAGCCGTCGCCGGGCTGCTGGCCGTCTCCGCCCAGGCGGCCCCCGCGCAGTTCGTCACGATCAGCAATCCCGTGATCAGCCAGCGCGCCGACACCGCGATCTACAAGCACACCGACGGCTACTACTACATGACGGCCTCCGTGCCGGACTACAAGCGGGTCGAGCTGCGGCGGTCCACCACGCTGCAGGGCCTGCGTTCCGCCGCCACCTCGAACGCGTTCGTCGCCCCGTCGAGCGGGGCGCTGAGCGGGTGGATCTGGGCGCCCGACATCCGCTTCTACGACGGCGCCTGGTACATGTACTTCTCGGCGTCACCCGGCACCGCCCGGTTCGACCAGCGCCTGTACTGGATCCGCAACACCTGCGCCAATCCCATGTCGTGCGCGTGGAGCGCGCCGCAGCGGTTCACCACCGGCTGGGAGTCGTTCCAGCTGGACGCGGCGTCGTTCGTCAACCGCGGGGTGCGCTACTTCGTGTGGGCGCAGGACAGCCCGGAGACCAACTTCAACAGCCACATGTACATCGCCCGGATGAACGGGGCGACCGGCATCACCGGCACGGTCACCGAGATCGCGCGGCCGACCTACAACTGGGAGAAGGAAGGCGTCGCCGGGGTCGTGGAAGGGCCGTCGCCGCTGGTGAAGAACGGCCGGGTCTACATCGCGTACTCGGCGTCGGCGACCGACTCCCGCTACAAGCTCGGCCTGCTGTCCTCGTGGGACAACGTGGACCTGCTGAACCCCGCGTCGTGGTACAAGCACCCGAACCCGGTCTTCCAGACGGCGAACGGCGTCTACGGCCCCGGCCATGGAAGTTTCACGGTCGCCGAGGACAACACGACGGACATGCTGGTCTACCACGCCCGCGACTACGCCAACCCGACGCCCGACGCGCTCACCGACCCCAACCGGCACACCCGGATGCAGCAGCTGTACTTCCGCGACAACGGCGACCCGTTCTTCGGCCAGCCGATCCCGAGCACCGTGACCGCCCCCGGTATCCGCGGCCAGTACAGCAACCGGTGCGTCGACAACTACAACTTCGACACCACACCCGGCGCGCTGGTGCGGTTGTGGGACTGCAGCGGCAACGCCGCCCAGGAATGGGAGTTCAACTACAAGGGCGTCAGCTGGTACGAGATCCGCAACCGCAACACGGGCACCTGCCTGGACGACCTGAACGCCAGCACCGCGTCGAACGCCGACGTGGGCCTGTATGCGTGCAACGGTTCCGCGGCGCAGCGGTGGGAGCTGCAGGACCGCGGCAGCGGCTGGTTCTCGCTGCGCAACGTCGCCGGCAACATGTGCCTGGACGACTACAACTGGAACACCGCGAACGGCGCCCGCCTGTCGCTGTACCCGTGCAACGGCCTCGGCGCGCAGCTGTGGCGCCGCGGCTGACCCGCTGAGTCGGCGCCCGTCCGGCACGGGCGGGCGCCTTTCACTCAACCGCACCCGGTCGCCGCCGAATGGACGATCGACAAGGGGAAGCGGTTCGGGGGAGTGGGTTGCCATCGCGGTGGTAAACGACCGGCGGGTGTGGCGGTGGACCGCCACGCTCTACGCGCTCGGCGGCGTGTACGGGCTCGCGCTGGCCGGCATCCTCGTCGCGGTCGTCACCGGCGCCGCCCCGATCCACGCGCCCGCCGGCGCCGGGACACTCGCGTTCGGTGCCGTGGGACTGTTCGGCGCCGTCTGCGCGGCCCGGCACGGCGGGCTGGACGAGCGGACCCGCCGCTCCTGGTGGTTCATGTCGCTCGGGTACGCCCTGGCGCTCAGCGTGCCATTGGTCTTCACCGTCACCGGCCCGCGGCCCTTCCCGTCGCCCGGCGACGTGCCGCACCTGGCGTTCGTGCTGGTGCTGCTGTTCGCGGTGCAGACGTTCCCGCTGCACGCGGCGACCCGCAACGAGCGCCACAAACATCTGCTCGACGCCGCGACAGTGCTGGCCGGCGCGGCGATGATGATGTGGTACTTCGTGGTCGGCCCGTACATCCTGGCGAAGGGCGCCTCGGTCGGCACCGTTGTGGCCGCGGCCGCATACCCGGTCGCCGACCTCGCCCTGCTGTTCGGCATCGCCAAGGTGCTGCTGCGCGGCGCCGACCCGACGTCGCGCCGGCCCCTGGGCATCGTGGCCGCGGCGATGGCCGTCTTCACCGTGGGCGACGGCTACCTCGGATACATGCAGGCGCACACCGACCACGTCGCGCGCACCGCCTGGCAGTTCGTCTGCTGGACCACGGCGCACTTCCTGCTCGCGGTCGCCGCCGCCGAGCAGAACCGGCAGGCAGCCGCCGAGCAGAACCGGCGGGCGAGCCGCCGGCGCGACGACCGGCCCGGGCCGCGCGTCACCGGCCGGGGGATGGCCGGGAAGCTGCCGTACGCGGGGATCGGCGTCGGCTATGCGCTGATGATCCTCGCCGCGGTGCGGCAGGAGCAGGCGTACCCCTGGGCCGGGCTCGTCGTCGGCGCGTTCGGCATCACCGGGCTGGTCGTGCTGCGCCAGGTGCTGGTGCAGCAGGAGAGCCGCGAGATGGCGGTGACCGACGGGCTCACCGGCCTGGCGAACCGTTTCCGGGTGCACGAGGTGCTCGCCCGGGCCCTCGCCCGCGGTGAGCGCTCGGGCCGCAGCACCGCCGTGCTGCTCATCGACATGAACGGCTTCAAACAGGTCAACGACACCCTCGGACACGAGGCCGGCGACCGGCTGCTGGTCGAGTTCGGCGAGATGATGCGCCGCAGCGTGCTCGGCGGCGACATGGTCGGCCGGCTCGGCGGCGACGAGTTCGCGGTGGTGCTGCACGACATCGGCCGGGTCGATCACGCGGTGGCCGTCGCCAAGCGGATCGTGGCCGCGACGGAGCAGCCGATCCCGTTCGGCGACCAGACGCTGCGCGCGTCGGCGAGCATCGGCGTCGCGATCGGCCGGCCCGGCGAGTGCACCACCGACGAGCTGCTGCACCGCGCCGACCTCGCCATGTATCAGGCGAAGCGGCGCACCGGCGGCACCCGCTGGCAGTCCTGGGACCGCAGCCTGACCGACGAGGCGGAGCTGTCGCTGGAGCAGGAGCTGCGCGCCGCGATCGCGGAGGGGCAGCTGCGCCTGCTGTACCAGCCGATCGTCGCGCTGCCGAGCCGCGAGCTGACCGGGGTGGAGGCCCTCGTGCGGTGGGAGCATCCGCGGCACGGGCTGCTGCTCCCGGAGAAGTTCGTCCCGCTCGCCGAGCGCGCCGGCCTGATCGAGGAGCTGGGCCGCTGGGTGCTGGAGCTGGCCTGCGCGCAGGCCAAGACGTGGCAGCGGCGGGTGCCCTCGCTCCAGCTCAACGTCAACATCTCGCCCCGGCAGCTGGACAACCAGGGCTTCACCGGGCAGGTGCTGGAGATCCTGGACCGGGCCGGGTTCTTCGCCGGGTACCTGGTGTTGGAGGTGCCCGAGAGCGCGGTCATCGGCGAGGCCGACTCGATCGCGCAGCTCGAGGCGCTCAGCACGGCCGGCATCCGCATCGCCCTGGACGACTTCGGCACCGGGTACTCGTCGCTGCGGTACCTGACCCGCCTGCCGGTCGACGCGCTCAAGCTCGACAGCTGCTTCGTCGCCGAGCTCGACGGCACCTCCAAGGGCTCGGCGGTCGCGCAGGCGGTGCTGCGCCTCGGGCAGATGCTGCACCTGGACACCGTCGCCGAGGGCGTCGAGGGCGAGGCGCAGGCGCGCGAGCTGACGCTGCTGGGCTGCGAGAAGGCGCAGGGACGCTACTTCTCCGGGCCGGTGCCGGCCGGCGACCTCGAACGCCAGCTGCCCGCCAGCACGGTGGCGGGCTGAGGCGCTGCGCGTAATACTCGTCGCACCATGCGTGACTCTGTGCGTCTTCGTGCGGTCATGTCGCTCCTGGCCGCCACCGGAGCGACGATCGCCGGGGTGTGGCTGACCGGCACTCCCGCGGTGATCCCCCTTGCGGCCGCGGCCGCCCTCGCGGGCACCCTGCTCGGGTCTGCCGCCGTGGTGATCTGGCTTCCGGCGGCGGTACTGCTGTGCTGGTTGCGCTCGGCGGCGGAGCCGCACCCGCTGGTCGTCTTCGGGGTCGTCGTGGCGGCCGGGCTGCTGCCGGTGCTGGCGCTGCGGGTCCGGCGGGCGTGGACGACGCGGGGCGAGCGGATGCGGGCCGAGGGCAGGGCCGCCGCCGCGGCCGCGGAACGGGCCCGGCTGGCCCGGGAGATGCACGACTCGCTCAGCAAGACCCTCGACGCGATCGCCCTCGGCGCGGCGGCGCTGCCGGGCACCCTCGCCGAGCCGGACCGGGCCAGCCGGCTCGCCGCGACGCTGCGCGACGGGACGCTCGACGCGGCCCGCGACGCCCGGGTGCTCATCGACGAGCTGCGCTCTAACCCGGCCGACGTCCCGCTGTCCGACCTCGTCGCCGCGATCGGCCGGGAGTGGTCGGTGACCAGCGGCGTCGGGGTCATCCTGCACAACGCGGCGGTCGACACCGGGTCCAAGGTCGACACCGCGCCGGAGACCGGCATCGAGCTGTGCTGGATCCTGCGGGAGGCGCTGCGCAACGTCGCCGCGCACGCCCGCGCCGAACTGGTCGCGGTGACCCTGACCCGGGCCGCCGGCGAGGTGACCCTGGAGGTCCGCGACGACGGCGCCGGGTTCGCCGTGCCCGCCGACCTGAGCCTCCTGCAGCGCGCCGGCAGCCACGGGCTCGTCGGCATGGACGAGCGGGCCCGGGTGTGCGGCGGGACGCTGACCGTGTGGTCCCGCCCCGGCGGCGGCACCCGGGTCACCGCGGTCGTCCCGGCCGAGCCGGCACCGGTCGGCGCGCCGCCGTCGCGGCGGCTCCGGCTGCTCGTCGGCGCGGCCGCGGCCGCCCTGCCGGTGGCGCTGATCCTGCCGTTCGGCGGCGCCGGGGACCCGCCCCGCGACCGGATCGCCGCGCCGCCCGCCGGCGCCGGTCCGTCGCTGCCGGGTGGACAGCCATCCGGCGCCGCGCCGGCCGGGTCGCCGGCGGCGTCGGGGCCGAGCGTCGCACCGGCAGTCACGAAACCGCCGAGAAGCCCTGCGTCCGTCACGTCCAGCCCGGCACCCGCCGCCGGAGGCGGCACCGGCGTCGGAGGGTCCACCGGTACCGACGCTGCTTGTCAGGTGCGCTACTCCAAGCGCAACGAGTGGGACCCAGGGTTTGTCGCCGACGTTGTCCTGACCAACGCCGGCGCGAAGGCGATCGACGGCTGGTCGCTGCGGTTCGAGTACGCCTCCGGGCAGAAGGTGATCAGCTATTGGGGCGCGATCGTGACGCAGACGGGCGCGGCGGTCGTGGTCGAGGACGGCGGGGTCACGCCGAAGCTGGCGCCGAACGGGACGCTCACGTTCGGGCTGCAAGGCACCTGGCAGGGGGCCAACCCGGCGCCGACGGCGTTCACCCTGAACGGCGTTCGGTGCGGCTGAGCCACTGCACGATCGCCTCGGTGCGGTTGTTGACGCGCAGCTTCAGGTAGATCTGGCTGACCCGGTTGCGGACCGTCTTCTCGGCCAGGTCGAGGCGGTCGGCGATGGCCGCGTTGGGCTCGCCGGCCGCGATCAGCTCCATGATGTCGTGCTCGCGGCGGGTCAGCGGCTGGTGCAGCAGCGCCGGCGCCCGGTCGGCGGAGCGGTGCTGCACGTGATCGACCACGATGGACAGTGGCAGCGGCGAGAGCCGGCTGTGGCCGTCGGCGGTGGCGCGGGCCGCTTCCAGCAGGTCCGCCCGGGTGTACTGGCCCTCGACCAGCAGGCTGCGGGCGCCGGCGCGCAGCATCGGCACCACGTCGCCAGGCACCACCGTGTGCGCGACGACCAGCACCGGCGGCCGCGGCGGCGGCAGCGTGGCGAGTGCGGCCAGCTCGCGGATCGGCGCGTGGGTGTGCAGCACGACGAGGTCGGCGTCGATCCGCCCGCCGTTGAGCACGTGCAGCAGCGGGCACACGTCGAGCGCGCCGGCGCAGGGACGCAGCAGCTCGGCGAGGCTGTTGCCGGTGGTGCTGATGACCAGGACCTGCATGCCGCCACGACACCACGGGCCCGGGCGGATGGCAACGCTTCTCGAAACTCCCGCTGGGTGCGTGTGCCGCGTATTTGTGCGTGTCTGGGTGCGCCGCACCCAGTGGATTTGGGTGCGGCGTCATCGGAACTCAGGTGTACCAGCGCCGGATCGCGCCGGTGCGGCTGGTGACGCCGAGCTTGGCGAAGGTGCGGTTCACGTGGTTTTCGACCGTCTTCGATGAAAGGACCAGGGTGGCCGCGATGTCCCCATTGGACAGTCCGCGGGCGATCAGGTCCATCACCTCGGCCTCCCGCTGCGAGAGCCCGAGTCTCGGCGGCGCCGCCCGCACGGCGGAGACCAGCACCCGGGCGGCGCTCGGCGACAGGTGCGCCTCGCCGCCGGCGACCGCGCGGACCGCGTGCAGCAGCTCGGCCGGGCCGAACTCTCATGGGCCGCGTCGACGGACAACGGCGGCTCCGTGGCGGGATACGACGTGTTCCGGGGCGGAGCCAAGGTCGGCACCGTCACCGGGTTGACCTATGTGGACAGTGGCCTCGTGGCGGACACCACGTTCAGCTACGCCGTGCGGGCGTTCGACGCGGCCGGCAACGCCTCGGCGCTGTCCGCCGCCGTGACCGGTCGCACCGCGGCGAACCCGACCGGATCGGTGCGGGTGCAGTACCGCAACAACAGCGTCCCGACTGGCGACCAGGAGATCAAGCCCGGCCTGCAGGTCGTCAACGGCGGCACCGCGCCGCTCGCGCTGAACACCGTCGCGGTCCGGTACTACTTCACCCGCGACGGGGGCTCGTACGCCATCTGGTGCGACTGGGCGGTCGTCGGCTGCGGCAACCTCGCGACCCGGGTCGTGAACCTGCCGGCCGCGGTCAACGGCGCCGACGCGTACCTGGAGGTCACCTTCACCGGTGGCACCGTGGCGCCCGGCGGCAACAGCGGCGAGATCCAGCTGCGGGTCAGCCGGACCGACTGGCAGCCGGTCAACGAGACCAACGACTACAGCCGCGGCGCGGGGACGTCCTTCGCGGACGCCGTCACCGTGCCGGCGTTCGTCGGCGGGTCGCTCGCGTGGGGCACCGTCCCCGCCTGACCTGCGCTTTCCCGGACGGGTGCCGCCATCCGCGTCACCCGTCCGGGACCACTGGGGAAAGTCGCACCAATCCGAACACCTGGGGCGCTCCGAAGACATGGTGTAGATCCGCTTACGAAGGGAAAAATCACCATGCGTGCCTTCAAGCTTGCCGCCGTCGCCGCGGCGGCTGTGTTCGCCCTCTCGGCCACGGCCGCCTGCGGCTCCTCCGACGACGGCAACGACACGGCCGCCCCGGCGACCACCACCGGCGCCGCGACGACGATGGCCGCGCCGACCAGCGCCGCCGCGATGTCGGACGCGCCGTTCGGCGCCGGATGCGCCGCGGTGCCGACCGACCCGGCCAACGCCGGCAGCTTCACCGCCATGGCGAAGGTCCCGGTGGGCACCGCCGCCGCCGGGAACCCGGTGCTGAAGACCCTCGTCACCGCCGCCAAGCAGGCCAACCTGGTCGACTCGCTGAACAACCTGCCGGCCGGCACCGTCTTCGCGCCGACCGACGCGGCGTTCGCCAAGATCCCGCAGGCCGACCTGGCCAAGGTCCTCGCCGACAACAAGACCCTCACCGGCATCCTGACCTACCACGTGGTGCCCGAGAAGCTCACGCCCGCGCAGCTCGCCGGCGCCCACAAGACCCTGCAGGGCACCGAGCTGACCGTGACCGGCAGCGGCACCACCTTCACCGTCAACGGCGCGTCGATGGTCATCTGTGGCAACGTCCAGACCGCCAACGCCATCGTGTACATCGTGGACACCGTCCTCATGCCGAAGGCCTGATCCTGTTGAAGATCCGGGCCGCCTGCTCGGGCGTCCTCGCCGCCGCCGCGGGGATCGCCATCGGTGAGCTGTTCGCCGCGCTGGTCGTCCCCGCCGCGGGTCCGGTCGTCGGCGTCGGCGGCGTCATCATCGACGCCACCCCGACCCCGGTGAAGGAGTGGGCGGTGCGCACCTTCGGCACCAACGACAAGCCGCTGCTCCTGACCGGGATCGCGGCCGGGCTGGTCGTCTTCGCCGCGGTGGTGGGCGTGCTCGGACAGCGCCGGCGGGTCTTCGGACTCGCCGGCGCCGCGCTCCTCGGCCTCGCCGGTGCGGCCGCCGCCGCCAGCCGCCCGGCCGCCGGGCCGCTGGACGGCCTGCCGTCCCTGCTCGGCGGCGCCGTCGCGGCCGGCGCGCTGCTCCTTCTGCTCAGAACCCTTGCGCCGAGCGGCAGCGCCGTTGTTGCCGGCGCCGTGGCCGACGACGCCGTGATCGAAGACGCCGTGGTCGACAGCGCCGTGGTCGACGGCGGGGCCGGACGGCCGGCGCGGTTGCTGGATCGGCGGGGCTTCATCGGTACCGCCGCGATCATCGGCGCCGGAGCGGCCGTTGCCGGGGGAGGGGCCGCTGCCCTGCACGCCGCCGGGCGCAACGCCGCCGACCGGTCCCGGGAAGCGGTCCGGCTCCCCGCTCCCACTTCCGCCGCGCCGCCGCTGCCGGCCGGGCTCGACCCGGGGTTCGTCACCACCAACCGCGACTTCTACCGCGTCGACACCGCCCTCACCGTGCCCCGCGTCGACGTGTCCTCCTGGCGGCTGCGGATCAAGGGCATGGTCGGCCGCCCCCTTGAGCTGTCCTTCGACGACCTGCTCCGCCGGCCGCTGATCGAGCGGGACATCACGCTCAACTGCGTCTCGAACGAGGTCGGCGGCCCGTACGTGGGGACGGCGCGCTGGCTCGGCGTCTCCCTGGCGGACCTGCTGCGGGAGGTCCGACCCGCCGCGGGGGCGGATCAGCTGGTGGCGCGGTCCGTCGACGGCATGACGATCGGCACGCCGCTGTCGGTCGTGCTGGACGGCCGCGACGCCATGCTGTGTGTGGGCATGAACGGCGAGCCGCTCCCGCTCGACCACGGCTTCCCCGTGCGCATGCTCACCCCCGGCCTGTACGGCTACGCGGGCGCCTGCAAGTGGGTGACGGAGCTGGAACTGACGACGTTCGACGCGTACGACGCCTACTGGGTGCAGCGCGGCTGGGCGGCCCGCGGGCCGGTGAAGACGGCGTCCCGGATCGACCGGCCGTTGCCGTTCGCCCGCCCGGCCGCCGGTACGGTCCACGTCGCCGGTGTGGCCTGGGCCCAGGGCCGGGGTGTGGCCTCAGTGGAGGTGCAGGTCGACGACGGCCCGTGGCAGGCCGCGACCCTGCTGCCGGCACCGACGAACGACACCTGGGTGCAGTGGCGCCTGGACTGGGCCGCGACGCCCGGCAGCCACCTGCTGCGGGTCCGGGCCACCGACAAGACCGGCGCCGTGCAGACGGCCGACCGGGTCACCCCGTTCCCCGACGGCGCGACCGGCTGGCACTCCGTCACCGTGACGGCGGTCTAATACCGCTCTTCGTAGGCCTGGCGGGAGCCGCACACCGAGGCACGGCTGCACGAGCAGCGCGACCCGTCGGCGTCCATCCGGACGGTGACGGAGTCGCGCGGCACGCTGTGCCCGACGACCCGGCCCTCACCCTCCGGCGTGGACACGCGGGTGCCGACGGCCGGCGCGGTGGCCTGGAACTGCTGGTACAGGGGATGCTCGTATTTCAGGCAGCACATCAACCGGCCGCAGGCACCCGAGATGCGCAGCGGGTTGAGCGGCAGGTCCTGATCCTTCGCCATCCGGATGGTGACCGGCTCGAAGTCGTTGAGGAACGTGGCGCAGCACAGGTCGCGCCCGCACGAGCCGATGCCGCCCTGGACCCGGGCCGAGTCCCGCGCGGACAGCTGGCGCAGCTCCACCCGGCAGTGCAGCGTGGCGCCCAGATCCCGCACCAAGGACCGGAAGTCCACCCGATGGGGTGCGGTGAAGTAGATCGTGGTCCGCGCGCCCTGACCGCCGGAGCTGTCCAGCACGTGGTCTACTGCGACGACCTTCATCGGCAGCTCGTGATCGCGGATCAGCTTCTTCGCGGCGACCTTGGCCTCGGCCTTGCGCTTGCGCAGCAGCTCGTCGCGGCGCAGGTCGTCGTCGGCGGCCATGGCGACCAGGCGCGGGAAGCCCTCGGTCTCCTCGCTGACCCACTGCGCGGCCCAGACGCACTCGGCGACCTCGGGTCCGTCGTCGGTCGGGACCAGCACCCGGTCGCCCACGCCCGGGCGAAACTCGCCGGGGTCGAAGTAGAACAGCCGCCCGTAGCGATTGAAGCTCACCGCGCACAGCATGCCCATGGCTGCACAGTAACGCGGATCACTGGCAGTTCCATATGGCCTGCGGCTATCGCCCTGGAAAGTCCATTTTGATGTTTTTAGTGCATCCCGTAGCTATTACGACTCTTTCGTCGTTACTAGTGCGGATGAGCCCGCTAAGTGGGCCGTAACTCCGGCCGGAAAGGGCTCGTTGGGGGCAGCAGTGGCACGCCCCCCGGCGAGCTACCCCCGTACTCCCGGTCTTCGGAGGACCTCAAGCATGACGTCTCCTGTTGCTTCCGCACGCCCGAAAACAGCCCGGACCCTCGCTGCCCTCGCCGCAACGGCGATCGTCGGAGCGCTGAGCCCGGTCGCGTTAGCGGCGCCCGCAGCGGCTGCACCGGCCGACGCGGCCTGCCCGGAGGGCTTCGGCGCCACCGCCGCCAGCAACACGCTCGCGCTGGGCCGCGTCGACCTGCGCGCCACCGGGCTGTCCAGCACGGTCCTGCCCGAGCTGCGGGTCGCCACCACCCACTCCGGCATTGCCGGAGGCACCCTGCGCGCCGCCGCCGACGCCCGTTACCTCCGCAGCAGCGGCGACCTGCCCGCCGGGGTGCTCGGCCCCCGGGCGTACCAGCAGGCGCCGCCCACGCACGACCAGCCCGACGTGGTGAACGTCGCCGGCGTCGACCTCGGCGCGCTGCGCCTGGGCACCGGCGGCCTGCGCGCCCAGGCGTCGTGGAAGAACGCCGGCCGCTGCACCACCGCCGACGGCCCGCGGGCGTCAGGGGAGGCGAAGCTCGCCGGCATCACCGTCCTGCCGGGCCGCAACGGCCGCGCCCTGCTGCGCATCAACGCCGTGGAGAGCGCCACCGTCACGAACGTCGGCGAGGCCGGCGGCCGCCCCGCCGCGACCGCCCTCGCGACCGGCGGCATCGCCGACTTCAAGCTCCTCGACAACGGCCCCTCCGCCATCGGGGTCCGGGTGATCAGCCCGCCGTCGCTGCACGTGCTCGCCGGCACGAAGAAGACCGTCGACTACACCGCCCCGGTCCTCGAGATCACCATCCCCGGTCAGGCCCCGGTCCGCGTGTCGTCCGCCGGCTCCCACGTCGACGTGGTCGTGCCGGTCGACGCCGCGAGCACCGAGGCCGCCACCGACCTGGCCCGCACGGAGAACCTCCCGCTCCTCGGCGGCCTGCCGCTCATCGACCTGCTGACCGGCATCACCAGCGCGGTCTCCGGCACGATCGGCGGGGCCACCGCGGTGCTGCCGAGCGTCGACCTCAACAGCGTGCTCGGCGCCCTGCCCGGCCTGCCCGCGGTGGGTGGCCTGCTCGGCTCGTCGGGTGCGCCCGCTCCTGCCACGGAGGGCACGTCTGCTTCGGGCTCGGGTTCCAGCCGGGTTGTGGTCCTGCGGGTTGAGCTCGGCGCAGTCGAGAAGCAGTTCAGCTCGACCGGCGTCTACGCGAAGGCCGCCTCGGTGCGCGTCAAGCTGATCTCCCGCACCACGTGGAAGTCCACCGGCGGCTACGGCCACGGCGGCTCCGGCCCGGCCGACCAGACCTCGCTCATCGACCTGGGCATCTGCACCCTGGAAACCGCTGCCGCGGCCCCGAAGGCGCCCACCACTCCCGGCTCCACGACCGGCCCGGACGACGACGACTCCGACGGCGGCTACGGCAACCACGACAACGACGACGACGGCTACGGCCACCACGGCGGCGGCACGGGCAACACCGGCGGCGGCAACGCGGGCGGCGGCACGGGCGGCCTCCCGGTCACCGGCAACAACGTGGCCCTGATGCTCGGCGGCGGCGTCCTGCTCGTCGTGGCCGGTCGGCTCCTGCAGATCCTGGCCCGCCGCAGGGCCGCCTAAGACCCCTTCGCCGCCCGTGCAGTGCCCCTTCACCAGGGCCTGCCCGGGCGGCGCTGTCTTTCCACGCACGGGGCCTGTGGAAATGTGTGGTCGGGTCAGACGAGGGCACTGTGCTGGCGGCGGAGGGTGGCGGCGAACTGTTCGGCGGCGGAGGCGACCCGTTCCGCGCCGAGGATTGCCTGCTCCCAGGTGCCGCAGAGGCCGGAGCCGAACTCGATCTGTACGTCGCCGTCGTCGACCAGCAGGATCGGGTCGCCCTCGTCCTCGGTGATGACGGTGCGGATGGCGCGGAGGTCGAGGGTGACGATGGGGAAGAGTTCGTCGTCCATGGCTGACTCCGATCGGCCGGCGCAACAGGTGGGTGGGGCGCGGCGCCGCGCGGCTCGCAGCGTCGTGGAACGGCGCCGCACCCCGGACTGGGTGGCGCGAAACCGGACCGCCCAGCCCGGTCCCGCGCCTGGGCTAAACTTTAGCCTAGTAGCCATAAGGCCACAATATCTGGCGCCGATAGACCTTCATATGGTCGCGTTCATGATCTCCCGGAGTTCGGGCCTGGCACTCTATCTGCAGGTCGCGGACGCGATCCGGCAGAAGATCATCAGTGGTGAGATGGCTCCGGGGAGCCTGTTGCCCTCGGAGAAGTATCTGGCCGAGGAGTATGACGTCGGCCGCGACACGATCCGCGACGCCATGGCGTATCTGCGCGGCGAGGGGCTCGTCGAGAGCAAGCGCGGCTATCGCAGCCGGGTGCGGGCCAACGCGCCACGCGAGCGGCTCTGGTTGCACCAGGGCGAGGTCGTCTGGGCCCGGATGCCCACGCCGCAGGAGAAGAAAGAGCACGGCCTCGGCGACGGCGTGCCCGTGCTGGTGGTCGGCGACAAGACGTATCCCGCGGACCGTTTCGAGTTCGGCCCCGAGTAGGAGTTCGGCCCGAGGAAACGGCCGGGCCGCAGTAACGTGGATCACCCGTAAATAGGTTGGTGAACTCTGCCCTGTGAACCGATGCTTGTGGCAAGCAAGTATCTGGCAGACAGGGACGAGGATCCGTGGACGACGACGCCGACTACGCCGCCATCGGGCGGCAGGTGGGGCGGTTCATCCGCCTTTCGGAGCGGTTGTTCGCCACGCTCAAATGGAGCGACGCAGGCCGTGGCCTGGAGCGCCCCGCCTACATGCTGCTGAGCCGGATCGCGGTCGACGGGCCGTTCCGGTTGTCGGCGCTCGCCACCGACGTCGCGCTGGACCTCTCCACGGTCAGCCGGCAGGTGGGCGCGCTGGAGACGGCGGGGCTGGTGCGCCGCGCGACCGATCCGACCGACCGCCGGGCCAGCCTGGTGGAGGTCACCGAGCTCGGGCGGGACGTGTTCGAGGAGAACCGGGCCCGCTGGATCGCCACGTGGCAGGAGCTGCTCGCCGGCTGGACGCCCGAAGAACGTCAGATCTTTGCGGCCCTCTTCACGCAACTCAACCAATCGCTGGCCGAAAGGCTGCCAGGGGCCGAACGGCCGCCAGGAGCCGACCGGTTGCCAGGAACCACCTCGGAAAAGGACGCTCGATGACCACTGTCGCGCCGCCGGAACAGGCCCGGCCGCAACTCGCCCACCGGCAGATCATGCTGCTCATGGGTGGCCTCATGACCGGGATGCTGCTCGCCGCGCTCGACCAGACCATCGTGGGCACCGCGCTGCCGACGATCGTCGGTGAACTCGGCGGGCTCGACCACTACTCGTGGGTCGTCACGGCGTATCTGCTCGCCTCGACCGCCTCGACCCCGCTGTACGGCAAGATCAGCGACCTCTACGGGCGCCGGCCGGTGCTGCTGTTCGCGATCTCGACCTTCCTGCTGGGTTCGCTGCTGGCCGGTCTGTCGCAGGACATGACCCAGTTGATCGCCACGCGCGCCCTGCAGGGCATCGGCGCCGGTGGCCTCATGACGCTCGCGTTCACCATCGTGTCGGACGTCGTCGCGCCCCGGGAGCGGGCCCGTTACCAGGGGCTCTTCGGTGCGGTGTTCGGCATCTCCTCGGTGGCCGGGCCGCTCGTCGGTGGCTACTTCGCCGAGACCGACTGGCGCTGGATCTTCTACATCAACGTGCCGCTGGGCATCTTCGCGCTGTACGTCTGCAGCCGGGTGCTGCGGCTCGTCCCGCACACCCGCCGGGATCACAAGATTGACTACCTGGGCGCCACGCTCATGGTCGCGGCGGTCAGCTCCTGGCTGCTCGCGCTGTCGTGGGGCGGCAACGAGTACGCCTGGGGCTCGCCGGCCATCCTTGGCCTGCTCGCCGCCGGTGCGGTGCTGACCGCGCTGTTCATCGTCGCCGAGGGGCGCGCCGAGGAGCCGATCCTGCCGCTGCGGCTGTTCAAGCGTGCGACGTTCTCCCTGGCCAACACCGCGACGTTCATCCTGGGCTTCGCGATGTTCGGCTCGATCATCTACGTGCCGCTGTACCTGCAGATCGTCAAGGGTGCCTCGCCGACGCGGTCCGGCCTGCTGATGCTGCCGATGATGGCGGGCGTCATCGTGACCTCGATCGTGGCCGGCCGGGCGATCAGCAAGATCGGCCGGTACAAGTGGTTCCCCGTCGCCGGCACCGTGATCATGGGCTCCGGGCTGCTGCTGTTCACGACGCTGCAGGTCGACACGCCGCTGTGGCAGGCGTTCATCTACATGACCGTGATCGGTGTCGGGCTCGGCATGGCGATGCAGCCGCTGATCCTCGCCGTGCAGAACGCGCTCGACCTGCGGGACATGGGGGCCGGCACCAGCGCGGCCACGTTCTTCCGCTCGCTGGGCGGCTCGGTCGGCGTCGCGGCGCTCGGCGCGCTGATGAACAGCAAGCTGAGCGAGCAGATGACCGGCGGCGGCATGAAGGGCGTGTCGATCAACTCGCCGGCGCAGGTCCGGAAGCTGCCGCCGCAGGTCCTCGACGCGGTCGAGCACGTGTTCGTCAACGCGCTGCACCCGGTGTTCCTCGCCGCGGCGATCGTCGCGTTCGTCGGCACGGTGATCACCATCGCGCTGCCGGACAAGCCGCTGCAGGGCGGCGGCCCCACCGCGCCGGAAAAGGTCAGCGAAGAGGACGCCGCCGCCGAGATGGAAGCCAAGGCCGCGGCCTTCTGAGCAAGGCAGAACCCCAGGAACCCCGGAGCTACTCACCAGTAGCTCCGGGGTTCCTTTGTGAGGCAGGGCACATTAGCGTGCTCTACATGCGCAGCACGATGATGCAGACACCCCTTCTGATCTCCCGCATTCTGCAGCACGGAGCCACCGTCCACGGCGACTCCGAGGTGGTCACCTGGACCGGCGCCGAGGCCCGGCACACCTCATATGCCGAGGTCGGCCGCCAGGCCGCCCGCCTCGCCCACGCCCTGCACGACGACCTCGGCGTCACCGGCGACGAGCGCGTCGGCACGCTGATGTGGAACAACGCCGAGCACCTGATCGCCTACCTGGCCGTGCCGAGCATGGGCGCCGTGCTGCACACGCTCAACCTGCGGCTCTTCCCCGAGCAGCTGATCTACATCGCCAACCACGCCGAGGACCGGGTCGTCATCGTCGACTCGACGCTGATCCCGCTGCTCGCCGGCGTCCTGCCGCACCTGACCACGATCCGCCACATCGTGGTCGTCGGCGCCGGCGACGCGTCGAAACTGCAGAAGGACGGCGTCGAGGTGCACCGCTGGGACGCCCTTCTGGAAGGCAAGTCGGACCTGTACGACTGGCCCGCCGTGGACGAGAACGACGCCGCCGCCCTGTGCTACACCAGCGGCACCACCGGCAACCCGAAGGGCGTCGCGTACTCCCACCGCTCCGTCTACCTCCACTCGATGGAGGTGTGCATGGCGGAGAGCTTCGGCCTCGGACCCAAGGTCCGCGACCTGTGCATCGTGCCCATGTTCCACGCGATGGCGTGGGGCCTGCCCTACGCGGCCCTCATGAGCGGCGCCTCGCTGATCATGCCGGACCGGTTCCTGCAGGCCGCGCCGCTCGCCCAGATGATCGCGGCGGAGAAGCCGACGTTCGCCGGCGCCGTGCCGACGATCTTCACCGACCTCCTCGCATACCTGGACGCCAACCCGACCGACACGTCCTCGCTGAAGGAGGTCGTCATCGGCGGGTCCGCCTGCCCGCCGGCGCTGATGCACGCATTCTCCGAGCGGCACGGCATCGAGGTCATCCACGCCTGGGGCATGACGGAGATGTCGCCGCTGGGCTCGGTCGCCCGCGAACCCATCGGCGTCGAAGGACCCGAGGCCTGGGCGTACCGCTACACCCAGGGCCGCATCCCGGCCGGCGTCGAGGGCCGCATCGTCGGGCCTGCCGGCGAGGTCATGCCCAGCGACGGCAAGGCCGTGGGGGAGTTGCAGGTCCGCGGGCCGTGGATCACCGCGCAGTACATCGGCGAGGACGGCCCCGACCCCGAGAAGTTCGAGGACGGCTGGCTGCGCACCGGCGACGTCGGCACGCTCTCGCCCAACGGGTACCTCACCCTCACCGACCGCGCCAAGGACGTGATCAAGTCCGGTGGCGAGTGGATCAGCTCCGTCGACCTGGAGAACGCCCTGATGGCACACCCGGCCGTCCTGGAGGCGTGTGTCGTGGGTGTACCGGACGACAAGTGGGGCGAGCGGCCCCTGGCCACGATCGTGCTCAAGGAGGGCGCCAGCGCCGACGCGGCACAGTTGCGCGAGTTCCTGGGCGACAAGGTGGCCAGGTGGCAGCTGCCGGAGCGCTGGTCGTTCATCGAGGCGGTGCCGAAGACCAGCGTCGGCAAGTTCGACAAGAAGCGCGTCCGGGCCGACTATGCGGGCGGCGGCCTCGAGGTGGTACAGATCAACGGGTGAACCGGACGGCGAAGATCGCGCTGCTCGTCTCGGGCGCGGTGCTCGCCTGCCTGCTCGCTTCCTGTGGTGTGGTCCTGGCACTGCGTGACTGGGTGCCGGGACTCACCGGCTGCGAGGACCCCGAGAAGCCGACGAAGAACGGCGTCATCACCTCGAAGGTCCGCATCGAGCAGATGTGGCCGCAGCTCGCGCCGATCCAGCAGGTGCACTGGCAGGAGCACGAGGCCAGGGCGCGGTCCTGCCCGGAGATCGGCCCGATGGACTACGTCATGGACGGCTTCGCGGTGATCACCGCGGACCGGGCGCAGGCACTGCCGGCGACCATCGCGGCGCCGGCTCCGCAGGTGCCGGACGACCTGCGCCCCTTCGCGCCCGCCGACCCGGCCTGGCTCAAGATCGACGGGACCGACCTGCTGCTGGACAAGGCGTCGGCCACGGTCTACTTCACCCACACCACGGACTAAGCGGACTTCCTCGCCTTCGTCGCGGTGGTCTTCTTCGCGGGGGTCGCCTTCTTCGCGGCCGTGGTGGTCTTCTTTGCGGCGGTCCGTTTGATCGGCGTCGCCTCGGCCACGTCGTCGTCATTCGTGGCCGCCGCCGCCTTCTTCGCGGTCGTGGCCTTCTTCGCGGTGGTCTTGGTGGGCTCCGACTCGCCGCGGGCCGCCTTGGCCCGCTCCACCGACGCCCGCAGCGCCGCCATCAGGTCGACCGCCGCGGCCGGCGCCTCCTCGGTCTCCTCCGGCTGCACGACCTCCCGGCCGGCCACCTTCGCCTCGATGACCTCCTGCAACGCTTCGCGGTAGTTGTCGGTGTAGGTCGCAGGGTCGAAGTCCGCGGCCATCGACTCGATCAGCGAACCGGCCATCGCCAGCTCCGCCGGGCGGGCCGACACGTCCTCGTCGAGGATGTCGAACTTCGCCGCCCGGATCTCGTCGGGCCACAGCATCGTGTTGAGGACCAGCACGTCCTCGCGGACCCGCAGCGTCGCGAGCTGCTCCCGCTGCCGCAGCGCCACCTTCACGATCGCGACCCGCTCCGTGTTGGTGAGCGCGTCGCGCAGCAGCGCGTAGGGCTTTGCGGCGGTCTTGTCCGGCTCCAGGTAATACGCCTTGTTGTAGAGGATCGGGTCGACCTGCTCGGCCGGCACGAACTCCAGCACCTCGATCGCCCGGCTCGTGGTCAGCGGCAGGTCGGCGAAGTCGTCGTCGGTGAGGATCACCAGCTCGCCGCCGCCCAGGTCGTAGCCCTTGGCGATGTCGTCGTAGCTGACCTCCTCGCCGTCGATCGAGCAGACCCGCTTGTATTTGATCCGGCCCCCGTCGTCGCGGTGGACCTGGTGGAAGCGGATGTCCTTCTCCTCCGTCGCCGAATACAGGCGGACGGCGATCGACACGAGCCCGAAGGAGACCGCGCCTTTCCAGATCGCGCGCATTGGAGATCCCTTTCCGCGGCGTGTTGAGCGATGTTGACCTCTGCCATCCAGAATCGCATCGAATCGAGCTGCACGCGAGGAAGTCGGCGGCGAACTATCGTGAGGTGATGGGGACCGGTCCACCGGCACCGATGCTCGCCTCGACCGGCCCGTTACCGTCCGGGCCGGGCTGGGCGTATGAGTTCAAATGGGACGGCATCCGCGCGATCGCCGTCATCGCCGCCGGCGCGACCCGCTTCTACGCGCGCAGCGGGGTCGAGGTGACCGCCGCATATCCGGAGCTCACCCGCATCGGCGAGGGCCTCGACGACACCGTCCTGGACGGCGAGGTCGTCACCATGGACGAGGCCGGGCGACCCTCGTTTCAGCTGCTCGCCGAGCGGATGCACGTGCGCGAGCCGGCCCGGGCCGCCCGCCTCGCCGTCGCGCTCCCGGTCTCCTATCTCGCCTTCGACGTGCTGCGCGTGGCCGGCAGGGATCTGCTGGCAACGCCGTACGCCACCCGCCGCGGCCTGCTCGAAGGACTGTCGCTGGGCCCTCGGGCCGTCATCCCGCCGTCGTTCGACGACGGTCCGGCGACCGTGACCGCCAGCCGCGACAACGCCCTCGAAGGCGTCGTCGCCAAGCGGACCGGCTCGCACTACCAGCCCGGTCTCCGCTCGCCCGACTGGGTGAAGGTCAAACTGGAGGAGAGCTGCGAGTTCGTCGTCGGCGGGTGGCGGCCCGGCAAGCGCGCCCTCGGCGCCCTGCTGGTCGGCGTCCCCGTCGCCGGTGGCCTCACGTTTCGCGGCCGGGTCGGCGGCGGGATCTCCGGCGCGGCCGAACGGGCCCTCCTCGACGCGCTGCGCGACCTGTCGATCCAGCAGTCGCCGTTCGCGGGCACGGTGCCGCGGGAGGACGCCCGCGGCGCGGTCTGGGTCGAGCCGCGGCTCGTCGTCGAGGTGAAGTTCAGCCACCGTACGCGTGACGGGCGGCTGCGCTTCCCCCGGTTCCTGCGCATCCGGCCGGACCTGACCCCTTCGGATGTGCGCGATGCCTGACAAGATCCGGGTCGACGTCGAGGGCCGTCACCTCGACCTGACCAACCTGGACAAGGTGCTCTACCCGCAGGTCGGCTTCACCAAGGGTGAGGTCATCGACTACTACACCCGCATCTCGCCGGTCCTCCTGCCGCACCTCGACGGCCGGCCGCTGACCCGGGTCCGGTACCCGAACGGGGTCGACGGCAACAGCTTCTTCGAGAAGAACGCGCCGGCCGGCACCCCTGACTGGGTCCGCACGGTCCGGCTGCCGGTGCCCGGCTCCAGCCGCGGGCGGGAGACCATCGACTTCATCGTGGTCGAGGAGCTCGCCACCCTGGTCTGGCTGGCGAACCTCGCCGCGCTGGAGCTGCACACGCCGCAGTGGAAGGTCGCCGCGGACGGTTCCGCGCTCAACCCGGACCTGCTGGTCATCGACCTCGACCCGGGCCCGCCGGCCGGCCTCCCCGAGTGTTACGAGGTCGCCCTGCTGGTCCGCGACCAGCTCGCGGTGGACGGGCTGGACGCGCTGCCGAAGACCTCCGGCCGCAAGGGCATGCAGCTGGTCGCGGAGCTGCCCGGGGACGAGACGGCCGACGAGATCAGCGCGTACGTGAAGGACGTCGCCGAGGAGCTGGCCCGCCGCCGGCCCGACCTGATCGTGGCGCGGATGGCCAGACAGCTGCGGCCCGGCAAAGTCTTCATCGACTGGAGCCAGAACAATGCGTTCAAGACGACGGTGGCGCCCTACTCGCTGCGCGCGGGTGCGCTGCCGACGGTCTCGGCGCCGCTGACCTGGGAGGAGGTCGGCGAGGGCACCTTGACCGTCGCCGACCTCACCCCCGCCGTTGTGCTGTCCCGGGTGTTCGACGCCTGAGACGCCTGAGCCGCCTAAGACGCCTGGACGCCAGGTGCCTGGACGTCTTGGCGGCGCAGCGCGGCGAGCAGGCGGTCGATGTGCTCCTCGGTGGTGCCGAGGCCGAAGCTGGCCCGCACCGCCTGGGCCGGCACCGGGGCCGCCGGGTCGAGCCTGGCGGTTGCCTCTTCGAGGAGCCGGCGGGTCAGCGGATGGGCGCAGAACAGCCCGGTCCGCACCCCGATCCCGTGGTCCCGGCCGAGGCGCGTGGCCAGGTCACCGGGATCCTCGCCGAGCACCGCGAACGACACGATGCCGACCCGCTCGGCGTCCGGGCCGAAGAGGCGCAGCTCCTCGACGTGCGGCAGCCCGGCCAGGCCCGCTCGCAGCCTGCTGACGAGCGCCTGCTCCTGTGCCGCATCGCCCGCGTCGCTCAGGGCTCGGCACGCGCTGGCGATCGCGACCGCGCCGAGCAGGTTGGGGGTGCCTGCCTCGTGCCGCGCCGGGCCGGTCGCCCACCGCACGCCCAGGTCGCCGTCCACGTTGGCGCTGGCCCCGCCGCCCGCCAGGTACGGCGCGGCGGCGTCCAGCCAGTCCGCTCTTCCGGCGAGCACGCCGGCGCCGAACGGTGCGTACACCTTGTGCCCGGAGAACGCCACGTAGTCCGCGCCCAACGCGGTCAGGTCGACCGGGGCGTGCGGGGCGAGCTGCGCGGCGTCGACCGCGATCCGGGCGCCATAGCGGTGCGCCACCTCGGCGAGCGCCGCCACCGGCCACACCTCGCCGGTCACGTTGCTCGCCGCGGTCACGCTCACCAGCCCGCAGTGCTGCCGGCTGAGCGCCCGCTCCAGCGCCGTCACGGCCTCCTGCGGCGAGCGCGGCGCGTCGAGGTGCACCGTGCGCCGCCAGGGCAGCAGGTTGGCGTGGTGCTCCGCGTCGAACGTGAGCACAGTCGTGTCCGCGGGCAGCGCCCTCGCGAGGAGGTTCAGCGCGTCGGTGGTGTTGCGGGTGAACACGACGGTGTCGCCGTCGCGGCAGCCGAGGAAGTCCGCGACAGTCTCCCTGGCCTGCTCATACTCCCGGGTGCACCGCTCCGACAGCGCGCCGGCGCCGCGGTGGACGCTGCCGTAGAACGGCAGGAGCTCGGCGACCGCGTCGGCGACGACCCGCAGGCACGGGGCGGTCGCGGCGACGTCGAGATTGGCGAAGTCGACACTGCGGCCGTCGCGCAGCTTCACGTCACCGGGGGACAGGATCGTGGACATGGCAGAGCCCTCCGCTCGCGCTTGCCCGGACACACCGCGTGCCGGACCGTGTCATCACCCGGGGCACCCCGCCGCGAACGCGAGGGTTGCCGGCCAGCAAGCCGGGGCTGTGCGCTGGCACTCATGACCTGCGTCCACGGTAGCGCGGATAAGGTTGCTCCATGACCGAACTCCCGCCGAGTGGGACGCCATCGGAGCCCGGCCGCCACGACCTCGACCCGCGTGCCGCGGCGGGGTCGCCGCCGGTCCCACCGTCGGGGCCGCCGCCTTTTTCCGAGCGGTCACCGTGGGCGGCGCCGCTCGCCGGTTCGCCCGCTGAGCCGCCGCCCGGCCATCAGGCAGCTCCCGTGCCCCTCGGCAAGTCCGAGCCGTCCGGCCCGCAGTCCGGACCTCAGCCTGGGGCGCAGTCCGGGCCACATGCTGGGGCGCAGGGTGGGCCGCTGTCCGGGCCGCAGGAGTGGCATCCGGCCGGTGCGGACGTCGTGCCCAATGTGACCGAGGACTCAGCCCCGGACACCGGCGAGCAGCGGTATCCGACCGCGGCGCTCGCCCTGGCCGCCGCGCCGCCCGCCAAGCGCTCCGACCGCCGCCGCCTCTGGACGCTCATCGGCGTCATGGGCGGCATCGCGGCCTGCGGCGTGGCATTGCTGGCGTTCTTCGGGTTCAGCGGCGGCTGGACCGCCCTGGTCATCGGCGTCGCGGCCGCGGTCATCCCGGTGCCGCTGCTCGTCTCGTGTTTCCTCTGGCTCGACCGGTACGAACCGGAACCCGTCAGATATCTCGTCTTCGTCTTCGGCTGGGGCGCCTGCGTGGCAACGGCCGTCGCACTGGTGGTCAACACCGCCGGCGGGGTCCTCGCCGACAAGCTGGGCCTGTCCGAGTCGATCGTCGCGGTGCTGGTGGCACCCATCATCGAAGAGAGCATGAAGGCGCTCGGGCCGATCCTGCTGTTCTGGCGCCGGCCAAGGGCGTTCTCCGGCCTGATCGACGGCATCGTCTACTGCGGACTGTCCGCGACCGGCTTCGCGATGGTCGAGAATATCCTGTACCTCGGGTTCAAGGGCTACGCCGACACGGCCGAGGACTCCGGCCCGGTCAACGGCGCGGTCGCCCTGGTCGCGATCTTCGTGGTGCGCATCCTGATGACCGGCTTCGCGCACCCCCTGTTCACGTCGATGACCGGCATCGGGCTCGGCATCGCGTCCCGCAGCTCAACGAAGTCGGTCCGGTGGCTCGCCCCGATTGCCGGCCTGCTGCTCGCGATGCTGCTGCACGGCTCGTGGAACCTCATGTCGGTCGTCGCGTCCGCCAGCCCCTGGGTGCTGCTGTACGGGTACTTCGCCGTCATGATGCCGATCTTCCTGTGCATGGTCGGCTTCGCCCTGTGGCAGCGGTCCAACGAAGGCAAGCTCACCGAGCGGATGCTCACCGAATACGCGCGGGCCGGCTGGTTCTCCCCGCCGGAGGTGGCCGCCCTCGGCACGCTCGGCCGGCGGCTGTCCGCCCGCCGATGGGCCAGACGGGTCGCCGGTGATCCGGGCGCCAAGGCCATGCGGGCGTTCCAGTTCGACGCGACGAAGCTCGCCCTGCTCCGCGACGGCCTGCACCGCGGCCTCGACAACACGCCGGCCCGCCGGATGGAGGCGCTCGCCGAGGAGCGGCACCTGCTCATGGCGCTCTCCGCCTACCGCCACGTCTTCGTCGGCCGCGACCCGCAGGCACCGCTCGCGGTGTGGGACGGCAGCCGCTACCACATCACCTTCCCCGACGGGATGGTCCGCGTCCTCGCCGCCCCGCCGACCCCGGTCGTGCCGGTGCCGGTCGTCGTGCCGCCGCCCCCGCCGCCGATCCCGATGTACGCGGGATACCCGTACCCCTACAGATAGAGACCCGTCGAGTCCGGCTCGACCCGGCGGGCCGCGACGGCGTGCACATCACGCTCGCGCAGCAGCACGTAGTCGCGGCCCTGCAACTCCACCTCGGAGCGGTCCTCCGGATCGAAGAGCACCCTGTCACCGGCCACGATCGACCGCACGTTGGGCCCCACCCCGACGGCCGTCGCCCACGACAGGCGCCGCCCCACCGACGCCGTCGCCGGGATGACGATGCCGGAAGCGTGCCGGCGCTCACCCTCCGCGCCTTCGAGCCGCACGAGCACCCGGTCGTGCAGCAACCGGATCGGCAGACCCCCGTCCACGTCGGACACGACGGGCGGGGTGGTGGCCGCCGGGTAACCGGCGGCTGGCTGGGCTGTCACGGTTGCGACGCTACCGCCTGGGTACGTGCGATCGCCGCGGGACCCGGACTACGGTGAAGAGTCCGCTCACGACATCAAGGGGGTTCCGTGGGCCGGTTCGATCAGGTGCGCGTCAACCTCCGGCGGGCATACGAGCAGCGACTCGAGAATGCCCGCCTGGAACGCGAGGCCGCCGCGACCGCCGTCGCTCCGGAGGAGCCCGTGGAGGAGCCACCGGCCCCCCTCGACCCCGGCCACCCGTCGACGATGAGCCGCGACGACGCCGAGGTCCCGCACGGCCTGCGCATCACCGCGGCCTGGTCATGGCGGCTGCTGGTCCTCGTCGCCGCGCTCGCCGTCCTGCTGTGGCTCGTCGGCCGGCTCAGGACCGTCCTCATCCCGCTGAGCATCGCGCTGCTGCTGTCCGCCCTGCTCGCGCCGATGATGGGTTTCCTGCGCCGCCGGGTGAAGCTGCCACCGTCACTGGCCGCGTTCCTGGTCCTCATCACCGGCCTCGCCGCCGTCGCGGGCGTGCTCACCCTCGTGATCACCGAGTTCGTCGACGGCTTCCCGGCCCTCGCGGACAAGGCCTCCGACGGCGTCAACCAGATCCAGGACTGGCTCACCACCGGCCCGCTGCACCTCAACGGCAGCCAGCTCGACGCCACCTTCGCCGCCGCAACCAACTGGCTCAACGACAACCGCGGCAGCCTCACCGACAGCGCCGTGTCCACCGCCACCGCCACTATCGAGTTCTTCGCGCTGCTGCTACTGGTGCTCTTCGTCACCTTCTTCTTCATGCGC
This sequence comes from Dactylosporangium sp. NPDC049525, assembly GCF_040676755.1. Taxonomy (NCBI): domain Bacteria; kingdom Bacillati; phylum Actinomycetota; class Actinomycetes; order Micromonosporales; family Micromonosporaceae; genus Dactylosporangium; species Dactylosporangium sp. NPDC049525. The sequence goes on along the minus strand of NZ_JBFAPO010000101.1, from coordinate 1,214 downwards.
GACGGCCACCGGATCTGGCTGTTCCTCACCGGCGTCCTGCCGACCCCCGCCCGCGACCCGATCCGCCGCGCCGGCGAGGCCGCCTGGCACACGCTGGTCGCCTACGTCCGGGCGACGGTCCTCGTCGCCTTCATCGACGCCCTCGGCATCGGCCTGCTCCTGGTCATCATCAACGTGGACTTCTGGTTCCCTCTCGCCACGATGGTGTTCCTGGCCGCCTTCGTCCCCATCATCGGCGCCACCGTCTCCGGCGCCGTCGCGGTCCTGGTCGCCCTCGTCGACGAGGGGCCGATCAGCGCCCTGGTCGTCCTCATCGGCGTGATCGCCGTCCAGCAGCTCGAGGGCCACGTCCTGCAACCCCTGATCATGGGCCGCGCCGTCTCCGTCCACCCACTTGCCGTGATCGTGGCGATCTCAACGGGCGTGGTGCTGGCCGGCATCATCGGCGCGCTAGTGGCCGTGCCGCTGGTCGCGGTGCTGAACACCGGCATCCGCCACCTGGTCCAACACCGCCACGAGCCCCCTCCCGACGCGGTGATCATCTCCGCCGACTGACGTAGTTCTCGGCCGCCCCCCGTTCCACGAACGGGTCGACGGCCGGGATCTGGGCGACCGCACAACCGTCCCGAATCCCTGCGCTGATAATTCACGTTCCGTGCAAAACGGACAGCGCCGTCCCGCATGATCGGCGATGCGGCGCTGCACCGTGCCGCAGTGATCGGCAGGCGGCCGATGCGTGACCTTGCGGAGTTTGATCGACGGTGGAACCAGTCGCGATGGTGACCGCCCCTGTCCTTCGATCTGCGGCGACGAGGCCGGGATGAGGGTCGTGGGGATTGTGGCGTCGTGTCGCCCTCATGGAGGTCCGCGCCAACTGCGCTAGACGACCCGACCCGACCCGGCGCGGCGCGGACTGCGCGGCTCGCACGGTGCGGCCTGGACAGCGGCTCGCGCGGCGCGGATAGCACGGTTCGTGCGGCCCGGACAGCGCGGCCCGGACGGCGCGGATGGCACGGCTCGCACGGCGCGGCCCGGACAGCGCGGCTCGGACGGCGCGGACAGCGCGGCTCGGACGGCGCGGACAGCGCGGCTCGGACGGCGCGGACAGCGCGGCTCGGACGGGTCGCGTCCGCGCTGGTGGTGTAGGAGACGGTCAGCGCTGATCCGTTGTGGTTGATGTTAGGCGGCGGCGAGTTGGGTCGGGGATGTCTCGG
>NZ_JBFAPO010000100.1:0-28414 GCF_040676755.1 Dactylosporangium sp. NPDC049525 | reverse complement strand
CCCGTCCAGGGAGCCGGCGCGCCGCCGCTTTCCGCGATTCCGGAGAGCGATTCCGGAGAGGTTGTGCACCCCGGGGTCCAGGTGAGGCGTGGACGGCGAAGGGCGGGGCCGGTCAGTGCGACCAGCCCCGCCCTCCGGTGCGAACGCGTCAGGTCGCCGCGGCGTCCTTCGCCCGGGCCTTCAGGGCGCGGACGATGCCGTCGCGGCCCTCGCCGACCAGGCGGCGCAGCGGCGCGGGCCGGCCGGGCTCGGCCAGCCACGCCTCGGTGCGGGCCACCGTGTCCTCGCTGACCTGGAACGACGGGTAGCCGAGCTCGACGAACTCGGCGGCCGGCTCCGAGTCGCGGTTCTCCCACACCGGCATGAGGGCGTCGAAGAACGCGGGCAGGAACGCCGCGGTCAGCGGGACCTGGGCTGAGTGCTGGAAGCCCTGCAGCAGGGAGCGCTGCAGCCAGTTCGGCAGGTGGTGATCCTCGACGAGGCGGCGCCACGTCTCGGCCTTCGACTCGGCCGTCGGGACCAGGGCGCGGGCGAGGGCCGCCTGGCGTTCGCCGCTCGCGGTGCGGTCGCGGTCGAGCTCGGCCTCGATCTCGGCCGGGTCGGCCGCGCCGTTGGCGATGAGGGCGTGCAGGATGCCCCAGCGCAGGTCCGCCTGGATGGTCAGCCCCGACGGGACCTCGACGCCGTCGAGCCAGCCCGTGAGGACCGCGAGGTCGTCCGGGGTGCGGGCGGACGCCGCGAACGAGCGTGCCCACGCGAGCTGGAACCCGCTGCCGGGTGCGGCATCGCGGAGGGCGGCCCGGGCGGTCGCGGCCACGATGCGCCAGCCCTCCGGGGCCCAGGCCGGGTCGGCGTAGAAGACCAGCGCCGACTGGGCCTGCCGGATGGTGGCGGTGACCAGGTTGATGTCGCGCTCGGCGGGCAGCCCGGACGCGATCAGCTTGATGTAGTCGCGGACCGCGAGCTCGGCGTCGCGGACCATGTCCCACGCCGCGGTCCAGACCAGCGCCCGGGCCAGGGAGTTGTCCATGCCGAGGATGTGGTCGGAGACGGTGTCCATCGAGCGGGCGTCGAGGCGCAGCTTCGCGTAGGTGAGGTCGTCGTCGTTGAGCAGCAGGACGTCGGCGGCGCGGCGGCCGGTGAGGGTGGTGATCTCGGTGCGCTCACCGTCGACGTCGGCCTCGATCAGCTCGCGGCGGAGCAGGGCGCCGTCGACGACGTCATACAGGCCGATGCCGATGCGGTGGGTGCGCAGCGTCGGATACGCGGCCGGGGCCTCCTGCACGACGACGACCTGCTCGTAGGTGCCGTCCGCGGCGATGGTCAGCTCCGGGCGCAGGGTGTTGACCTGGGCGGTCTCCAGCCACTGCGCCGCGAACTTGCGCAGTTCCTTGCCGGAGGCGGACTCCAGGGCCGACAGGAGGTCGTCGAAGGTGGCGTTGCCCCACTGGTGCTGCTGGAAGTACGCGCGGAGGCCGGTCAGGAAGGGGTCGATGCCCACATAGGCCACCAGCTGCTTGACGACGCTGGCGCCCTTGGCATACGTGATGCCGTCGAAGTTGACCTCGACCGCCTCGACGTCGGGCATCTCGCAGTAGACGGGGTGGGTGGAGGACAGCTGGTCCTGCCGGTAGCCCCAGTTCTTGCGGATCGACAGGAACGTCGTCCAGGCGTCGGTGAAGCGGGTCGCGCGGGTGTTGCACCAGTGGCTCGCCCACTCCGCGAACGACTCGTTGAGCCACAGGTCGTCCCACCAGCGCATCGTGACGAGGTCGCCGAACCACATGTGGGCGAGCTCGTGCAGGATCGTGTTGGCGCGCTGCTCGTATTCGAAGTCGGTGACCGGGGAGCGGAAGACGTAGTGCTGCTCGGCGTGCACGACGCAGCCGAAGTTCTCCATCGCGCCGGCGTTGAACTCCGGCGAGTACACCTGGTCGTACTTCGGCAGCGGGTAGCGGATGCCGAACTCCTGGTGGAAGAAGTCGAAGCCCTGCTTCGTGATCAGCAGGATGTCGTCGGCGTCCAGGTACTGCTTCATCGACTGGCGGCAGAAGACGCCCAGGTCGATGCCGTCGTGGCTGTCGCGGACCTCGTGATACGGCCCGGCGCAGATCGCCGTGACGTAGGTGCTCATCCGCGGTGTGGGCGGGAAGTGCACGGTGAGGCCGTCGCGCCGCTCCGGCGGCATGTTGGAGATGACCCTCCAGTGGGCCGGCGCGGTCACGTGGAACGTGAAGCTGGCCTTCAGGTCGGGCTGGTCGAAGCAGGCGTAGACGCGCTGCGCGTCGGTCGTCTCGAACTGGCTGTAGAGATACACCTCCTTGTCGACGGGGTCGACGCTGCGGTGCAGCCCCTGCCCGGTCGTGGAGTAGGTGCCCTCTGCCTCGACGACCAGGACGTTGTCCGCGGCGAGGCCGGGCAGGCGCAGCCCGGTCTGCGGCGTCCAGTCCGACGTGTCGAGGGCGGCGCCGTTGAGCGTCGCGCTGAGCACCGTCGTGACCGCCAGCTCGATGAAGGTGTCGGCGCCCGGCTCGGCGCAGGTGAACCGCACCTCGGTGGTCGTCCGGAACGTGCCTTCACCTGGGTAGCCGGCGCCGTCCGTCAGGTCGAGACTGATGTCGTACGCCGCAACGTCGAGCAGGCGGGCCCGGTCGACCGCCTCAACCTGGCGTAGGTTGCGTACACCGGCCACGTGTCGTCTCCTGTCGTTCGCTGTGGCCGTCCCCGTCGACGGCGCCATCCCTGAGTCTTCCACGTCCATGGCGGGCAACGCAGGAGTGGCTCAGGTCACCCGAAGCTCGGCTGGCACGGGAAGCCAGCGCTGAGTAAGGATCGAATCGGGTTCCCGACTCTTTCAGTAGCGTTTCCGGAGTGGCTCTCCGGAGTGAGGTGTCGCCGCCATGGCAGAAGAGCGCATCATCGCAGACATGTGGTTCGACCCGCGGTGCCCGTGGGCCTGGATCACCTCCCGCTGGTTGCTCGAGGTCGAGCAGGTTCGCCCAGTTGACGTGCGGTTTCACGTCATGAGTCTGTCGATCCTCAACGAGGGTCGCGACGATCTTCCGGACCGATACAAAGAGGGTCTGGCCAAGGGTTGGGGGCCGGTGCGCGTCGCGATCGCGGCCGAGCAGAAGTTCGGCAACGACGTGCTGCGCCCGCTGTACACGGCGCTGGGCACCCGGATTCACCTCGAGAAGCAGGAGCTGAGCCCCGAGCTGTTCGAGGGCGCGCTCGTCGACGCGGGCCTGCCGGCCCAGCTCGCCGAATACGCGGACTCGACCGAGTTCGACGAGCAGCTGCGGGAGAGCCACTTCGCCGGGATGAACCCGGTGGGCATGGACGTCGGCACGCCCGTCATCCACGTGCCGGGGTCGGACGGCAACCTCATCGCATTCTTCGGCCCGGTCGTCACCCCCCGGCCGAAGGGCGAGGCCGCCGGCCGGCTGTGGGACGGCACCCTGCTGGTCGCCGGCACCCCGGGCTTCTACGAGATCAAGCGCACCCGCGACGTGGGCCCCGTCTTCGACTGACGCACTAGCGGTAGGCTGCCTACCTGTGCGGCGGTTCCTGACTCCCCGGTGGGTGCTCTGGCACGTCCTGGCACTCGCCGGGGTTGCCGTGTGCCTGCTCGCCGGTCGCTGGCAGTATCAGCGCGCCGCTGCCGGCAACATGTTGAGCTGGGCATACACCGTACAATGGCCGCTTTTTGCGCTTTTTGTGGTGTTTTTGTGGGTGCGGGCCGTCCGGGACGTCCTCGGGCCGCGGCCGGTGCAGACCCAGGAGCCGCTGCGCCCGCGGGCCGCGCCCCCGGCGGCGCCGGCCCCGGCCGACGACGACCCGCAGCTGGCCGAGTACAACCGCATGCTGGCCTGGCTCGCCGCCGACCCCGACCGCCGACCCCGCGACTTCCCCGGATGAGGTTCCCGTGCCGCTCAAGAATGCTCTGACCCGATTCCGGATCATCGCCTGGATCGTCGGCGTGCTGCTGGTCGTGCTCACCGTCGGCACCGTGCTGAAGTACACGACCGACGACGACACGATCGTGGCCTTCGTCGGCCCCGCGCACGGCTTCCTCTACATGGCCTACCTGGTCCTGGCCGCCGACCTGGCCCGCCGCGCGAGGTGGAAGCTCGGGTTCACGGTGCTGGTGCTGCTGGCCGGCACGGTGCCGTTCCTGTCGTTCGTGGCCGAACGGGTCGTCACCCGCCGGGTCCAGTCACCCCGACCCCTTGTAGGAAGCGCCGTGTGAGTCCACGCAGTGCTCGGCGTCGAGCGTGTGGTCGACCTGCAGCGTGGTGTGCTCGATCGCATAGCGGTCCCGCAGCTGCTCCTCGATCGCCTCGCGCACCGCGTGGCAGTCCTCCGACGGCGCCACCAGCACGTGCGCGGACAGCGCCGGATAGCCCGAGGTGACCTGCCATACGTGCAGGTCGTGCAGCTCGACCACGCCCGGCACGCCGCACAGCTCGCGGCCGAGCGCCGCCGGGTCCATCCCCGCCGGCGCCGCCTCCAGGAAGATCCGGCCCGAGTCGCGGACCAGCCCGAGCCCCGAGCGGACCATGAGCGCCGCCACGACCAGCGACGCGATCGCGTCCGCCCGGTGGAAGCCGGTGAGCAGCACGACCAGGCCGGAGATCGCCGCCGCGACGAACGCGAACAGGTCCGTCAGCACGTGCTGGAAGGCGCCCTCGATGTTGAGACTGGACCGGTCCGCCCGGCGGAGGACCCACACCACGAGCAGGTTGACGGCGATGCCCGCGAGGGCCGTGACGAGGACCGCGCCGCCGCCGACCGCGGGCGGGTGGATCAGCCGGACCACTGACTCGTAGGTGATCCAGACCGCGAGCAGCAGCAGTGTCAGCCCGTTGGCCTGCGCGGAGAGGATCTCGGCCCGCTTCAGCCCGAACGTGAACCCGCCCGACGGCGGCCGGGCCGCGAGCCGGGTCGCGAACAGCGCCAGGGCGATCGCGGCGGCGTCCGACAGCATGTGCGCCGCGTCGGACAGCAGCGCCAGGGAGTCGACCATCAGGCCGACCGTCACCTCGACCGCCATGAACCCGGTGATCAGCGCCAGCGCGACGCCCAGCAGCCGCCGGTCGGCGTCGGCCGACGGGGCGTGGTGGTGGTCGTGATCGTGGTCGTGACCCATGTCCCACATCTTATGCGTAGTTCGCTATATGACGGCAGTCGTTTCTGCCACCGTATGCCGGGGCACTAATCCGGTACGACGTCGAGACAGTGAACAGAAGGGGGCAGGGCCTGTGGGCATGGAAATCCGGCTGACACTTTCGTTGCCGCGCGATCGGTCCACCGTTCCGCTCACCCGCAGGGTCCTCGACGCCGCCCTCGGGGTGTTCTCCGTCACCCGCGACTGCCGCGACGACATCGGTCTCGCCGTCGGGGAGGCCTGCGCCAACGCCGTCCAGCACGCCGATCTCGGCGCCGACTACCAGGTCACGGTCACCATCCACGAGGACCGCTGCGTCATCGACGTCGTCGACGAAGGCGTCGGCATGGACAGCACCGAGACCGGCGACGCCGGCCTCGACGACGAGAGCGGCCGCGGGCTGCGCATCATCCACGCCCTCGCCGACATGGTCGAGTTCCGCCGCCACCAGCCCCACGGGGTGGCGCTGCGGATCGTGAAGATGCTGACCAGAGCAACGCCGGCGCCCGCCTGAGCCCGTCCTGGTGATTTCTCGACAGAACCGTGCCATCGATTCCTCCGTGGGTTTGCAATGGATCCGCACAGCCGGTGCGACTCCGGCACACCTGGGCGCCGTTGCGCAGTGTGCAACGTCACCCTGCGAAGCCGGAGGGCCCGCACCATGACCACCGCCCCGACCATCCCCGTGCCGCCTGCCAGCACGCCGAACGCGACGCCGCTGACCACGATGTCGGCCACGACCATGAGCCGCTGGACCGTGCAGGAGCGGGCCTGGAAGCAGGACCTGCCCGACCTGCCCGACGACGTGATCGCGCTGCTCGCCCCGCCGGTCGTGGTCAGTGTGTCCACCATTGCGGGACGCGCCGTCCCCCGTGCCGTCGCGCAGGTCGCCTGAGCTATACCGTTTCGTCCATGACGGTTGCGTACCCGATCGCCCACGCCTGGCTCTCCACCGGAGGTACCGGCGCGCAGAACTACGACGAGTTCGCCGACGACGCGGAGATCACCGCGATCATCGCGGCGAACCCGTCCAGCGCCCTCGCCATCGAGATGCCCCACCGGGCGCCGGACAATGTCGGCCGCTCCTTCCGCGACAGCCTCCCCGACGCCGTGACCCGCCTCCAGTCTGCCAAGGACGACGGGCACTACGCCGCCGCCGACGACGTGGTGGTGCTCTACCGGATCACCGCACCCGACGGCGCCCGCGCCTACGGGCTGTGGTGCATGGTCGCCACCGACGAGATCTCCACCAGCGCCGACGAGCCCGGCGCCGTCATCCGCAACGAGGACGTCTTCATCGAGAAGGTCCGCGAGCGGGTCGCCCTCGCCGAGGCCACCCAGCACCTGCTGTCGCCCGTGCTGCTGCTGCAGACCGCGCACGGCGACGCCCTGCACACCGCCCTCGCCCAGGCCAGCGCCGCCGCCGGGACGCCCGTGGTCACCGACACCGACCCGGCCGGGCGCACCCACGAGATCTGGCCCGTCGCCGCCGGCACCACCCGCGACCGGCTCCTCGCCCTCGCCGGCGGTGGTGAGCTCGTCGTCGCCGACGGCAACCACCGCAGCCTCGCCGCCCAGGCCGCCGGCTACCCGCGCTTCCTCGCCGTGGTCACAACGCCGGAGTCGGTGGCGATCCAGCCCTACAACCGCCTCGTCTCCGAGCTCCCTGACGGCGTGTCCTTCGACGGTCCTGTGCTGGACGCCGCAGAGGTCCCCGAGACCGGCGGGCGCGTCCACCTGTACACCCGTGACGGCGCCTGGTCCATCGAGCTGCCCCGCGACACCGACGGCGGCGTCATCGACAACCTCGACCACGCCCTCGTCGAGCGCCGCCTCTTCGCCGAGACCCTCGGACTGGAGCCCGGCGACAAGCGCATCACCTATGTCGGCGGCGACTACCCCGCGTCATGGCTGCGTGACGAGGTGGACGCGGGCCGCGCCGAGCTGGCGGTGCTCATCGCCCCGGTCACCGTCGACGACTTCGTCGCGGTCAACCTCGCCCGGCAGAAGATGCCGCGCAAGAGCACCTGGTTCACCCCGAAGGCCCGCGCGGGTCTGGTCGTCGCCCAACTGTCGTAGCTTCACCCGATCGTGGTACACACTAGGCCGTTTCGTCTTCGGCCTGGGGTGTGCACATGCAGATCTTCATCGCGGCCATGGTCGCCGCCTTCGGCATCGGCGCCTTTGCCGCCGCCGCCCTCGTCTGGGACCGGCGGCGGCACTGGCGCCTATCCGGCGGCGCCACCGCCGGATGGGTCTCCGGGCTGGTGTTCGTGGGTCTGGCGTTGGTGGTGGGTTCCTGCCTGGGGCTGATCCAGTTCTGACAGACTTTCCGGTATGCGCGTCTATCTTGGTTCGGATCACGCCGGCTATGAGCTGAAAGTGCACCTGGCCGGCGCCCTGGGACAGCAGGGTTATGAGGTCGTCGACGTCGGCCCGGCGAAGTTCGACCCGGACGACGACTACCCGGTCTTCTGCTTCCACACCGGCGCCCGCGTGGTCGCCGACCCCGGCAGCCTCGGGGTCGTCATCGGCGGCTCCGGCAACGGCGAGCAGATCGCGGCCAACAAGGTCCCCGGCGTCAGGGCCGCCCTCGCGTGGAACCTGGAGACGGCCCGCCTCGGCCGCGAGCACAACGACGCGAACGTTGTCGCCGTCGGCGCCCGCCAGCACACCCTCGACGAGGCCACGGCGCTGGTGACGGCGTTCCTGTCGACGGCCTTCTCAGGCAACGAACGGCACGCCCGGCGTATCGCGCAGGTCCTCGAGTACGACACGACCCGCGTCCTGCCACCCCTCCCCGAAGCCTGACCCCTGCCTGGCCGCCCCGGCCGGCCGCCGTCGCCCGCTGTCGACGGCGCGAAGGGCGGAGCGCTCAGGCGCGGGGGCGGTGGCCGGGGCGGGTCAGTTCCTCGCGGGGGACCCAGCCGCGGCGGATGATCTGCAGGTCACGGTCGGCGGCCGCCAGGTCGTCGTCGGTGGGGCGGGCCGCGTCGCGGGCGCGCATCGCGGCCGAGACGCTCACCTGCGAGGCGCCGCCGCCGACCAGGCCACGCAGGCCACGCTCGGAGACCACCTCGTCATGGTGGTGATGATGGTGGTGGTGGGCGTCGTGATGGTGGTGATCGTGGTCATGGTCGTGCTCGTCCTTGGCGTGCCCGGCGGGGCGCTCGCCCGGCGGGGTCTCGGACTCCGCCTCGGGGTCGTGCACGTTGGCGGTCATCGCGAAGGCGCCTGACAGCTCCGCCAGCTGAGCGGGGCTCGGCGGCGCGGGGCTGGTCGGCGCCGCACTCGGCGGGGACGGGACCCTCGCAGGGGTCGCCGGGGTGGGCCCCATTGCCGCGGGTGCGGGAGCGGCTGCCGGGTCCGGACCTCGGGGGATCGCCGTAGCCGCAGCCGCAGCCACCGGGTTGGCTGGGATAGCTGGAGGGCCGGGCGTCGGCTGGGTGCCGACCGCCGGCTGGGTGCTGGCCGGCGGATGAATGCTGACCGGCGGATGGATCGGTGGCCGCGGCACCGGCGGATGAGGCTTCGCCACGGCGGTCAGCTCGGCCCCGGTCGCCGCATCGGTCGCCGTCACGCCAGTTGCCGCCCCAGCCGTGATCACGTCGCCCGGTGTCTCACCATCCGCGGCGGCGTCACGGCCCGCAGCGGCCGCGCCGCCCGGAGCCATGTCGTCTGCGCCGGTGTCCGCCGCCGACGCAACCGCGGGCGCCTCGGCAGTGACAGGCACGTCGGTGCCGGCAGGCATCTCGGCAGTGGCAGGCATCTCGGCGGCGGGCGCCTCATCGGCAGCGCCGGGCGAGTCAGCGTCAGGCACCTCGACGGCGTCCGCCGCGGGCGCCGGCTGCGCGTCGTCGCCGGCGGACGGGTCCTGGCCGGGGGACTGCGCGTCGGCGGTCACCGGTTGGTGATGCCGCATGCGGCGCCGCCGGCGCTGGATCCCACCCACACCGCAGACCCTACCCGCTCGGTGCCCGCCCGCCGAGATATCAGAAGATCTCGATCGATACCGGGGTGACGTGCCAGCCGAAGGCGGTGCTGGCCGCGGCCACGGCGCCGGGCCGGTGCTCCTGCACGCGGCCGGTCGCCGCGAGCGCGCCGAGCTTCGTGCCGCCGAGATACGCCGCGCCCAGCTCCAGGACGTCGCAGCTGAGGTCGGCCGGTGCGTCGGTGGGCGAGCAGTTGACCAGGGCGCCGCCGGCGCCGACGCGCAGGCGCCAGCGGCCCGCGTTGGCCGGCAGCAGGGCGTCGGTGACGTCGAGGACGACGTCGACGGGTGCGGCATACCGCCGGGACGTCAGCGCGCGCGGCAGATCGACGATGCGGACCCAGAGACCGTCGCCTACCTTGCCGCCGAGGCGGCGCGGCTCGTCGACCAGGTGGAAGATCGGCTCGTCGACGCTGGAGAGGCCCTTGACGACGGTGCGGGTCAGGTCGACGCCGAACAGGAACCGCCACAGCGCCGCGGCCGCGTCGGGGGTGGCGGCGACCAGCTCGACGACGTTGACCTCGCCCTTCGGGCCGTTGTCGTCCCATTCGTTGCGGACGCGGTACCGCGTGTAGCCCTCGACGGCACCGGCCTCGTTCTCGTACAGCACGGCGCGGGTCGCCGTGAACCCTTCGCGCTGCTTCTCCGGGTCGCTGGTGAGGTGGGCCCACCACGCGTCGTCCCGGCTGGACCATCCAGGCTGCTCGGCGAGGACCCGGCGGTACACCTCGGAAAGCTCTTTGATCACCTCGGACGGCACCGCCGCGCGCAACGTGCCGGTGCCGGCGGCGCCACGGATCGACAGCTCCCGGCGGTCGGCGCGGATGCTCACGTTCTGCGAGGCGAGACCGTAGCCGAACCGCTGGTAGATGCGGCCCTCCGACGCCCACAGCACGGCGATCGCCTCCGGCGCGGTGGTCAGCTGCTCGGTCATCATGCGCCGCAGCAGCCCTTTGCGGGTGTGCGTGGCGGCCACCGACACGCCGGTGACGTGCGCGGCGGGGATGACGGCACCCGGCACGGCGAGATCGCGGGTGAAGATGCCGGCGGTGCCGACGATCTGGCCGTCGAACTCGGCGAGGGTGTAGCGGGAGGGATCGAGCACGGTGCGGATCGAGTCGGTCGGGTCCGGCTCGCCCGTCACGTTGAACGCGGCTCGGATCACCCGGGCGAACGCGTCGATGTCGGCGGTGGTGGCGGCGCGTAGCGAGTATCCGGTCACGCAGTCGTGTCTACCTCGTGACCTCCACTGAACGCGACCGATTTCGCGGGCTGGTTACTCTCGGAAGTGTCCGGGGGCGGAAGTTCAGCTGGGGGGAGTCGCGCGATGACGCAGGGTGCGTTGCTGGACCTGGTGTGTGGTCCGGCGAGCCCTTTGCCCGAGACGTTTCAGCGCTACCGGCTCGTGGCCCACCTGGGCTCGGGCGGGCAGGCCGACGTCTACCGCGCAGTGCGCATCTGCGGTGGGGTGACGTCGGCGCCGATGACCGTGAAGGTGTTCCGGATCGACCCGCAACGCCCGATCGCCGACGAGCTGCGGTCCTGGGACAAGGGCGACGCCGCCCTCATGGACCTCAACAACCGCGGTGTCGGCGGCATCTGCCGGCGCGCCGACGGCTTCTACGGCCCGCCGCCGCACCGGCCGGGGGAGCGTCCGGCGCCGGGCGACGCGGTGCCGTACCAGGTCTATGACTACCTGCACGGGGTCAACCTGCGCGAGTACATCGCCCAGCGCGCCGGCATGGCACCCGGCGGCCGCCGGCTCAACGCCGTCGCCGCGCTGAAGACCCTGGGGTCGGTGCTGCAGGCGCTGCACCACCCGCAGCAGTCGGGCGCGACGGCCGTGCTGCACATGGACGTCAAGCCGTCGAACCTCATGGTCCTCGCCACCGGCGAGGTGCGGCTGATCGACTTCACCGGCGCGCGCTACTTCCGCGAGGAGGAGATCACCCAGATCGCCTACACCCCGGAGTCCGGCGGCCCGGAGGCGTTCGGCGGGGTGAAGCACGTCGGACCCGCGTACGACGTGCACGGCTACGGCGCCGTCGCGTACTTCATGGTCACCGGCGCGTATCCGCGCGTCGACGGCCGCACCGACCAGCGCGCTCCGCAGGAGGCGTCCCCGCCGCAGTGGAACGTGCTGCGCCGCCACCCGCTGCTGGAGCGCATCCCGGCGCTCCGCGACCACCTGCACGCGCCGCTCGCCGACCGCCCGTCGGAGCGGCCCGACACCAGGGAGCTGTCGGCGTGGCTGACGCACCTGGCCGACCTGGTCCGCCGGTCTGGGCTGCCGGACGTCGGCTGCGACTGGGTCGAGCCCGAGAGCTCAGAGACCTCGCGCGCCATCGGCCGGGCCCGGCCGTCGGTAACGGGCACGGAGACGGACGCGTACCAGCGGATCGAACGCCTGGAACGAGAGCTCGTCGCCCTCAGGGCCGGCTCCTCCGCCCCGACCGCCTTCTACACCTCGGTCCCCGTCTCGGCCCCGCCCGTCTCGGCCCCACCGGTCTCCGCGCCCCCGGTGTCCGGCGTGCCGGTGTCGCCCGGCGCGACCGGGGTGCACGTCTCCGAGGCAGGCGTGCCGCAGATGCGTGGCAGGGCGAAGGTCATCCACCGCCCCGCACCCGACCCGACCGGCATGATGCCGGCCGAGCCGGAGATCGAGCGCCCCATGTACCGCCCGGAGCCCGGCGAACGCGCCCGCACGCTGAAGATCGGCTGGGAGCTGACCGGCACCGGCGCCTTCATCGCGTTCATCTGCTGGGGCCTGTGGGCACTGGACAGCGACGGCAGCCTCAGCGGCCCGTTCTTCGCGTTCCTGGTCGTGCTCGCCGTCGCCGTCGGCGTGTTCGCGCTGACCCGCCTCGTCGGCCGGCTCGTCCTGGAGCAGCGTTTCGGCCGGGTCCGCCGCAGCGCGAAGGGCGCGCACGCGCTCACCGGCCTGTTCCTCGCCGGTGCGGGCGTCGCCTACCTGCGCGAGGTCGGCTGGTTCGTGACGTTCTGGAACTGGCTGACGGGCCTGGCCGGGTGAGACGCTGGCGCCGCCGCCGGTCACCGCGCACGCTGGAAGGGCTCATCAACTTCCGCGACCTCGGCGGCCTGCCCGCGGCCGGCGGCGCGATCCGTCCCGGGCGCCTCTTCCGCAGCGACTCCCTGGCGTACGCCACGAAGTCCGACGTCGCGCACCTCCTCGAGGACCTGCGCCTGGCCACCGTCATCGACCTGCGCGGCGAGTATGAGGTCACCCACCTCGGCCGGGGCCCCCTCGCCGCCGAGCCGGTCGAATACGTCTCCGCCCCGATCACCGACGTCAGCGGCGCCGACGACCTGGTCGGCCACTACGTCGCGATGCTCGCGGAGAAGGGCGACGTCCTGGCCGGCGCCGTCCGCCTCCTGGCCCGCTCCTCGACCCTGCCGGCCGTCTTCCACTGCGAGGCCGGCTGCGACCGCACCGGCGTCCTCGCCGCGGTCGTGCTGAGCCTGCTCGGCGTGCCGGACGAGGTCATCGCCGCCGACTACGCCGCGACCGCCCCGGCGATGCCACGGATCCACGAGCGGGTCGCACTGGTCGTCGACCGCCTCGGCCTGCCACCGCGCCCGGCGTCGGTGCTGGACTGGACCCCACAGGCGGCGATGATGCTGCGGACCTTGGAGCTGGCGAAGGACCGGTGGGGCTCGATGCACGACTGGGCCCACACGTACGGCCTGAAGGACGACGACCTGTCAGCCCTGCGGGCGGCGCTGGTCGCCTGAACTCGCGACAAGCAGAAGGATCCTTCGGCTTGTCGGAGAACCGGTCAGGTCTCGCAGGCGACGCCGTCGCCGTCGCGGTCGAGGCCCTTGCGGTAGCCGGGCTCGCCGCGGTACAGCGGTGCCGCGCCGGCCCGCTTCGCCTCCGCGCAGCTCGCGTAGTACACGCTCGCGGGCTCGTCGTCGGTCGCCTCGGTCGTGGCCCCGGCCATCGTGGGCACCGGCGGGACCGCGATGGACGGCACCGTCACGGCGGGCGGTGACACGGACGGCGAAAGCGAGGGCGAAGGCGACGGGGACGGCGACGAGGACGCAGTGGGCGACGGCGATGCGGACGAGGCCCCGACCAGCGGCTCCCCGGAGACCTTCTCAGCGGACCCGCATCCCGCCAGTGCAAGCAGGACAACCACAGCGGCAACGACCCGGCGACGGCTCATGACCGTGATCTTCCGCCGGAAGCCGTCGCCTGGAATCCGCCGATCGCTCCGGGAAAGATCACGTAAGGTCAGGACCGCGCTACGTTCGGTCAGTCATTCCGCATTCGTCCACCGGACCGGGAAGACGCCTACTCGCGCCTCGTGGACGGGGTCGCCGGCGCCGACGTGGTCCGGGTGTTTCGTGCAGCGGACCGAGATGTCCCCGGTGGCGGTCGGGGTCAGTTTCACAGCGGCGCAGGTGATCTCCATGACCCGGAACCATACTCGTACATGCGTTCGAAAATGGCTGGATCATGAAATTGACCTGCGGAAACGTCCGCTACGTGCCCGGGAGTCCCGTTCCTAGCCGGGCGGCCTTGTCGTGCAGGTACCGCCGCAGCGGCACGCTACCCGTCAATCCCGCCGCGGTCGTGTACGCCTCGCGGGCCGCCGGCATCGCGCCCGACATTTCCAGCAGGTGGCCGCGCACGGCGTGGAAGCGGTGGTCGCCGTCGAGGGAGGTCAGCGCCGACAGCAGCGCCAGGCCGGCCGCCGGGCCGGTGGCCATCGTGACCGCGACCGCGTGGTTGAGCGCGACCATCGGATTGTCGGTGAGGGTCAGGAGCAGTTCGTACAGGGCGACGATCTGCGGCCAGTCGGTCGCGTCGGCCGACGGGGCCTCGTCGTGCAGGGCCGCGATCGCCGCCTGCAGCTGATACGGGCCGACCGGGCCGCGGGGCAGTGCCGCCGTGACGAGGGCGACGCCCTCGGCGATGAGGTCGGCGTTCCACAGGGTGCGGTCCTGGGCGTCCATCGGGACGGGGGTGCCGTCCGGCGCCGTGCGGGCGGCCCGGCGCGCGTCGGTGAGCAGCATCAGCGCGAGCAGCCCGGCGACCTCGCTGTCCGCGGGCAGTAGCCGGTGCACGAGGCGGGTCAGCCGGATCGCCTCCGCCGCCAGGTCGGGCCGGTGCAGGTCGGGTCCGGCGGTGGCGGCGTACCCCTCGTTGAACATCAGGTAGAGCACGTGCAGCACGGCGGCGGAGTACGCGGCGGGCAGCGCGAACGGCACCCCGCTGCTCTTGATCCGCTGCTTCGCACGGCTGATGCGGCGGGCCATCGTCGCCTCCGGTACCAGGAACGCCCTGGCCACCTCGGCGGTGCTGAGTCCTCCGACGGCCCGCAACGTCAGCGCGATCTGGTCGGGCGGGGTCAGCGACGAGTGGCAGCACATCGCCAGGAGCACGAGGCTGTCGTCCTGCCCGGAAGAGCCTGGAAAGCCGGAAGAGCCTGGAAAGCCGGGAGAGCCTGGAAAGCTGGCCGGCGGAGGAGGTACCCACGCCGCCTCGCGACGCAGCCGGGCCGACTCGCTGCGCAGCAGGTCCGTCAGCCGCCGCGACGCGACGGTGATGAGCCAGCCGCGGGGCGAGTCGGGGATCGCGTCGCGCCACTGCGCGGCGGCCGCGATGAGGGCCTCCTGGACGGCGTCCTCGGCGTGGTCGAAGTGCCCGTAGCGGCGCACGAGCGCACCGAGGACCTGCGGCGCCAGCGTGCGCAGCAGGTCCTCCAGCCGCGGGTCAGAGCCCGAGCTCACCGGCGTGCTCGACGATGGGTCGCACGTCCGCGTACGCGGTCTTCGCGACCTCCGGCGGCCCGGGGCACTCGCCGAGGCGGGCGGCGATCTCGGTGGCCCGGTCGAAGCCGTCGACGTCGACGATCCAGTAGCCGGCGAGGACCTCCTGCGTCTCCGCGTACGGCCCGTCGGTGATCAGCGCGGGCGCGCCGCCGATGCGGCGGGTGTGCACCGGCGCGCCGAGCGCCCGGGTCTCGACCAGCTCGCCGGACGCCTCGAGCTCCTGGTTGAACTTCTCCATGAACGCGGCCATGGCGGCGAAGTCCTCACCGGTCCACACCGGGGCGTCGCCGGGCTTGCCGGCCATCTCGTCGTAGTCCCGCTGCGACGCGTACGTCAGGATCATGTACTTCACGGTTGCTCCTCTCGAACGGCACCGTCCATCGGTGACGCCGGAGACGTCGGAGCGGATGTGCCGTCCCGGACAGCATCGCCGAGAAAGTTCATGACCGTCCCGCGGAACTCCTCCGGCGCGGTGCTGTGGACGCGGTGCCCGACCGGCACGGTGACCAGGTCGCACCGCGGGATGAGGGCGGCCACCTCGGCCAGCCGCGCCGGCGCGATGTGGCTGGCGGGTCCGCCGGACAGCAGCAGCGTCGGCGCCGTGATCGCCGGCAGCGCGTCCCACCAGCCCGGCTGCGCCTGCCGCAGCTGCGCGATCGCGGAGGTGAGGGCGAGCCGGTCGTACCGCCGGCGCGGGTCGGCCGTGCCGATCGACAGCAGCAACAGCCGGCCCAGCGACACTTTCCCCGCGCTGCCGTGCCGCGGCGGCGCCGGCGGGTCCTCCAGCACGAGCCGGGTGACGCGCTCCGGCTGCTCCTGCGCGACCAGCGTGGCGGCGAACCCGCCGAGCGAGTGCCCGACGAGCGTCACCCGCTCCAACCGGAGCCGGTCGAGCAGCGCGATGACATCTTGGCGGTGGTCTTCCAAGGTGTACGACCGGGAGCGCGGGCTGTTGCCGTGCCCACGCAGGTCGGGCAGCACGACCCGGTGCCCGGCAGCGAGCAGCGCCGGCGTGAACAGGTCCCAGGTCGCTCCGCGGCTGCCCCCGCCGTGCAGCAGGACGACGGCGGGCGCGTCCGGCGGTCCGTCGACGCGGTGGTGGAGGTCCATCTACGCGCCGAGCTGGTCGGCGAAGTCGTGCAGGACGCTGACGAGCTGGGTCATCGGGATCGGCCGGCGGCTGACCTCGGTGAGATCCTTGCCCTCGGCGGTGAACAGCGGCGGCAACGTGCTCAGCCCGGCGTCGAACGGCACCTCGGCGACCTCGTCCTGCCAGCCGGGCCAGCGCCAGCTCAGGTAGAACTGGTCGACCGCGCCGCTGAGCATGCCGTAGAGCCAGTCGGTGTACCCGAGGCCGAGGTCCTCCCAGCGCAGCGTGTCGGGCGCGAAGTAGTGGATCGACGGCGTCGGGCCGTCGCCCTGCCGCCACACGAACTCGCCGCCCAGCACGTCCTGCGCGACGACCAGCCCCGCGCCTTCGAACCCGGCGTTGACCGTGTGGATGTCCGGCAGCCGGCGCTCCGGATCCCCCGAGCCGAGGATCCGCAGCCAGCCGTCGTCGACGACGAGCCCGCCGGACAGGTAGACCAGGGACCCGAGCCACGATTTCGTGGTGACCTGGAGCCGTTGCAGGCAGGAGGCCGCCCGTTCGGGATCGGTCGGCAGAATCTCCACCGCGAGCGGTGACCCGCTGACCGCCGCCTCGACCTCGGCCCACGCCGACCAGTCGTCGGAGATCAGCTCGGCGAGCGAGCGCATGCCGCAACTGTACGACCGCCCCGCCGCACAGACACGAACGGCGGATTTCTCCGGTGAATGACGGTCACTCACGTTCTCGCTCTGTCTGCGGGCGGATACTCAGAGTCACTATGTCGAACATGACTCGTCGCTGGTTGATCACCGGATGCTCCACCGGTCTCGGCCGTGCGCTCGCTGAGGCGGTCGCCGCGTCCGGACAGCAGGTCCTCGCCACCGCCCGCCGGCCCGAGACCCTTGAGGATCTCCGCGACGCGTACCCGAAGGCCCTCGCCACCTGCGCGCTCGACGTGCGCGATCGGGACGACTGCCACAACGCCGTGCACGCCGCCATCGCCCGCTTCGGCGGCGTCGACGTCCTGGTCAACAACGCCGGCTACGGCCACTTCGGCGCCGTCGAGGAGGTCACCGACGCCGAGCTCGAGGCCCAGTTCGCCACGAACCTCTTCGCGCCATGGCGGCTGACCCGCATGGTGCTGCCCCACATGCGGGCCCAGGGCCACGGCGACGTCATCATGGTCTCCTCGACGGCCGGCCGCCTCGCGTACCCGGGGCTCGGCGCCTATACCGCCGCCAAGTACGCCCTGGAAGGCATGGTCGACGCGCTGTCCCTGGAGCTCATCGGCACCGGCGTGCACGTCGTCGCCGTCGAGCCCGGCTTCTTCGCCACCGAGTGGGGCACCACGCTGACCGAGTCGAGCCATCTCGACACGTACCGTGACGTCACCGCCCCCATGCTGGCCGGCTCCCGGGCGATGAAACAGCTCCCGATCGCCAACCCGCCGTCGCTGTTCGCCAGCGAGGTGCTGCGCCTCATCGCCTCCGACGAACGCCCCACCCGCCTGCCGATCGGCGCCGACGCCTGGCAGGCGCTGCTGGACGCCGCCCAGCGCGAACACACCGCCCTGCTCAACGCCCGCCCCGTAGCGGTCTCCTGACGCTGCACCACTCCGCTCGATCGGGCCCCGATCAGACCTGGTTCAGACCTGGTTCAGACCTGGTTCTGGCCGCCGTCGACCATCAGCTCCGAGCCGGTGACGAAACTGCTCTGCGGCGAGGCCAGGAACAGGACCGCGTCGGCGATCTCGTCCGGGCGACCCATCCGGCCCAGCGGCACGGTGCCGGCCAGGAAGTCCTTCAGGGCATCGGCCTGGTCGGCGGCCGGGGCCAGGCCGGTCAGCCCGGGGGTGTCCACCGGCCCCGGGGAGATCGCGTTGACCCGGACGCGGCGATCCTTCAGCTCGTTGGCCCAGGTGCGGGCGAAGGAGCGGATGGCCGCCTTCGAGGCCGCGTAGACGCCGAACGCGGCGCCGCCGGTCGAGGCCGCCGTGGACGACGTCAGGATGACCGAGGCACCCTCGTTGAGCAGGGGGACGGACTTCTGCACGGTGAAGAGCGTGCCGCGGACGTTGATGCCGAAGGTCTGGTCGAAGTGCTCCTCGGTGACCTGCTCCAGGGTGGCGAACTCGCCACCGCCGGCGTTGGCGAACAGGACGTCGATGCCCTTGCCGTGCTGGCGGACCGCGGCGTACAGGCGGTCCAGGTCGTCCAGGTCGGAGACGTCAGTCTGGACCGGGATCGCCTTCGGCCCGACGTGAGCCGCGGCGGCGTCCAGTTCCGGCTTGCGGCGGCCGGCGATGAAGACGGTGGCACCCTCATCCGCGAGCCGCCGCGCCGCGGCCAGCCCGATCCCGGTCGTGCCGCCCGTGACGACGGCGGTCTTGCCTGCCAGTTGTGCCATTGGAGCCCTCCTTAGTTCCGTACCGATCGGTACTGAATCCGAACGTAGCACGCCCACCGCGACTTGTGTACCGATCGGTACTATTGAGGTCGTGAACACATCTGCGGTCGGCCGGCCGCGCGGCTTCGACGCGGACCGGGCGCTCGAACAGGCCCTCGCCGTCTTCTGGCGCCAGGGCTACGAGGGCGCCTCGCTCAGCGACCTCACCGCCGCCATGGGCATCAACAAGACCAGCATGTACGCGGCCTTCGGCAACAAGCGCGAGCTGTTCGACAAGGCACTCGCCCGCTATGCCCGGGTGGAGATGGCCTATGCCCGCGAGGCACTGGCCGAGCCGACCGCCCGCCGGGTCGCGGAGACCTTCCTGCGCGAGAACGTCAAGGCGGTCACCACCCCCGGCAGACCGGCCGGCTGCTTCTCGATCCAGGGCGGCCTGTCCTGCGGCCCAGACAACATCGACGTCTGCGAGACCCTCGCGGCCTCCCGCAAGGGCGGCGAACTGGCGATGACGGAGCGGTTCCGCCGCGCGGTCCGGGAGGGTGACCTGGCCGCCGATGAGGACCCCGACCAGCTCGCACGGTACGTCATGACGGTGTCGGAGGGTCTCGCCGTGCACGCATCAGCCGGCGCCACCCGGGAGGAACTGGCCGAGGTCGCCGAACTGGCCCTACGCGCCTTCCCACACTGACACCAAGAAGCATCCGCGCAGGACGAACCTGGAGCGGACGATGAGCACGGGCCTATGAGAGTCGTCGGCGCATGAAATGCACCGCATAGCCCCTGATCCCGTCTACTCCCTCGATCGTGCACGCCCATTCGCTAATGGCCTTGGGCGCTTGGGTGGCGTCCGTATACGACGTGCCGTTCTCGACACACCACCCCGCGGAGCCGAGGGCATTCAGTGTCAGAACGGAGTTCTCGGCTCGCGCAACCTTTGCGCCGTTCTGGTCGACGACGACGCTCACCATGGGACCGGCGGGCCTGTACCTGCTGCTCATCATTTCCGCCACCCCCGTCACCGCCGTGGTGGTCTGGATCATGTAGAGATAGCCGTATTGAAATGTCTCCACTGGCAAGCCTCCGTCCGTCACGCCCGCCATCGTGACATTCCGCGATTGCCACAGCGACCTCCGTGAGGGCGAGCCGATCGCGAGCATGGAGCGTAACCACCGACGCTTGGGCATTGACCTGAACGAAATGGCGCCGAGTGCGACCTGGATCGCCCACATGGGGCTGACCGTTAGGGCAACCGCTTCGATGACGCGCCTCGGACCATGCCAGGCAAGTTGAGTGCCCAGCCGTTGATCATGCGAGCGGAGGAACGCGACGCCGGCAGGATCGAGAGCCGCACCTCAAGGTAGGCGAGAGGAACCCGAGGTAGAGCGCGCGGGGTGTTCCGACGACTGGGGCGAGTTACCGAATGGCGTGTGGCGGGTTCAATGAGTTCAAGAGGCCGATCACGCTCGATGATCTCAACCGGCAGATTTCAACGGTGACGAAGGTGTACGAGGACCTCACGAAGCGGGTGCCCGGATCTCTCTACTTCCCCTTCATCTTCTACCGCGAGGCCGAGCTGAGAGCCCAGCAGGGTTACCTTGCCAAGTTTCCCGCAGCGCTTGTGGCGGCGATACCCGAACTTCAGGGCGCCGTTCCGGCGAGCGCTGACGTCAAGGGGACCGTTACCGCATCGAAGGTCAGGCGCGCGGTCGGCATGCCGCGGACGAAAGACCCCGAGCAAGCGCGAGCTGTCGAGCGGTGGGCTGTGGAGCGGGCGAAACAGCACTACCACTCTGCAGGCGCCACAAAGATCATCGAGCTTGGGAAGCCGTATGACCTCGTTGTGCATGGCCTCGGCCCAGAGCGGCACGTTGAGGTCAAAGGGAGCTCGGTGCAGGTTTCCGCCGTCGAGCTCACGGTCAACGAGGTTGCCCACGCTCGAAACTTCTCGCCGACCGACCTGATCGTGGTCGACCAGATTGAGTGCCGTCGCAAGCCTGGTGGTGGCTACGCCACAAGTGGCGGAGTCATGAGGGTTTACGCGTCATGGTCGCCGGCTGACGAGGACCTGTCGACAACGAAGTTCCGGTACGACCTGCCACAGTGAGGTTGCGCCGCCTTAGCGGCCGGCCGGGTGAACCTGAGCATGAAACGCGCTGGTTTGGCCGAAGCTCATCCTCGATATGTGCGAGTTCAGCGGTTTTATGGACGAAGCGGACACGCGTTGTTCAGTGGCGCACTTTGTTCGGCATGGACACAGGTAGGTGTCTGTGACCCCGGACGTCGAGTGCTGGCACGCCACTGGCCCGAGGGCTTACGCCACGATCGGGAAGGATGAGCTGGAATGGCTCTGAACTGCAAGAAGAGCTAAGAGCGGGCGATGAGAATCGAACTCACACCGTCAGTTTGGAAGACTGAAGCTCTGCCATTGAGCTACGCCCGCGTGGTCCCGGCGGTCCCGGGTGCCCCTCCAAGCGTACCGAATCCTGTCCCGAAGGGGAGACGGCGGGTCCATGCAGTGCGACACCGCCATACCGAGCGGCGGGCTGTCGGACCCAACGCATACACTTGCCGACGCACAGCACCGGGGTGTAGCGCAGTTTGGTAGCGCACTCGCTTTGGGAGCGAGGGGCCGTGGGTTCAAATCCCGCCACCCCGACCGGGACATACCAGGCAGCCGCCAGTCCACCCAGCCGTTGGAGCGGCTGACCGCGACCCATGAGGAGAAGTTCTGTGAAGAGCACCGTCGAGACCCTGAGCCCGACGCGCGTGCGGCTCGAAATCGAGGTGCCGTTCGCCGAGCTGGAGCCCAGTTTGAAGAAGGCCTACCGGGAGATCGGCTCGCAGGTCGTGATTCCGGGTTTCCGCCGCGGCAAGGTGCCGACCGCCGTGATCGACCAGCGGGTCGGTCGGGGTGCGGTGCTCAACGAGGCGGTGCAGGAGGTCATTCCGACGCAGATCCTGGCCGCGGTCCGTGAGCACGAGGTGAAGACGCTGGGCCGGCCCGAGGTGGAGATCACCGAGTTCGCCGACGGGCAGCCGTTGAAGTTCACCGCCGAGGTGGACGTGCGGCCGGAGATCGCGCTGCCGGACCTGAGCGCGATCCAGGTGACGGTCGATGCGCTCGTGATCAGCGAGGACGACGTCGACGAGCAGCTCAAGGGGCTGCGGGACCGGTTCGCGACGCTGAAGACGGTGGAGCGGTCGGCGTTGGTCGGCGACTTCGTGCAGATCGATCTGGTCGCGACCGTGGACGGCGAAGAGGTGCCGGGCGGCAGCGCCAACAACATCTCCCACGAGGTCGGCAGCGGTCAGCTGGTGCCGGGTCTGGACGACGTGCTGGTCGGCATGTCGGCCGGTGACTCGACGACGTTCACCACGCAGCTGGTCGGTGGGGACTTCGAGGGGCGCGACGCCGAGGTGTCGGTGTCGGTCAAGTCGGTCAAGGACAAGCAGCTGCCGCCGGTCGACGACGAGTTCGCGCAGCTGGCGAGCGAGTTCGACACTCTCGACGAGCTGAAGGACGACCTGCGGACCCGGCTCAGCCGGGTGAAGCGCATGGAGCAGCTCTACTCGGCCCGTGACCTGGCCCTGAAGGCCGTCATCGAGGCCACCGAGGTCCCCGCGCCGGAGGGCGTGGTCAAGGACGAGGTGGAGTCGCGCAAGGAGTCGATGAACGATCAGCTGCAGCGCATCGGCGCGTCGTTCGAGGACTACCTGTCCACGGAGGGCAAGACCGAGGAAGAGATGGACGCCGAGCTCAACGAGGCGGCCGTCGAGGGCGTGAAGGTGCAGCTGGTGCTCGACACCCTGGCCGACGCCGAGGACATCCAGGTCAGCGACGACGAGTTCGGGCACGAGATCGTGCACCGGGCGCAGCGCGCCGGGGTCGGCCCGCAGCAGTATTACGACCAGCTGGTCCAGGCCGGTGTCGCCGGTGCGGTCTTCGGTGACGTGCGGCGGGGCAAGGCGCTGGGTCTGGTGCTCGAGCGGGTGAAGATCGTCGACTCCGAGGGCAACGCGCTGTCGCTGGACGACCTGCGCGGCCCGGCGGACGAGCACGAGGGCCACGACCACGGTGACCACGAGGGTCACAACCACTGACCTGAGCGACCGGGCCCGTAGAACGCAGCGGGCCCGGTCGACCACGGTGCGCTCATAGCGAAATGCGGTGAGCATGGGAAGCTCCCGCTCCCCGCACCGGTTAGGGTCGGCAAGTACAAGACTCTTGCGAAGGGCTGCCATGACCGACCTGCATATTCCAGCGTCGCCAGTCAGTCCCGCGCCCTCCGGGCGCGGTCGTGGCGCGGACTCGAGCCTGACGCTCGACGACTCGGTGTTCAACCGGCTGCTCAAGGAACGCATCATCTTCCTTGGTAGCGAGGTCAACGATCAGGTCGCCAACCGGATCTGTGCCCAGATGCTCCTCCTCGCCGCTGAGGACGAGGAGCGCGACATCTGGCTCTACATCAACTCGCCCGGTGGCTCCGTCTACTCGGGCATGGCGATCTACGACATCATGCAGTTCGTCACCAACGACGTGGCGACGGTTGCGATGGGCATGGCGGCGTCGATGGGCCAGCTCCTGCTGTGCGCCGGCGCGCCGGGCAAGCGTATGGCGCTGCCGCACGCGCGGATCATGATGCACCAGCCCTCGGGCGGCATCGGCGGCACGGCCTCGGACATTGCGATCCAGGCCGAGCAGATGCTCTACACCAAGCGGATGTTCCAGGAGCGGGTCTCGTTCCACACGGGGCAGAGCCTGGAGCAGATCGAGTCCGACTCCGACCGTGACCGCTGGTTCACCGCCGAAGAGGCGCGCGACTACGGCTTCATCGACAAGGTGATCACCGGGGCCCAGCAGGCTCCGGAAGGCGCCGGAACCCTGGCTTGAGGAGCGAAGCGATGACCGATCTGAGCCTGTCCCCGGCGTTGCGCGAGGTGCACAACCGCTACATCCTCCCGTCCTACGTGGAGCGCACGTCGTATGGGATCAAGGAAACCAACCCGTACAACAAGCTGTTCGAGGACCGGATCATCTTCCTCGGCGTGCAGATCGACGACGCGTCGGCCAACGACGTGATGGCGCAGCTGCTGACGCTGGAGAGCAACGAGCCGGACCGCGACATCATCATGTACATCAACTCGCCCGGTGGCTCGTTCACGGCCATGACGGCGATCTACGACACGATGCTGTATGTGCGGCCCGACATCCAGACGGTCTGCCTCGGCCAGGCGGCGAGCGCCGCCGCGGTGCTCCTTGCCGCCGGCACGCCGGGCAAGCGTCTGGCGCTGCCCAACTCGCGGATCATCATCCACCAGCCGGCCACCGAGGGCGGCTATGGACAGGGATCCGACATCGAGATCCAGGCCCGCGAGATCATGCGGATGCGCACGAATCTCGAGGAGATGGTCTCCCGGCACACCGGGCAGGCGATCGAGAAGGTGCGCAAGGACATCGACCGGGACAAGATCCTGACGGCCGAAGAGGCCAAGGAATACGGCCTGGTCGACAACATCCTCGTCAGCCGCAAGAAGTCGGCGCTGGTCGCCTCCGGGGCGTAGTACGCCAAGGTCCATGATCGGCCCGCCTCACCTCACGGTCTGGCGGGCCGATGTGGCCCTCCGGAAAGACACCACCGCTCAGGGGGTCGGAATACGGCCGACCACCAGGTAACGTCGAGGCAGCACCAAGCAACACGCACGAGGCAAGACGCAAGCAGCAGCGGACACCAGACACGGGGCCGACGGGCGACGCGAGCGCCGCACCGGAAGTTCACGACAGCACGATGCGATCCGGGCAGTCAGTCCGGCTGAAGGCAGGGAGATCGTAGGTGGCACGGATCGGCGACGGCGGCGACCTACTGAAATGCTCCTTCTGCGGCAAGTCGCAGAAGCAGGTGAAGAAGCTGATCGCGGGACCTGGCGTCTACATCTGCGACGAGTGCATCGACCTCTGCAACGAGATCATCGAGGAAGAGCTCGCCGAGTCCGGTGACGTCAAGTTCGACGAGCTGCCCAAGCCGATGGAGATCTGCGCCTTCCTGGACCAGTACGTGGTGGGTCAGGACCAGGCGAAGAAAGCCCTCGCGGTGGCGGTCTACAACCACTACAAGCGCGTGCAGGCAGAGTCCGGCAGCAGCTCGGGCAGCGACGGCGTGGAGCTGGCGAAGTCCAACATCCTGCTGATCGGCCCGACCGGCTGCGGCAAGACACACCTGGCGCAGACCCTGGCCCGGATGCTCAACGTGCCGTTCGCGATCGCGGACGCCACGGCGCTGACCGAGGCCGGCTATGTCGGCGAGGACGTCGAGAACATCCTGCTGAAGCTGATCCAGGCCGCGGACTACGACATCCGCCGCGCCGAGACCGGCATCGTCTACATCGACGAGGTCGACAAGATCGCCCGCAAGTCGGAGAACCCGAGCATCACCCGGGACGTGTCCGGCGAGGGCGTGCAGCAGGCGCTCCTGAAGATCATCGAAGGCACGGTCGCCAACGTGCCGCCGCAGGGCGGCCGTAAGCACCCGCACCAGGAGTTCATCCAGATCGACACGTCCAACGTGTTGTTCATCTGCGGTGGCGCGTTCGCGGGGCTCGACCGGATCGTCCAGGCCCGGGTGGGCAAGGGCGGCACCGGCTTCGGCGCCAACCTGCGCTCGATCACCGACCGCACCATGGACGACAGCTTCGGCGACGTGATGCCGGAGGACATGCTGAAGTTCGGGCTCATCCCCGAGTTCATCGGCCGTCTCCCCGTCATCACCAGCGTGAAGAGCCTCGACCGGGACGCGCTGGTCAAGATCCTCACGGAGCCGCGCAACGCGCTCGTCCGGCAGTATCAGCGCCTGTTCGAGCTCGACGGCGTCGAGCTGGAGTTCAACGCCGAGGCCCTCGAGTCGATCGCCGACCAGGCGATCCTCCGCGGCACCGGCGCCCGCGGGCTGCGCGCGATCATGGAGGAGGTCCTCCTGAGCGTGATGTATGAGGTGCCCAGCAACCCGAACATCGCCCGCGTCCTGATCACCCGCGAGGTCGTCCTGGAGAAGGTCATCCCGACCATCGTCCCGCGCGATCTCGCCGCACACCGGGCCGGCCGCCGCCGCGCGGACCGCGAGGAGAAGTCGGCCTGAGCCGAAGCGATCGCTGACACGCCGTCCACCTTCCTGGGTGGGCGGCGTGTTGCGTGCCACACGGTTTCGCCATGGTACGACCAAAGCTCTGCTCAGCTTACGGAAAAGTGATTCCAGGCGAGAGTAGACGACGGAAAACGCGGTGGCGGGGCTAGCAAGCGACGCATATCGTGGCTCGCGTGTTGTCACTCGTCTTCGCTGCCACGTCCGCGCTCATCTGGGGTGCGGGTGACTTCGCCGGCGGCAAGGCGAGCCAGCGCACCAACTCGTTCGGCATCGCGCTGATCGCCGAACTGGCCGGCATCCCCCTGGTCATCGGCTGGCTGCTCGTCACCCGACCCGGCATGCCGACCGTCGCCGACCTCGCCTGGGGTGCGGCCGCGGGCGTGCTCGGCAACGCCGGACTCGTCGTCTTCTATCGCGGGCTCGCCGGCGGGGCCATGTCGGTCGTCGCACCGCTGACCGCGACGACGACGGCCGCGGTACCGCTGCTGCTCGGCCTCGTGCTCGACCGCCGCCCGTCGGCGTTGGCGCTCGGCGGTGCCGTGCTCGCCGTCGCCGCCATCACGCTCGTCAGCGCCGGGCCGACCGGCGGCGTGAAGATCTCCAAGGGCCTGGTCGCCGCGGCGCTCGCGGCCGGGGTGCTGTTCGGCGGGTACTTCACGCTGATCGCCCAGACGTCGCACGAGTCCGGGATGTGGCCGCTGCTGTCGGGGCGGGTCGTCGGGGTGATCGGGCTCCTCGTGGTGATGCGCGTCATGCGCGTGCCGCTGAAGATGGACCGCTCGTCGCTGGCCCTGGCAAGCACCGCCGGAGCGTTCGACGTCACCGCGAACGCCTTCTATCTCGTGGCTGTGCGGGGAGGGATGCTGAGCATCACCGCGCCGATCGCGTCGCTGTACCCGGTGAGCACCGTCTTCCTCGCGATGGCCGTGGATCGGGAGCGGATGCGACCGTTGCAGATCACCGGCCTCGGTCTGGCCGCCGCGGCGCTCGTGCTGACCGCCGCCTGATCGATAGGCTGGAGGCATGCGCGTAGCGGTGTGTCAGCTCAACGCCCGTGACGACCGGGCCGAGAACCTGAGGGTGGCCAGGAGCCTGCTGGAGCGGGCCGCCGACGGTGGCGCGGATCTGGCGGTGCTCCCGGAGTACGTGGACTATCTCGGCCGCGCCGACGGCGCCCCGAAACCGGAGCCGATCGACGGCGAGTTCGCGGCCTTCTTCGCCGACGCCGCGAGGGAGTTCGGGATCTGGGTGCATGCCGGCTCGTTCCACGAGACCGGACCGGATGCCGAGCACACGTTCAACACGACGCTCGTCTTCGACCGCCAGGGTGCGCTCGCCGGCACGTACCGGAAGATCCACCTGTATGACGTCGAGATCCCGGGCCGGGTCTCCTACCACGAGTCCGCGACCGTGGCACCCGGCACGCAGACCACACTGCTGCGCGTCGACGAGGCAGTGCTGGGTCTGTCGATCTGCTACGACCTGCGGTTCCCGGAGCTCTACCGGCAGCTCGCGATCGACGGCGCGACCGTGCTCGCGGTGCCGGCGGCGTTCATGCTGCACACGGGCCGCGACCACTGGGAGCCACTGCTGCGGGCCAGGGCGATCGAGAACCAGTGCTACGTGCTGGCGGCCGGTCAGGTCGGCAACCACGACCCGGACCGCACCTGCTTCGGGCGCAGCATGGTGATCGACCCGTGGGGGACCGTCGTCGCGCTGGCACCGGACGTCGTGGGCGTCACGTTCGCGGAGCTCGACTTCGCGCGGCTCGCGGAGATCCGCGCCACGCTGCCGAGCCTGGCCAACCGCCGGCTCTGAGCCCCTCCGGCCGCGGCGACGCCGTTGGCGGACGCCGCGTGGCGCCGGCGGACACGGCCTGGCGTCGACGGATGCGGCTTGGCGTCGACGGATGCCGCTTGGCGTCAGGTCACGCCGAGCGGTTGCTCAGGATGCCGAAGACGGTGATGCCCACGACGGCGGCGCCGGTGATGAGCAGCACCGTGCGCATCCGCGAAGGTCCGCGCTGTGCCAGTCGATATGCCGCGATGACCGACACCAGCGCCACGACCACGCCGACGATGAGCTGGCCCAACGGGAAGAGCAGGTCCAGCAGCGCGTCCGCGCGGGGGCTCGGCGTCATTCCGTCATCCTCCCTGTTCCGCCGGGGCGGCGCACGGCCGATTTGACGTTGGTTCGCCGTTCCCCGTACGGTTCTCCAGGTCTGAGGGGCTGGTCGGAAACGACCGGTTCGCGGATGTTTGTACCGGGTGGTGCGATAACAGACGGTGTGAGCCGGATTTGCGATCGCGGAGCCGATCGGGTAGTTTGATCCAGCCGGCAGGGAGCCGGGCGGGTGAGTGCCGAGAGGCACGAGCCAGCCGGTCCGGTCGGAATTCCGAGCAAGTCTCCACACCGGGAACGGTGCGGTAGCCGTGCGCGGGAAACGTTCCAGAAGGTCGACAAGCGGATAACGCGAGCTTGACAGGACGGAACGGACTGGTAAAGTAACAAAGCCGGCAGGGAGCCGGGCGGGCAAGCGAGCGAGACGCTCCAGTGCCGGCCGGTCCTACTGGATCTCCCGAAACAAGATCACCGGAAACGGTGTCCTTGTTATGCTCGGGAAACCGCTTGCAGTCGAATAGCCCGGAAATACGGACTTGACAACGGTAAGCGACCTGGTAAAGTAGAGAAGTTGCCCCGGATGAAGTGAGCTTCGCTAAGCGAGCTTCGGCGGTGTGTGTTGGTTGTTTGAGAACTCAACAGGGTGCTTGTTAAGCCAGTGCCAATTGATATGACCCCGTGACACGGGCCTTAGGGTTTCGTGT